>DCUM01000240.1:1952-8286 GCA_002327255.1 bacterium UBA2214 | reverse complement strand
AACAGCACCACCAGCGCCGGCGCCCTGGCCGCCCATTGCGTGAACCGGTAAACCCCCGAAAAGGCCGCGGCAGACAACGCACTTTTGAGATCGGGCTCGTCGACAATGAGAAAACGCCACGGCTGCACATTCTCCGCCGAAGGCGCCAGCCGCGCCGCCTCAACGCATTGCTGCAACAAATCGACGGGTACCATGACATCCGTGCGAAAGCGGCGCACACTGCGCCGCTTTCTGACCAATTCCATAAAAGACATTTCCGGCAAGCGCTGCTCTCCTTCTGCTAATAGGGAAAAATTTGTGTGACGGCCGTGATGCCTGGAGAAACCAGGGCAATAAAGAGGCCTGATAAATATTTTGCTTGTAAAAGAGCGTACAAAATGATAAATTAGTCACGGGAAAACCGCACCCATAGCTCAATTGGCAGAGCAACTGACNNACTGACTCTTAATCAGTAGGTTCAAGGTTCGATTCCTTGTGGGTGCACACGACTTGCAGGGTGTTCGTTGGAATACCCTTTTTTTAAAATTCATGTCCCTTATCCGCTGCGGAGCCTTCATGTCAGAAAGTCAAACACCGCTGGTTTCGGTGATCATCGCCTCCTACAAGCACCGGCGCTATATCCTCGATGCCCTGGCTTCGGTCTATGCGCAGGAAACCGAATTTCCGTATGAAGTCATCGTCGTCGACTCGGGCGGCGACGGCACCGTGGAACTCGTACAGGAGCGTTTTCCGCAAACCCGCGTCGTGGCGCTCCAGGAACGCGCTTATCCCGGCACGGCGCGGAATGCCGGCATTGAAATCGCCCGTGGCGAAATATTCGCGTTCACCGACACCGATTGCATCGTCGACCGCCACTGGCTCAGCGAACTGGTTGCCGCTCATCACCAGGGCTATCCCGTGGTCGGTGGTGTGGTCAAAAACGGCACGCGGTGGAGCCTCTTCGGCACGCTGGACTACCTCATGGAATGCAGCGATTTGATGACCCCCCATGCCACGACCAAAAAGAAGTTTTTTGGCACGGGCAATGTCTCCTTCCGGCGTGAAATTTTCAACACCTATGGCAAATTCGCTGATCAGGTCAAGGGCAGCGATAATATGTATTTTCGCAAAATCCACGCCAGCGGGCAGGCGCTCTACTGGACCGCCAAAGCCGTCATCTGGCATCGCAACCGCACGCAGCTCAAAAAAATCCTCCGCAACCAGTACGACCTCGGCGTCGGAGCGGCGCAGAACCGCAAACTCAACCGGGTCCAGGGGCACATCTTTGTCGAATATCCCATCCTCATCCCGCTCATTCCGCTGGTCCGGATATTCACCATTGGCGCGCACATCCTGCGTTCCAGTGCGCTGCAATTCCTGCTCTATCTGCTCCTGCTGCCGCTGGTGTTGCTGAGCCTGATCTGGTACAGCGCCGGATTTTATGCGGGACAGAAGAAGAGCGTGAGTGGCGGCTGGCACAATATAGGCAAAAAAAACGATATAAACAATCTCGAGCACATGGTATCGTTTTCCGCGGATAAATGAGTATGCGGGTATAACTTTGGATGAAGGCCATGACCGGAACCCTTCATCAGCGATGACACAACGCAGCGCCATGAACCTGTGGGTCCCTGCAAACACCGGTCACGATTTGAAAACGAACACACAGAGCGGACCTTTTTTCACAACTCCGGCACTGGCAACCCGGCGGGGGCTGCGCCTCCGACGGTTTATGACAGGGCGCCGGAAATTTTTACCGGTCACGCATGATCCATGAATATTAGCGTAAAGGGCTTTTGGCGTGGTTCGATTCAGAAAAAAATTATCCTCCACCGCGGTTCTCTGGTGCTGGGCGCTGTGTCTCATTTTTCTCATCGATGCCGCCAATTTACTCAACGTCGCCACCAGCCGCAATTTTTATCAGCTCGAAGAGGGTGAGTTGCTGGCCCTGATCGATGACTGTCAAAATGACGATGCCTCTCCCATCATCCATTTTCCACCCGAACCGGATACACTGCGGGCGCCACAAACCGCACCATCCGTCATTTACGACGTCGACAGCCCCCTCTTGCATCATGATGCAGAAATAAAAGATTGCTCGTTTTCTTTTTTCAAGCATTCCGATACGCGTCTCTATCTGCCATTGATCCGCTCCGAAATCCTCTATCTGAAAAACTGCATTCTGCTCATCTAGATAAAACCTCCATCGCTTCCTCGTGTGCTGCAACGGCTTGCTCGACCTTTGCCAGGTATGCCTGTTTCCTGCCTGTTATGAGCCGCTGCCGGGCCGCAGGGTCCCTTTTTCGCACCCATTTGGTCTGACTGGTGTCGCCACTGCATTCTTTAAAACCAGACGAGCCGGCAGCCATACAGCAGCACACGCGGATCAATTCCTGAACCATCCAAAATGGATTGAATATGGAGGAAGAGAGCATGAATATCCTGTTTATACTCCCGTCCGCAAAATCGAGATATTTTGACCTGGATTATCATCATGGCGTCGCGCAACTCTCCGCGCAAGTCAGGCAATCCGGCCATGGTACCGCATTGCTGCAATTGGCGCGTCTCGACAGGAAAGCCATTGACCGCAAGTTGGCGGCCAGCAAACCCGACCTGTTGGCGTTTTCCTTCGCCTCGGATTCTGCCGGTCTCGCCAAAGAGATCATGCAATACACAAAGAAATACGGGATTTATACCATCGCCGGGGGCGTGCATGCAACCGTCGCCCCCGAAGAGGTGATCAACTGGGTGGATGTCTTATGTCTCGGAGAGGGCGAAAACGCCCTGGTGGATGTGATCAACGGCGTCCCCCTGCAGCGGATCGCCAACCTCTGGGCGCACCAAAATGGCGAACTGATAAAAAACGCCCCCGGCAAGCTGCTCCACGACCTCGATGCACTGCCCTTCTCCGACCGCAGCCTGTTCGATTATCAACGCGTCCTCGACAAGGACCACCGCGCCGATTTCATGGCCGGCAGAGGGTGTCCGTTTCGTTGCTCCTATTGCATCAACAGCCAGTTGCTGAATCTGGCGCCGGGACGCTTTGTGCGCTGGCGCAGCCAGGAGCACCTGATTGCAGAAATCAAGGCGGTTTTATCGGCGTACAACGGCATCGAATCGATCTGCTTTCAGGACGATACCTTCGCCCTGAACGCCAACTGGCTCAATAAATTCACGGCGATGTACACCCGGGAGATCGGCTTGCCCTTTGCCTGCAACCTGCGCGTCGGTTCATTCGACGAAGCCATCATCGACGCCCTGGCACAAGCCGGCTGCACCGAAGTCAGGATGGGCGTCGAGCAGGGCAACGATCAGTTGCGGCGGCAAGTACTGCACAGGAACATGGATAAAAAGAGCATAACAGACGCTTTCGCCATGGCGAAAAAGGCGGGCATCAAAACGTTCGCGTATAACATGGTCGGCATCCCCGGCGAAACCGTCGCCACCATCCAGGAAACCATCGCGCTCAATCAAAAAATAAAACCCGACAAGCTGCATGTGAGCATGTTCCGGCCCTATCCGGGTACTGAGCTATACGACCAGTGCCGAAAGTACGGCTATCTGACCAGCAAGGCGACTTCTTCTTTTTTTGAACCCGTCTCGACCGTGCAATTGCCAACCATCACGCGCAAAGAGCTGGAATTTTATTTCCGCATCTTTCGGATCGCAGCGCTCTATCCGCGCCTGACGCCGCTGGCGGCGCTTCTGGCAAAATGCCAGCTTGGTCCGCGGCTGAACCTCTACGACTTTTTCTTCAAATCGGCACTGTCGATCTTTTTTTTCTTGCGCAGTAAAATGCCCAAAAGCATCAAAAATCCGATTTTCCGGCTCCTCAAGGCCTGAAGAAGCGATGCTGCGGCAAATCCGTGCAGCATGGCACCATTTTCAATCTGAATCAGATGCCGCAGGAACGCCGGAAGTCACAGCGTGAACGAACAGACGGCCACCGCTTCGTTTGACGCGCGGTTGTCCGGGCAGGAGATTTTTGGATCAGGAATCACGCCATTCAGGCATGGGACTCGACCCGGCGATTTTCGTGGGCCCGGTGGTTTGTGAATGGCGCCGGTCAGATGCTGCGGTAGCGGTTGGTGATGGGCATGCGCCGGTCCTTGCCGAACGCCCGCGGCGTGATCTTGATCCCCGGGGCCGCCTGACGGCGTTTGTACTCGGCCATATCCACCAGCCGCGCCACCTGACGCACGACCCCGGGGTCGAAGCCCCGGGCCGCGATCTCGGCCACGCCCATCTCCCGTTCGACGTAACATTCGAGGATGGCGTCGAGCACGTCGTAGGGCGGCAGTGAGTCCTGATCCGTCTGGTTCGGCCGCAGCTCAGCCGACGGCGCCTTGGTGATGATCGCACGCGGGATGAGGTCGTATCCCGCTTTTTTATTGCGATAGTCGCACAGTTCATAGACCATGGTCTTGAAGACATCCTTGAGCGGCGAGAAACCGCCCGCCATGTCGCCGTATATGGTGCAGTAGCCGACACTCACCTCGCTCTTGTTGCCGGTCACCAGCACCATCCAGCCGAATTTGTTGGAAAGCGCCATGAGGAGATTGCCGCGGATGCGCGCCTGGAGATTCTCCTCGGTGATGTCGCGCGGCAGCCCGGCGAAGGTCTGCGCCAGCGTCTCTTCATAGGCCGCCAGGGCGGCATGAATCGGGTATTCGATGAGCTCTACGCCCAGATTTTGAGCCAGTTGCCGCGCATCGGCGATGCTCCCCGCCGAGGAGAAGGGCGACGGTATGGCCACGGTCTTGACCTGAGCGGCGCCGAGGGCGTCGACCGCCAGCACCGCGACCAGGGCGGAATCGATACCCCCGCTGGAACCGAGCACCACTTTTTCGAACCCGTTCTTGGCGACATAATCCCTGATACCGAGCAGCAAGGCCTGATAGATCTCTTCGAAATCGTGCAAAATCGGCGCGGCGGTACGGGGATTGAAAGCGGCCGTTTTCTTGTCCGTGAACGGGAAATCCACGGCGATCACCTGGACCGGCTGCAGGGCGGCAGCCGCACCCTGGCCGAGGGCGGCGCGTCCGGGACGCGCAGCAGCGATCTCCGCAAGCGGCCAATCCACCACGATGAAATCCTCCGCAAACGCATCCCCGGCGGCCAGCAGGCGGCCGTCGGCCGAGAGGACCAGACTCTGGCCATCGAAGACCAGTTCATCCTGTCCGCCGACGAGATTGACATAGGCCACCGCACTGTGGGTGCGCAGCGCCCGCTCCCGCATCAGCTGCAGGCGCCCCTCGCTCTTGCCAATGTGATAGGGTGAGGCGGAAATATTGAGGAGGATATCGGCCTGACCGTTCAACGCCTCACTATCCACCACGCTCCCCGCGATCCAGATATCCTCGCAAATACTGAGGCCGATGCGCACCGCGCCGAGATCGAGAATCAGCGGCTGACGGCCCGCTTCGAAATAGCGCTCTTCATCGAAGACGCTGTAATTGGGGAGATGCACCTTGTGATAGGAGGCGATGCGTGCACCGCGGTGCAGAACCGTCGACGCATTGAAGAGTTTGCCCTGCACCTCGTCGATGCAGCCGATGACACAGAGGAGATCACCGACCTGCGCGGCGATTTCGCGAACCGCTTCGCGCTGATCGTGGATGAATTGACGCCGCAGCAGCAGGTCTTCCGGCGGATAGCCGGTGATGCCTAATTCCGGAAAGGCCACCAGATCGCATTCGTTCCCGGCGGCCAGATGCAGCGCATCGAGAATCTTTTTTTGATTGCCGGCCAGATCGCCCACGGTCGGGTTGATCTGAGCCAGGGCCGTGCGAAATATTTTTTGCGCCATGGAAATCCTTCATTGAAAACGTCGTTGCAGAGCGTGTCGTGTTACTTTTATGCGTTTGCCCGGCCGCTGGTCACCGCATGCCTGCCGCTGAACCCCGCCGGAGCACCGGGTCGCGCGGGTATCAGCAAATCTCCTCCCCGCGTGCACTTGGCGGAACGCGCGGAATCCTTCCGCAAAAACCAGGCAATCCTGTATATCATAAAGCGCCGTGGAGGGATATACCACCCTGGCGATGCCGGGCGCCGTTCGTTTCAGGGGCCGATTGCCCGCCATGGATGGAACAAAACAGCAAAAAGGGCGCTACCAGCGGCACAAAATTCAAATTGACTTTTAACAGGGTGGTTTGTACATTTCAAGTTAGTATTTTTTTAGCAAATGAGCAACCCCAAATCTTCACATAACCTCGGGAATGAGCATGAAACGCTATCTGGTCACCGGCGGCGCCGGATTCATCGGCAGTAATTTCATCCACTATCTCTTCGACAAATACGGTCAGGAGATCGAAATCATCAACATCGACAAACTCACCTATGCCGGCAACCTCGA
>DCUM01000240.1:0-1947 GCA_002327255.1 bacterium UBA2214 | reverse complement strand
GCCGCCCTGGTCGATCAGCACATGGCCGGCGTGGAGGTGGTTGTCAACTTTGCCGCCGAGAGCCACGTCGACCGCTCCATCGGCGCGCCCGATGATTTCATCAAAACCGACATCTATGGCGCCTTTGTGCTCCTCGAAGCCGCGAAGAAACACGGCGTCAAAAAATTCATTCAGATCAGCACCGACGAAGTCTACGGCAGCATCCTCGACGGCTCTTTCACCGAAAACGACCGCCTCGAGCCCTCCAGCCCCTATTCGGCCTCCAAGGCCGGCGCCGACCGTCTCGCCTTCTCCTACTTTGTCACCTACGGCCTGCCGGTGATCATCACGCGCTGTTCCAACAACTATGGTCCCTATCAGTATCCGGAAAAACTCATCCCCCTCTTTGTCACCAATGCCCTGGTGGACAAGAACCTGCCCATCTATGGCGACGGCAAGAATGTGCGCGACTGGTTGTTCGTGATGGATCACTGCGATGCCATCGATTTTCTCGAGCAGCACGGCAGCGACGGGCAGGTCTACAACATCGGCGCCGGCAATGAGCTGACCAATCTCGAGATCACCGACATCATCCTGCGCGAGTTGAACAAGCCGAAAAGCCTGATGACCTATGTGGCGGACCGTCTCGGCCACGACCGCCGATATTCGGTCGATACCGGAAAAATCCGCGGCCTGGGCTGGAGTCCCAAATACTCCTTCGAGCAGGCCATGACCCGGACCATTCAATGGTACCGGGACAATCCGTGGTGGTGGGAAAAGCTGAAAACCGGCGAGTATCTGGCCTTCTACAAACAAAACTACAAACGCGATCTCTAGACGGAGCCCCGCATGTCCCAGCGCACCATCGTCAACGTCGTCGGCGCCCGGCCCAATTTTGTAAAGATCGCGCCCATCCACCGCTGCATGCAGAAATTTTCAGACCTGCGGCCCATCCTCGTCCACACCGGTCAGCATTATGACCGCAAGATGTCGCAGACGTTTTTCGAGGATTTGAACATGCCGGAGCCGGATCAATACCTCGGCGTCGGCTCGGGCACCCATGCGGAACAGACCGGCGCGGTCATGATCGCACTGGAACGACTCTTCGCCGAAATCAGGCCGGATCAGATCGTGGTGGTGGGAGACGTCAACTCGACGCTGGCCGCGGCCCTGGTGGCCGCCAAGATGCACATTCCCATCGCCCATGTCGAGGCCGGCCTGCGCAGTTTCGACCGCACCATGCCGGAGGAGATCAACCGCATCTGCACCGACGCCGTCGCCGACCAGCTCTTCGTCACCGAACAGAGCGGACTCGATCATCTGGCGCAGGAGGGCGTGGCGCCGGAAAAAATATTCTTCACCGGCAACGTCATGATCGATTCGCTGGTGGCGCATCTGGAAAAAGCGCGGGCGCTGCCGGTGCTGGAGGAGATGGGCGTCGCGCCGCACGGCTATGCCCTGATGACGCTGCACCGGCCTTCCAACGTCGATCATCCCGGGATGCTGCAGACCATACTCGACGCCGTCGGCGAATTGCAGCGCGAGCGGCCGGTGATCTTTCCGATCCATCCGCGCACCGAAAAGAGGATTGCGGCGTTCGGCATGAGTGAAAACCTGAAATCGTGGAAGAATCTCATCACCGTGCCGCCGCTGGGATACCTGCCGTTTCTGAGATTGTTGAGTGAAGCGTCCTTTGTCATCACCGATTCCGGCGGCATTCAGGAAGAGACGACCTGGCTGGACATTCCCTGTCTGACGCTGCGCGAGAACACCGAGCGGCCCGTCACCATCACCCTGGGCAGCAACCGGCTGGTGCCGCTGGCGACGCAGGCCATCGTCGAACAGGCGCATCTCGCCCTCGATGGCGGATACCGGCGCAAGGGCATCCCGCCGCTGTGGGACGGGCATGCCAGCGAACGCATGGTGGATATTTTGCGGCAATGACTGCTTCAGCTTGAAAGAAAAACG
>DCUM01000106.1 GCA_002327255.1 bacterium UBA2214 | reverse complement strand
TGGCGCAGAAGCAGCCGGAACTGGAGACGGCGATGATCAAAACCGGCCGCGTCTGGGCAGGCGTGACCGCCAACGGCGACAAGGGCAATTTCGACTATCGCGCGGTCTTTTTTCCCAACGATCTCGACCTCATCGGCATCCGCGGCCAGGAACAGGATCTCTGGGTAGGCGCCGGATTCAAGATGGCCACCACCAACTGGCGCGATCCCATCGACACGCTGCATACGGTGGCGATCTATGGTCCCATCAACGAATTCATGAAGTTCGGCAAGGTGGTCGAACGCATGACCAATTATGTCCGTTACGACTATACCGAACCCACCATCGATTTCAAAAGGGATACGCTGGACATCTTTGGGGTGGTTGATCCTGCGCCGTTTGGCGATTTGACCTGCGATCAGATCGTCCGGGTGACGACGCAGAATGTCTACGGCGTCCAGGTCAGACGTCAGATCATGGCCTGGAGCCAGTCCCGCAACGATGATTATCTCATCCTCGATGTCGAATTGACCAACACCAGCAAGGACACGCTGAAGGATTTTCATATCAATGTGGAGTCCAATGGCTACAATTCCTATCGCTCCAACGCGCTCAATCCGCAGCCGGGCAGCAGTGAACGCTACAACCCCGCCACCACCTGGCAGCATTACTACGGCGGACGCGTCGGCGACAGCTTGCGGGTGTTTTACGAATACAGCGCCGATGATCCGGCGGCGCCGGGGGACGGCATGGGCGCGCCCGTCGCCTCGCAAGGCGGCCGTCTCATCAACCACAAATTCGTCTGGTACAGCATCCTGCACGCCTCCGAAAAACCCTATGGGAATGCCACCGAGGACCGCGATGATTTTCTCCAGCCCAGGATCACCTATATGGGCACGGCCACCAAGTTCCCGTACAACGTCGAGGGCGATGAATACGGCGATAAAAACTTTTGGGCCGTTCGCGGCGCCTATTCCGATTTTTTTCCCATGAGCGGCAATACCTGGCCGGGCACCCATCACGCCGCCAATAGCGATGAACAGGGCAAACCGGATTATTCGGCCCATCCCGCGGGAACCACCCAGGCCAACAATTCCAAGATGTTTTCCACCTTTGGACCCTATCTCTTCTGTCCGGGGCAAAAGTTGCGTCTGGTCTTCGCCAGCGGTTTTTCCGGCATCGATTTGCAGACGGCGCAAACGGTCGGCAAAAAGTGGCTCAACGGCACGCTGGAAGATCCGCCCGGACTCCCCAATGCCCGCACCGGCTTCCTGCCCGACAATTTTGCCTTTCCCCTGGATGCCACCGAAGTGGACCTGCGCAAGGATCGCTGGCTCAGCACCGGCGTCGACTCGGTGATGAAGAGCGCCTGGCGCGCCAAATGGAATTTCAGCACCGGATACAGGATTCCCATGGCGCCGCCTCCGCCTGTTTCCGTATCCATCACCGGCCTGGGCACCGGCGTGGAGATCAGGTGGAGCGACCCGGAAGCGGAGAGCCGCCCCGATTTTGCCGGCTACCGCATCATGCGCCGTCTTTCGGCGCTGGATACCCTCTTTTATGAGGAAATTTACACCTCCGGACCCGGGGACAAAGCCGCGGAACACCTCTACAGCGATCGCAATATCATGATCGGCGCCCAGTACTATTATTATGTGCAGGCCAGGGCGAAAATCGGCGACAACGATCCGCTCGCCGATCCCCTCAGCCGCGGCAAGATCATCTACTCCAGCCGGGCGCTGCAGCTCACCCGCTTCGGCATCAAGCCGCCCTATTTTTCCCAGAACGATCTCACCAGGATTCGCATGGTGCCCAATCCCTACAACATCAACGATCCGCTCCTCGCCAGAACCGGATGGGCGGACCAGCGCGGCATCATGTTCTACAACCTGCCGGGCGTGGTGCAGATCAGAATCTATACCGAGAACGGCGATCTGGTCCAGACCATCGATCACGACAGTCCGGTGGAAGCGGGCAACGATTTCTGGGACATGATCACCCGCAATCAGCAGGTGATCAGCAGCGGCGTCTATATCGTGGTCTTTCAAAAGCCCAATGGCGAGATGGCCTATCAAAAACTCATGATAGTCCGGTGATCCGGATAAGAGGAGAACGCGTCTATGAATACCTGTTTGAGAGCCAGGTTTATCCTGATCGCCCTGCTGTTGACGGTGCCGGCGCTGCAAGCCCGGGTGGGTTTGAACAAAATCGCCCAGAGTACCATGAATTTTCTTCAGGTGGGGCTGTCCGCCAGGGCGAGCGGCATGGGGGAGACCTTTTGCGGCGCCGGCCGCGGCGCGGAGAGCATCTTTTACAATCCGGCGGGCCTGGCTGAATCCGCAAGCCGATTCGATGTGCGGCTCTATACGGTGCAGTGGATCGCGGATATCAACTACATGGCCGGCGCCGTATCGTATGACATGGGAAGGTATGGCGCCGTGGGCGTGAGTTTTCTCAGCGTCGATTACGGCGACATCCATGCCACTTCTTTGCTCGACGACTCCGAGAGGGCGCTCTATCCGGGGGGCTACAAGGATAATGGTCTGGCCGGCAACGTCGGCGCTTATGCCTTCGGCATCAGTTACGGCCGCGCCATCAGCACCCAGTTTTTGATCGCCGGCAATGCGCGCATCGCCGGCCAGAACCTGGGCACCACCGCCATGGCGGGCGGCAGCGTCAAGGAGAATAACGCCTCCAAGCTCGTCTTCGATGCCGGCGTCAAGTATTATGCGGGATTGAAGAGCTTTCGCTTCGGCATGGCCATCCGCAATTTCACCTCGAATCTCAAGCGCGAGGAGATCAACGAACAGCTGCCGCTGACTTTCGTCATGGGCGCGGCCGTCGATCTTTACGATTTTCTCCGCGATGGCGACAATGAAGATCATCAGCTGACGCTGGCGGTCGATTTTCTGCATCCGAATAATTATTCGGAACGGGTCAATGTCGGCGCGGAGTATCTCTTCATGAAGCGCTTTGCCCTGCGGGGTGGCTATCAGTCCAATCAGGATATCGCCTCCTGGTCCGCCGGCGTCGGCCTCAATGCCGTCATGGGCGGCAGCGCCATCGCCTTTGATTACAGCTATTCCAGCTTTAAGGTCTTTGATGGCGTCAACCGGTTTGCGCTGGGGATCGGATTTTAGCCGGAAATTGGTCCTGCGGAGATCGCCCTGCGGAGATTCGCCCTGCGGCAAGATCGCGCCCTGGAGAGCGCTCCTACAAATGCGT
>DCUM01000094.1 GCA_002327255.1 bacterium UBA2214 | reverse complement strand
ACGATCTACATCCCCTCATTCCACGGCCACATTTCCAGATGAGCATCCGTGACCGCCGCGCCCAGCACCCGCACAAAACCCTGGCCGGTGTAGGTGATCACACCCTTCTCCACGCCCACCACGGCGAGCAGGTTCATCCCCTCGACGCCGCGGATGGTGCCCTGGGCAAAGGCGCCGCTCAGGGTGAGGTTTTGCTCGGAAAGCACATCGAAGTGGCGCGACCACAAGCCCATGTAGGCATCCCAGGTGGGAATATGGGTCGGATTCGCCAATACGGTTTCCAGTTCCGCCCAATAGGCCTGCCAGGCCGCAGAACCATAAAACGCATTCTGGGTTTCATACGCGGAGAGATCGATCACCGCCAGACGGATCAGATCGAAATCGACATAATCCACCGTAGTTCGCACCGAGATCTCGTCGAGACGCCCGGCAAAACCATAACCGATCATATCGCCGTTCCAGCCGGCGCCCAAAACCACAGCGCGGCGTGAGGCGGTGATGGGACCGGTGATGGGCGTGCTCCCTTCCGCCGTGCCATTGAGCTGCAGCGTCAAATTCGTCTGGTCGAAGCGGGCGGCGACCCGATACCAGGTCATGGGCAGCAACCGCGTCGTGCCGGAGACCAGCACGGTCATGCCATTCTGGTGCACACTGAAAAAGAGGTGGCCATAATTCGTGCCGATGGTGTAGCCACCGAGGTTGTCGTGACAATCAAAAAGGCGCTGTTCATAATAGGCTTCGGCGTTATCCATATACATATAGAACGAAATTTCCACACCATGGGTGCCGTGCAGGACGCTGGCGCCGCCGCCAAAATACCGGGAGATGCCATAGGAATTGTCGCCGTTGAAGGCAAAAGCCTTTTTCAAAGCGGGCGTGGCCGAGGAGTCGCTGCGCACTTCAAAGAGTTCAAAATCATTCCCATAACGGGTGGCATCCCGGCCGACATACAAGGATTCATCATCACAGTGGAGCAGCAGTACCTGATCTGTGACCAGGCGGCTCGACCTGGCCAGATGGGCGGTCGTTGGCTGGACGGGGTTAAAAATGGAGGGATCGGAGGGTGCATCGACATATCTGAAATGGAGGCGCAGAGGGCCGAAGGCACCCGGTTCATGGACGGCCCGATCGCATCCCATGCTGAGGAGCAGGGCAAGACCTGATAACAGTAACACTTTTTTCGTCAGCATGTTCACCTCACAAACGTACTTTGAGTCCACCCAGCAGCCGCAACCCCGTGGTGTTCACCGGGTCAAATCCCGTGTCCAGCGATCCGACGTAGAATCGTGCTTCCATGTCGAAGGTTGTTTGGGGGGAGAGCGGGTAGCCAAGACCGATGCCGGCACCGCCGATGGTGGCGCCGCCGGCATCATAGGCGTTATTGGAATAAAAGCGGCCCTCCACGGTGCCGCGGAGCGTCCAGCCCTGGCGCTGCGGCAGCAGAAGTGTCGCCAGAATCTCGATCTCGTTGCCATTGCTGTTCTGCCGTTCCGGGATCAAATCCTGGCCGGAAGCCAGTTTGTTTTTCGCGCGGATGCGATCGCGGACGGAAAAGAGCAGTGTCGCGCGCTCGCCCGGCATATACGCCATGGCCTGAAACGAGATGCGGTTGCCGGCCTGAAAGACTTCATTCTTCTCGACCTTGTCCGCCGTATAGAGGGTGTAACTGACATCGAACATCAATTTTTTCTTCTGCCGCATCGGATAATCGAGCCCCAAAGAAAGGGTGATTTCATCGCCTGGATTGTATTTGTCGCTGGCATTTTCAATGGGTGAAAAAGGTCCGCGCATGAGGAACCCGGCCCCCAGTCCCAGCACCAGCGTTGGCATCTTGAAGGTGGTGGCCAGTCCGGCGCTGATATCAAATCCCTGCCCGAGAATAGGCGTCATGAAATCAAAGGCGTGCAGGGCGAGGACATTGGCGACGACGAATTCTTCACTTTTGAGCGCATGTTTGCCGCTGGGCAAATTCACGCCAAAAGTGGCCATGACACGTTCCTCATGCAAAAGATAGTTGCCGCTGAAACGGGTATCAGAGAGACCGTTCAACGAGGCGCTGCCGCGACTCTCCAGGGTGCTGAAGGCCGGTGAGGTGGCCAGATTCAACTGCAATTTTTCATTCACCGGATAGCTGAAGGTGACCGGGATCGCGAACTGATGAATCTTCGTCTCCTCGACCTTCCACCATTGAAACGATACCGCGGGCATGGCCACACCCTTGTTCTGGCGTTCCAGTACACCGGTTTGCGCCTCCACGGCCACGGAAATGCAAAACAGCATCAGAAACAAGATATCCCGGCAGGTCAGGAGATTTTTGTAGAGAGACGAAAAGATAGGGGAGTCCATGATGCGTGTCCTGCGATGCGTTAGGGTTTGAGGGGTAAATGAATGCGCACCTCGATGGGTGCGCTGCCGCCGATGATGGCGCCATCCCCTTCGGTCGTCGGCTTGCGCGACTCGATGCCCGGGACGAAACCGGGGGTGGTATTGGCCGCCGTCCGGCTGAGGATATCCTGACTGCCATATTCCGGTGTCTCTGCGGCGGGCAAATTCACCCCTGATTCGCTCAAGCGGGTCTCCCGGGTTTCCACGAGCAAGGAGGGCGCGACCGCGGGCGGCCGCGCTGTGAAATCAGCGAAAACCTGGCTCCGTTCCACAGCGCGCATGGCGGCAGCAAAACCGGGATCGATGTTGGCGGCCGACTGGAAGGCGTCGCGCGCTTCGCCGTACAGGCCTTTGTCTTCGTAATCGAGTCCGCGGCAGTAAGCCATGAAGGCCAGCAGGTTGGCGGTGGGAATTTTCTGAATCGCTTCGCGTTCGGCCCGGCTTAATTGAATGCCCATGGCATCGATGATATTGAAGACGACATCTTTCTCGAGCTGATAAAATGCCTGAATGGTGCCGGAGATATGATCCGCGGGCAAAAAGATGCCTTCCCGCGTCTGGGTGATGCCGGCGTTGATGCGAATGTCATCGCCCGTGGCGCCGGAAAAAGTGCCTTGCACCACCCGTGCCGCGCCGAGCAGTTTTCCCATGCGTGGTGCGGTCTCTTCGGCGACCAGGCCGCTCATGCCCAACCCGATCTCATCGATGAGCATCTGCAACCGGGCGCGCTCCACCACGGTCAGGCCACTGACCTTGGCGAGATCGGTGATGATCATGTCGGTGAGGCCCTTTTGCAGGACGGTGTAATCGGGATTCTGGCTGAGATTGGCGAAGTAGAGCACCGCGATGGAATTCTCCGGCGTCTGGCTGACGTCGAGCGCGGTTTCCTGGGCGATCAGCGCTTTGACCTCCGCCGCCATGCGCTGCCGCATCAGGACTTGCAGCCGGCCGGCGATGAGCCCGCGCTGTTTATTGCGCGGACCCTTCTCGACATAGGTGAGGTACTGCTGAATGGCGGCATCGCGTTGTCCGCGTTCTTCATAGACCATGCCGAGATAACAGGTGGCAATGAGATCATCCGGGTGACGGCTGAGGGCGAGACGGAGAAAACCCTGGGCGAGATTCAACTTGCGGGTGTGGTACATGGCGATCCCCATGTCGCGGATCGCCTCGATATCGCGATAGTCCTGAGCGATCGCCCTCTTCAACGGTCGCACCGCCTCGGCATAGCGGCCGGCCTCGATCAGATCACGCCCCGGACCGTGCTTGGGAACGGGCGCGCAGCCCTGCAATATAATTATCCATCCAGCGCCAAAAACGCCGGCGTAGCGCAAAAGGTGTCTAAACATAATGATGCCTCAACATGTGCTCGCGCAGCCTTGAAGATCAGGTTATTTTTGCAGAAGCGCTTTCAAGCGGGTTCTGGCGCGTACAAATTTGGGATTCAGTTTAATGGCCTGCTGGTACATTTTGCGCGCATTGGCATAGTCGTGCGCATCCTCGTAGGCCAGACCACGCGCGTAGAGCAGAGAGGCTTCGAAAGACTTGTTCTCCGGCTCGCTCAGTGCCTTGCTCTGCTGCGAGGATAATTTGACCTGCATGTGCCCCGCATGACGGCGGACGAGATTGGCGACCATCTGCGACAGATTCTTGGGCGCGCCCGTTTCTTCTTCGGCTTTGAGCGTGCGGCCGGTCTCAACCTCCACAAGCCGGGCATCGATGCGCAGCTTGCCGTCGAACATCAGCATGTAGGAACCGAGGATGAGATTTTCCGCCCCCAGCATCTTGCCGACTTGCTGCACCTGCTCCCCATCAACCATGCCGGCCTGCCCCATTTTCATCTCCTCGAGGATTTTTTCGAGATTGGCGCGCTCCACGACCTGAAATTGCTCGATCTTGCTCAATTCAGTGATCATCATATCGGCGAGCCCTTTGCGCAGCGGTTCCATCTCCTCTTGCTTGACCAGACTGTTGTTGTCAAAATAGAGAACGGCCACCGTGCGTTTGGCGGGCGTTTCCTGCGCCATCAGTCCGGCACAGAACATAAATAAAACAAGGGACATCAATGGGTTGATGCGCATTTTTCAATCCTTTCCGGCAATAACCATATTATAAGATTTTAGACATTTTAGCGCACAACAGCAAGCATTTTTTTTCATTCTTGTGTGTTCAGGCACAGGATTCACTCCGATTCCTTGTACTCGCGCCAGCTCTTTATCGATAGATCTTTGAGCGCATGGCGGTGAATCGCTTCCACAAAACGCCGTGCCAACTGCATGTTGGTGAAAAGGGGAACGGCAAAATCCACCGCCGCGCGGCGGATGATATAATCATTGGTCAATTCCTCTTCCTGAACATTCTTGGGAATGTTGATGACCAGATCGATTTTACGTTCGCTGAGATACTCCACGGCGCCGGGTTTCTTCTCCGACAGCGGCCAGTGCAGCACCCGGGCGGGGATGCCATGCTCCTCCATGAAACGCGCGGTGCCGGGGGTGGCGAAAAATTGCATGCCCATTTCATGCAACTGGCGCGTCGAGGCGAGAAATTCGACCTTGGATTCGATGGGCCCCGTCGACAGCAGGATATTTTTAACCGGCAGCCGGTAGCCGACCGAGAGCAGAGAGAGCAGAAACGCCTCTTCGAAATCATCGCCGAGGCAGGCGACTTCACCGGTGGAGGCCATTTCGACGCCCACGGTCGGATCCGCTCCGACCAGACGGGTGAACGAGAATTGTGGCGCCTTGACGCCGACGTATTCGAGATCGAAAGCGGAGCGGTCGATGCGCGGCGGATGATGGCCCATGATCACCCGCGTCGCCAGGTCGATAAAGTTGATGTCAAAAATCTTCGAGACGAAGGGAAAACTGCGCGAGGCGCGCAAATTGCATTCGATCACCTTGACGTCATTGTCTTTGGCCACGAACTGGATGTTGAACGGTCCGTTGATCTTGAGCGCAGCAGCGATCTGCCGGGCGATCTTTTTGATCCGCCGCGTCGTTTCGAGAAAGGTGCGCTGCGGCGGCAGCACCAGGGTCGCATCCCCGGAATGAACACCCGCATTTTCGACATGTTCGCTGATGGCGTAAACCAGCAGCTCGCCGTCGTGACCGATGGCATCGATCTCGATCTCCTTGGCGTTTTCGATGAATTTGGAGATCACCACCGGATGATCCGAGGAGATCATCGCCGCCTTTTTCAGGAATTTCTCCAGTTCTGCATCCGTCGAGGCCACGCTCATGGCGGCGCCACTGAGGACGTAGCTGGGCCGCACCAGAACCGGATAGCCGACCTTTTCGGCAAACTCGATGGCGCGTTTGATGGAGGTCAGTTCCGCCCAGGCCGGTTGATCGATATGCAGGTCATCGAGCAATTTGGAGAACTTGTGACGGTCTTCGGCATTGTCGATGCTCATGGCCGAAGTGCCCAAAACCCGATACCCCTCATTATGCAGCCGCAATGCCAGATTGTTGGGGATCTGCCCCCCCATGGAGAGGATGATGCCAAGGGGTCTCTCCTTCTCATAAATGTCGCAAACCGTTTCAAAGGAGAGTTCATCGAAATAGAGCTTGTCGCAGACGTCATAGTCGGTGCTGACAGTCTCGGGATTATAATTGACCATGATGGTGTGATAATTGAGATTTTTCAAGGCCATCACGGTATTGACGCAGCACCAGTCGAATTCCACCGAGCTGCCGATGCGGTAAGCGCCACTGCCGAGTACCATGACGCCATTGCGGACATTGAAGGTGACATCGTCTTCCTGACCGTTATAGGTGAGATAGAGATAGTTCGTCTGCGCCGGATACTCGGCCGCCAGGGTGTCGATCTGTTTGACGCAGGGCGCCAGGCCGTAATTCTTGCGCAACTGGCGCGTTTCATTCTCGCCACAGCCGAGTGCCATGCCGATCTGCCGGTCGGAGAATCCCATCTGTTTCGCTTCCAGCATGATGTCGCGCGGACAGCGCTGCTCGCCCACCTCCCTGAGATGCTGTTCCATCTCGACGATGTTGCCGATCTTGTACAAAAACCAGCGGTCGATATGGGTGAGTTCGTGTATCTCGTCGATGCTCATGCCCTGCTTGAGCGCTTCCGGAATGGCAAAAATCCTCAAGTCCGTCGGTTCTGCCAATTCCTTGCGCAGGTCTTCGGTTTCAGGAGCGCGGTTGAGCACCAGGCCGTCAAATCCGATTTCAAGCATGCGCAAGCCCTTTTGCAGGGCCTCTTCAAATTTGCGGCCAATGGCCATGATCTCGCCCACCGACTTCATGGCGGAACCCAGTTTCTTCGAGACCAGGCGAAACTTTTTCAGGTCCCAGCGCGGTATCTTGACGACGATATAGTCCAGTGCGGGCTCAAAGCTGGATTTGGTGACCCGGGTGATGGAATTGGGCAGATCGACCAGACTGTACCCCAATGCCAGTTTGGCCGCCACGGCGGCGAGCGGGTAGCCGGTGGCTTTGGACGCCAGCGCCGAACTGCGCGACAGCCGCGCATTGATCTCGATGACGCGATAGTCCTCGGATTGCGGATTCAGGGCATACTGGATATTGCATTCGCCGATGATGCCGAGATGCCGCACCGTGCGGATGGCGATCTCGCGCAGCAGGTGGTATTCGCGGTTGCTCAGGGTCTGGCTCGGCGCGACGACGATGCTCTCGCCGGTATGGATGCCCATGGGATCAAAGTTTTCCATGTTGCACACGGAGAGGCAATTGTCGTATTGATCGCGGACGATCTCGTATTCGATCTCTTTCCAGCCGAGAAGATACTCCTCGACGAGAATCTGTTTGGCATGGGAGAAGGCTTTGCGGGCTCGTTGGCGCACCTCCTCCGCGGAACGGCAGATGCCGGATCCCAGACCGCCGAGGGCGTAGGCGATGCGGATCATCACCGGGTAGCCGATCTCTTCGGCCACCCGGACGGCTTCCTCGATGGTGAAAACCGCCTGGCTGCGCGGTACTTTGACGTCGATCTGACGCAGTTTGGCGATGAAGAGGTCGCGGTCTTCGGTGTTCATGATGGCTTCGACCGGTGTGCCGAGCACATTGACGCCGTAGCGCCGCAAAATGCCTTCGCGTTCCAGTTCGACGCCGCAGTTGAGCGCCGTTTGACCGCCGAATCCCAGCAAAATGCCGTCGGGTTTTTCTTTGCGGATGACCTGTTCCACGAAATAGGGGGTCACGGGGAGAAAATAGACTTCGTTGGCCAGGTGCTCGGAAGTCTGAATGGTGGCAATGTTGGGATTGACCAGGACGGTCTGGATGCCTTCTTCCTTCAACGCCTTGATGGCCTGGCTGCCCGAATAATCGAATTCGCCCGCCTCGCCGATTTTCAGCGCCGAGCTGCCGAGAATGATTACTTTTTGGGGTTTCGTCAGCATCTTGCTTCTACTCTGTTGTATTATGAGTTCATTAATTAGCCACTACGCATTAAAGCCTGCCGGTTTCTTCCCAACAGGTCGTTTCCGGGGCGCCGGGCTGGTGCCCGGCGCTCCCGGGACACCCTCTCTTTTGTCTGACGCATATTCTCNNCTCCCGGGATATGCCTCTCTCACCCGAGCATCTGATAAAAATCCTCAAACAGCAGCAGGGTGTCCACCGGACCGGGCGCCGCCTCGGGATGAAATTGAACGCTCATAAACGGCCGCGAGGTGTGGCGGATGCCCTCATTGGTGCCGTCATTGGCGTTCACGAACCAGGGTTCCCATCCGTCTGGCAGCGTGCGGCCATCCACCGCAAATCCGTGATTCTGGGAGGTAATGTAGCACCGTTTGGTTCCGACCTCGACGCAGGGCTGATTCTGACTGCGATGCCCGAATTTGAGTTTGTAGGTGTCAGCGCCCGCGGCCAGCGCCAGCAGTTGGTTGCCCATGCAGATGCCAAAAATGGGCTTGTTGCGCGTCATCACCTTGCGCAAGGTCTCGATCGTCTCGCGGCACATCTTGGGATCGCCCGGGCCGTTGGAGATGAAAACCCCGTCAAAATCATCGCCGCTGAAATCGTAATTCCACGGCACGCGCCGCACCCGCACGTTGAATTTCAGCAGACTGCGAATGATATTATATTTGCAGCCGCAGTCGACGAGAATGACCGTTTTTTCGCCCTGACCATATTCGACCGGTTCAACGGTGCTGACTTCCGCCACCAGATTGATTTTGTTGGGATCGTAGAAATGCTGCTCCTCGGCAAAAAAGACGATGCGCCCCAGCATGGTGCCTTCGTCGCGCAATCGCTTGGTCAGCATGCGCGTATCGATGCCGTACAATGCCGGAATGTCGTGATCGGACAACCAGGCAGCCAGACTCTTTTTCGCATCCCAGTGACTGTAGTCAAACGAATATTCGGAAACAATCAGGCCCTGGATATGAATCCGATCCGATTCAAAGGCGTGATCGATGTGATCGATGATCTTCTTCTCCGGCACGCCATAATTGCCGATGAGCGGATAGGTGAGGACCAGAATTTGGCCGTGATAGGAAGGATCGGTGAGACTCTCCGGATAGCCGACCATGCTGGTATTGAAGACCACTTCACCGGCAATGGAACATGGCGCAGCAAATGAGAATCCGTGAAATACCGAACCATCTTCGAGCTCCAGACGGGCTTTGAGCTTTTTCATTTCGGACATGGGCAGAGTTCCTGTGTCAATCTGTAAAAAATGATGCTGATTTATGCAAAACCCAACACCGCCTCAGCGTCTCGCTGCAAAACAGAGTGGTGTGCCAGGACAGGCTGTCCGGATCACCACCCGGCCGGCGGCGAGGCCGTGCAGAGCCTTCCGCACCGGATTTGGGCGAGTCTGGCGGAAAGGTGGCGGATCAAAGCCCGGCAAGGGGTTGCACCGCCGTTGAAGCGCTGTACGCCTGCGGCCGTGCGGGGACCGTCTCCAGCAATCCATTCACTCAGGCCCGTCGAGGGCGAGATTGGCCAGTTGATCGGCGCGGCGATTTTTCTGCCGCGGCACATGTTCGATGTGCCAATGCTCAAAGTGGTGCAGTTTTTCCACAGCGATGTGATAGAGCTTGAGCAGCTGAGTATTTTTTACGCGATACTGGCCGTTTATCTGCCGGGCCATGAGCTCGCTGTCGGTACGGATATGCAGCGCGCGTCCCTTCAATTCCAGCGCCAAATCGAGTGCCGCCAGCAGGGCCTGATATTCGGCCACGTTATTGGTCGCGATGCCGATTCTGCGATGCATTTCGCGGATGACGTTGTCCGCCCGGTCCTTTATGACCACACCGATGGCCGCTGGCCCCGGATTGCCGCGCGCCGCTCCGTCGATGTTGATCACCAGCTCAGCCGCCACGTCGGCACTCTCTGCAGCGAGGCGTTTCGCCATGCGTTCGCAAAAAACCGCCCACTCCGCCTCGGGGACGCCGAGCTCTGCCGCCGTCAGCAGGGGGGGGATTTTTTCCCAAATGGCCAAATCATCCAATCTGCGTTCTTTTAGGGTAGCCATCTTCATCCACCAGGGTTTAATAAAAACCCGCCTGAAGGCGGGGCTGCAAACGGGGCCGTTTACAGGGACCTATAACAAAATACTCTTCCTCACGGCTGTCCAGGATAAACGCAAAATCGTAAAATCGAAGAGCAAATATGGCCGTAAAATCTTCAAATTCCAATTTTGTTTTGAAAATCAGGTCTTCTTTCTCTTTTTTAAGACAGGCTCAGTTGCTGTCCAAGATCATACAGAAAAAAAAGTGCCAAAATGGTCTTAAATCAATTACTTGGGTATGCGAAAAACCGGCCTGCCTGTCAATTACTGTCCAAGATGATTTTCGAAAAACTGTTTCGGACAAGAGTGACTCTTCCTCATACTGCAAACGGCAAAGGTGATCTATCCTGAATTATGGAGGCCGACTGCTGCACCGCCGCGGAGTTTGGATAGTGAGATGCAGCGCTCCGGGCGGACGTGAATCCATCAACCGACAGCATTGTTGCGGTCGTAAATCACCTCACCGGCCACAACCGTCACATCGACCCCGGCCGCAAGCCAGTCGCGCGGATTGGTTTCGAAGAGGTTCTGATCCAGCACGATAAAATCGGCGTAATAACCGGGCGTCAGGGCACCCTGGACGGTTTCACGCCCCATGGCGAACGCGGAACCCCGGGTATAATCCTGCAACGCTTGCGCGAGGCCGACGCATTCCCGGGAATGCCAGCCTCCCGCCGGGCCGCCCCCGGGCTTTTCGCGGGTCACCGCGGCATAGAGCGTCAACAGAGGCGTCAGGGGCTCGACCGTCCAGTCTGTGCCCAGGGCCACGGGAATGCCGTGTTCCACAAAAGAGCGGTAGCGATAGGCCAGCGCCGTGCGCGTCCCGATGCGATCCGCGATCCAGCGCAAATCGTCGATGGCATGCGATGGCTGCAGGGAAGCGAGGATGCCCAGTTTTTTAAATCGCGGCATATCCTGAGTGCGTACCATCTGCGCATGTTCGATGCGGTGACGGCGCGCCCCCGCAGCATTTGCCGCCTGTGCCCGTTCCAGCGCCGTCAGCGTCTCATGGACGGCGCGGTCGCCGATGGCGTGGATCGCCATCTGCCATCCCAGCGCATCGATCCGCGTCACCATCTTTTGCAGCATCTCCGGCGCATGGATGGCCAGGCCGAAGTTAGCGGCGCTGCCCTCATACGGTTCGAAAAGCCAGGCGGTGCTGGCGCCGAAGGAGCCGTCGCTGAAGAGTTTGGCCGTGCCGCTGCGCAGAAGGGGCGTGTCCAGTTTCGGCTCCCCGGCCATTTTTTCCACATCCTCGGGGCCGGCGACGGAATGCCAGGCGGAGATTCTGCACTTCAACTTGCCTTCCTGCTCCAGCGCGCGATAAAACGCAAGTTCCTCCGCGGTGCAGGATCCCTGAACCGTGGTCACGCCGAGGCGCGCGGCGTGTTGCATGGCGCTCCCGGCCGCTTTTTGTCGTTCGGCCGTGGAGGGCGCCGGCAGAATGCGGGTGATGAGGCGCATGGCCTCATCGCGGAGAATGCCCGTTGGCGCGCCGCTGGCGGGATCGAGATCGATGGCGCCGCCGGCAGGAGAGGGGGTATCGGCGTCTATGCCCGCCAGTCGCAAGGCCTGCGAGTTGGCCACGCCCATATGCCAGTCCAGCCGCACCACAAAAACCGGATGATCGGGGACGGCGGCGTCGATCAGGGCGCGATGGGGCAAGGGTTTTCCGGGCCAGCGCTCATGATCCCAGAATCCGCCGCTGATCCAGTTCCCCGGCGGCAGGCCGGCTGCGGCATGTGCCAGGCGGCGGCCCATTTCAGCGGGGGAAGCGGCATCGCGCAAATCGACACCGAGAAGATGGAATCCGCCTTCGAGAAAATGGACGTGGCTGTCGTTGAAACCGGGCAGAACCAGGCGTCCACCGGCATCGATACAGCGGCTCTGATGCGTGCGCAGACGCAGGATTTCCTCATTGGCACCCACCGCGGTGATGCGTCCATGGTTCACGGCCAGGGCTTGCGCAAAAGATTGGCCAGAGCGCCAGATCGCACCATTTATGAGTATGAGATCCATCCCGTCCTCTTCCCGATTCAGCGGCAGGTGAAGATGCTCGCCAGCCCATACGTCAGCGCCGTGAGTACGACCAGCGTGATCACCGATGCCACCGTGTAGCCCAGCGCCTTGTCTTGCGGGCAGTCGGTGAGTTCGGGGATGCCGAGATAGAGGATGTAAATCCCGTAAAAGCCAAGGATAGCCAGCGTCGACAGCGCCGGGATGATCAGGAAAGCGCTGGCAAGAAAAGGCGCGGTGCAGCTGTAGGCCACCAGTTTGAAGGCGGTCGTCTCATCGTTGCGGGCTTGAAACTCCGGCGCCACCGCATTGATGACCATGGCGGCGATGGTGATGGCGATAAAGATCAGCAGATAAAAAACCACCGCAGCGATGAGTGCCGGAATCACATGCAACCTGGGCGTGGCGAGCAGAACCTGGCCGAGAAAATGAGAGACCACAGGAATCGCCGCCATGTAAATGAGATAGTTTTGCACCACTTCCGCAGTCGAGGAATCCTCGCTCCTGATCTCCACCCAGGCCGCCTGCGGTTCCAGCAATATTTTGCGCGCACGTTCAACAAGATTGTTCATCTGTTCCATCCTGGTTTTTGGGATTATGCCCCGACCCAGACATTTTCCCGGCCGACCTGACTGCGCAGTTGTTCGATCAGCGCCAGACTGGGATTGACTTTCATGGTTTTGGAACGCAGAATATATTCTTTGTTCTCTCCCTCCTGCACCCTGATAAAGACGGGGACATTGCCGCTGTGCTCCTGAAAAATTTGTTTCAAAGCCGCCAACAGTTCATCGCTCGTCTGCCCGGCTTGCAGTGAAACCAGGAGACTCCTGGTATAGCGGTTGCGCGCCTCCTCGATGGGTATGACTTCATCGACGATGATCTTGGGCGCTTCGGATTCGCGCGTGTTGATGCGGCCGATCGCCATGACGATCTGGTCGAGCTGCAACGCGCTGCGGCATTTCTCATAGGCATCGGCGAACATCACGCACTCGATATTGCCGGTATAATCCTCGATCTTGAAAAACGCCATGGGTCTTTTCTGACGGTCGAGATGCGGCTTCATATCGCTGACCAGACCGCACAATCGCACCATGGAGCCATCCCGGCACTCTCCCGCATCCTGCAGCGGTACAGTGGAGAGCGCGCGGATATCACCACGGAAGCGGTCGAGGGGATGGCCGGAGAGATAGAAGCCGAGCATCGCTTTTTCGCGGTTGAGCGCGTCGAGCGCGGCATAATCGGACACTTCCGGCAGGGACGGTGGCGGCGCCACGATCTTGTCATCGCCGCTGTCAAACATCGAATACTGGCTGCTGTCGCCCTGTTGTTGACAGCGCTGGGCGTAGCTGATCATCTCCTCGACGACGGCATATTTTTGCGCCCGTGTGCCGGCCAGGCTGTCCATGGCGCCGGCGTCGATCAGACTCTCCAGAACTTTTTTATTGGCGGCGCGGATATCGATGTTGCACACCAGCTCCGCCAGGGTTTTGAAGCGGCCGAACGTTTCGCGGCCCGCCACGATGGCTTCGATCGCGCCGCGGCCGACATTTTTCACCGCGCCCAGGCCAAAACGGATGCCGTCCTCCATCACGATAAAATCCACAAAACTCTCGTTGACATCCGGCGGCAGCACCTTGAGGCCCATGCGGCGGCACTCTTCGAGCAGAATGGTGATGCGATTGGTGCTGCTCATTTCGCTGCTGAGGTTGGCGGCCATAAATTCCGCCGGATAATAGACCTTGAGATACCCGGTCTGATACGCGACCAGCGAATAACAGGCGGCGTGGGATTTGTTGAAGCCATAATTGGCAAATTTCGCCATCATGTCGAAAATTTCGCTGGCGGTTTTGGCATCGACCTGCTTGACTTTGGCGCCTTCGATGAATTTGACGCGCTGCTCGGCCATGGTGCGCTCATCCTTCTTGCCCATGGCGCGACGCAACAGATCTGCATTGCCGAGGCTGAATCCGCCGACCACTCCGGCGATCTTGATCACCTGTTCCTGGTAGACGGCGATGCCGTTGGTTTCCTGCAACAGGGGTTCGAGGATGGGATGCAGATATTTGACGGAGGCGGGATCCTTTTTGCCGCGGATGAAGGCATCGATGTAATCCATGGGACCCGGACGGTAGAGGGCGTTCATGGCGATCAAATCTTCCAGACAGGTCGGCTTGAGCTTGCGCAGATACTCCTGCATGCCGGAACTTTCAAACTGGAACAGGCCGATGGTCTCACCCGCCGCGAACACTTCATACACTTTGGCATCATCGAGCGGAATCGTATCGATATCGATCTCCACACCGCGCACGCGGATGGCATCAACCGCTTTCTGGATCACGGTCAGGGTGCGCAGGCCGAGAAAATCCATTTTTAAGAGTCCCACGCTCTCCAGCGACTTCATGTCATATTGCGTGGTGACGTCGCCTTCCTTGGTCTTGTAGAGCGGGACATAGTTGGTGAGCTCTGCGGGGGTGATGAGCACGCCCGCGGCATGGGTGGAAGCGTGCCGCGCCAGTCCCTCCAGAACCAGGGAGAATTGGATCAGCCGGCTGTAAATCTCATCCTTCTCCGAGAGGCTGCGCAATTCCGGGACGCTTTTGATGGCATCCTCGAGTTTGATCTTGATCTGCTCCGGCACCAGCTTGGCGATGCGATCCACTTCGCCATAGCTCATTTTGAGGACGCGGCCGACGTCGCGGATGACCGCCCGGGCGGCCATGGTGCCAAAGGTGATGATCTGGCAGACGTTGTCGTAACCGTATTTCTCCTTGACGTAGCGGATGACCTCTTCGCGCCGCTCGTAGCAGAAATCGATGTCTATGTCCGGCATGGTGACACGTTCGGGATTGAGAAAACGCTCAAAGATCAGGTCATAGCGCATGGGATCAAGATTGGTGATCTTCAGGCAGTAGGCCACCAGACTGCCGGCCGCCGAACCGCGTCCGGGCCCCACCGGGATGTTTTGACTGCGCGCATAGGCGATGAAATCCGCGGTGATGAGAAAATAGCCGGCGTAGCCCATCTGCTTGATCATGTCCAGTTCATAACGCAGCCGCTGCTGCAATTCCGGTGTCAGTGCCTGATAACGCTGTTTCAGCCCTTCCTCCGCGACCACGGCGAGATAGTCGTCCAGCGTCTGCGCCGGCATCTCTTCGGGAAGCCGAAAGACCGGCAGATGAAAGGTCTTGAAGTCGAGCCGCAGATCACATTTTTCGGCGACTTCCAGGGTGTTCTCGAACGTTTCGGGATGATCGGGAAAAGATTCGGCCATCTCCGCGGCGCTCTTGAAATAGAGTTCCTGAGAGGTATAGCGCATCCGCCCCGGATCGTCATAATCCTTGCCGGTCTGCAGGCAGAGCAGGACATCGTGCGCCCGGTGATGCTCTTTCTTTAAGTAGTGGATATCGTTGGTAGCAACGACCTTGATGCCCATCTCCCGCGCCATGGCGAAAATGCCGCCACGAGCGCTCTCCTCTTCGGGAATGCCATGATTCTGCACTTCCAGGTAAAAATCTTCGCCGAACAGATCGCGATATTCAGCGACAGCAGTGCGGGATTTATCGGCATTTTCTTTCAACAGGCGGGCGCTGACCTCGCCCTTGAGGCAGGCGCTCAGCGCGATGAGGCCTTCATGGTGCTCACGCAACAGGGTCCAGTCGATGCGCGGCTTGTAATAAAAGCCCTCGAGATAGCCGGCGGACACCAGCTTCATCAGATTCTTGTAACCCGTGAGGTCTTTGCACAGCAGAACAAGATGGAAAGCTGTATACGCAGTACCGGAATCGGCCTGTTTTTCGAAACGGCTGCCGGGCGCCAGATAGACTTCCGCGCCGATCAGCGGTTTGATGCCCGATTTGGCACATTTCTTATAGAATTCGATGGCGCCGTGCATGCAGCCATGATCCGTGAGTGCAATGGCGGGCATTTCATATGAAACAGCCGTATCGACCAGGTCATCGATACGGCAGGCGCCATCCAACAGACTGTAATGAGAATGATTATGAAGATGAACGAATCGGCTCACCGTGCAGAACTCTGATTAAATGTTGCGGTAATACCTCTGGGCGATCGAGGCATATTCGCTGTTGGCATAATTACTGAGAAACAATTCAAATTCTCGCTGTGCTTTGGTCTGATCGCCGCTGCGCACATAGGCGAGGCCGATCATCAGCTGGGCATCATCATGTTTGCCGGTTTCGGCATAGGCGAATACTTTCTGGAATTCGACGACGGCTTTTTGATAATCCTTCAATCCAAAGTAGCATTCACCGATCCAATACTGGCAGTTATTGGCCAGGCGATGATTCGGATTTTGCGCCAGCAGCTGCTGGAATTGGCTGATGGCGTCCTGATAACGGTATTTTTCAAAGGCCGCGCGCGCCTCTTCGTAGGCCAGTTCAAACGCGGAAGAAGCGGCGCCGCCTCTACCGGCCGATGCGCCCGGTCTCGCTTTGACCACACTGCGCTGATCTGTATAGCGGGTTTCGAGATCCTTGAGCCGCGCGTTGCGGTTTTCGATGATCCGGCGCAGACTATCCACGGTGCTGCTTCTGCGCTCGAGAACGCTTTCGAGTTTGCTGACATCCGCACGAACTTTCGCGAACATTTCCGGCGTCAAACCCATGTTGGCGGGGGTGGTCGTCGGCGTCGTCTCCAGCACATCACGGGAGACCTGTTCATCGTTGGCCAGCAGCGCGAGCATTTCATCATCGCTCGGTGTGAAATCCATGGTATCCACCAGTTCGCTGCCTGGTGCATTTCCATCCGGCTGTCCGGACGGATCCTCCGTCATGTCCAGCAATTGCAGTAACTCCTGCCGGAATTGTTCATCGTTGCCATACTGATCATCGCTCGAAGCGACCGGCGTGCGTCGCTGGGCGCAGACCAAAAAGAGCCCGATCAGAATAACGATCAGGGCTATTGTGACTGCCCAAACAGAGCGTGAAATGCTTTTCATGATGACCTCTTATGCTAAGGTGCCTGACTATTGATAGTGCGCAGCCTGACTTGTCTGTAGGGTAGAGTCCGAAAACAAAACTGTAGCATGTCCCCCCCCCATCCGCGTTTCGAAATCCTCTGCAGGAGGCCTCTCCCGAGGCCGACCCGCCAATCCAGTCGCGCTCTGGAGAGCGCTCCTACAAATGCGTTTTAAAATCCATCTGCAGGAGGCCTCTTCTGAGACCGACCGCCGGCACCATCGCGGTGT
>DCUM01000219.1:7489-24339 GCA_002327255.1 bacterium UBA2214 | reverse complement strand
GAATTGCAAAAGGCAAAAATTCCCTATGAAAAGGAGAAAGGTTTGCCGGTAAGTTATCGTGATGTAATTTTGGATATTGGATTTAGATGCGATTTTTGAGTGGATGATCAGATAATAGTAGAATGCAAGTCAGCAAGCAAGACGACCGAGATTGATCAGGCACAGATTATCAACCATTTAAAATTTTCAGATAAGCGTGCAGGATTGCTTATTCATTTTAATGTCTTACGCTTAAAAGAGGACTTGAAAAGGTATGTAAATAATTATAATGAGAATGAATAAACTTCATTGGTGATACATCTCGGCGCGCTTGGCGCTCTCGGCGGTTAACCAGGTACTCATTTGCCGGATGAACCCAAAATTATTTTCATTTGTCATCCCCATGTCTTTATCAGAAAATAAAGCACAGGAATATTTTTATTGACAATCGAAATAGACTTGAATGGAAAAGCTAAATCAGCGGAATGGGCAATTCTAAATGATAAGGATGCAGTTATTCAGCATTTCATTGATCATGCTGACTAAAAACAACTCAGGGGAGCAAATAATACACATAAATGATGTATCCAGCGGTCAGAAAAACGCCTTCTAATCTTGATATCTTGAATCCTGTTTTGCTGAGCGGTAAAAGAATGAAAGCTGTAAGAAGCATCACGCCAAAATCAACATACCTGATACCTGCAGAACTCAGCGGTATTACCAATGCAGTAATACCGAGTATTCCAAGAATGTTAAAAATATTGGAGCCTACCACATTTCCGATTGCAATATCCGATTCATTCTTATATGAGGAAACTACGGAGGTTATTAGTTCAGGCAAACTAGTTCCAACAGCAACAATGGTCAATCCGATAATTGCGTCACTAACACCAATCGCTTTGGCAATTACTATTGAACTTGTTACGAATAAATTGGCGCCTAAAATCATTAATCCTAATCCCCCGACTATAAAAATTATTGAAAGCCACACCCCAAGTCTTGTTTTTAATCCTTCCCTAAATTCTTCCTCGACCTCTTTATTTTTTTCTTTGCGAGCCATTAATACATTCATGATCACATAAGTAATTATTCCAATGACAAAAAATAATCCGTCAATAAAACTCAACTCACCATCAATCAAAAGAACAACAAGCAGGATACTGAGTCCGATCATAATTGGAATCTCTCTTCTAATTACATTCGCGTGAACCTTGAGCGGTCTAATTAAAGAAGCAATTCCAAGTATCAATGCAATGTTCGCGATATTGGATCCGACAACATTTCCAAGTGAGATCGAACTGTTGCCGAGCAATGCCGCTTTTAAACTCACAACAAGCTCTGGTGTGCTGGTCCCGAATGCAACTACCGTTAATCCAACAACAAGCGGAGTGAGTCCAATTTTTAATGCCAGTGAAGATGAACCGCGAATCAATCCCTCAGCACCCAGAAAAAGTGCGGCCAATCCCAAAGCAAAAAATATGAAAACTTCGAATGACATAGAGATAGAGATTCTTTAATTATGGAATGGCCTGATTCAGATTTTCCACCAGATAAACTTTATCATTTCTTCTTACAAGCTCGGGAGTAACAAAGGTTGCTTCAATTTCCTTTTGAACCGAACGTGGAAATTTTGCATCGACTATCCTTTTACAAGCGTTAAATCAACCAACCTGTAGTTTCCGCACCAGCCGGTGGTTGGGGGATTTCTATTCCTGCCTGAAGATGAGGCCTTGCGGTGGAGAGGCCGTTACCGCTTGGCTTAATATAGCTTTTTGCGGAATCGAGATCAAGTTATTTGTCATACGTAAACGCACCGGCGATTTTGAGCCTTGACGCGTTTGCAGTGATTTCGGAAAAGAAAGCAAAATTTTCGACTGAAAACGACTCTAACCTGGTTAATTCACAAATTTTCCTGAAATTGGTGTCATGTGACAAATTATCATTCACTTAGAAAAAGACCTCTTTTCAAACTTTGTTTTAAATAAAGCGATTATTCTGAGCCTATCCAGCAAATAGATGAATTATGCAGGCTAAACAGGCTCTAAAAAGCAGACCACTACTGAAAATCCCCTCTCACCGCCCCAAAATAAAAGAAAATCCTCATCATGAAAATTCCAATACCGCTTCCCGGGGGCTTAGTCCAACCCCGCGTTGCACGTTGACGCTGGCGCGTCGGGTGCGAACGCTTAGTCGTTGAACGCTTATTCGTTGTTTTTGACTATCAACCAAGCCGTAACAAAGACGGGCCGGCAGCTATGCTGAAAGACTATTCCGGCGCCTTGCAGGCCGACGGCTATGAGGGCTATAACCAGTTTGAACACCGCGCCGGCATCTCTTTATTGGGTTGTTTCGCCCATGCCCGGCGCTATTTTGAAAAAGCTTCGAATCAGGACAACCAGCGCGCGGCCTGGATGCTGACGGCTATCCAGAAACTCTACCTGGTTGAGCGGGAGGCCCGTGAGGCCCGTGAGGCCCGTGAGGCCGGACTTTCTTATACTGACCGTTATCAGCTACGTCAGGAAAAATCTGTTTCCCTCCTGGCTGAGATCAAAGAATGGCTGCAGCAGAACGGCACCAAAGTGTTGCCTGCTTCTCTGGTCGGCAAAGCCATCAACTATACGGTGGGTATGTGGCCGCGTCTGGAGCGGTATATCTCAGATGGCCGTTTCGAGATCGACAACAATCTGATTGAGAATGCGATCCGTCCCATTGCCGTGGGCCGTAAGAACTATCCTTTCGCCGGCTCGCATGAGGCCGCTAAAAACGCGGCGTTGATTTATTCAATAATGGCCACTGCGAAATATCATGATGTCAATCCGGCTGTGTATCTGGAGTATGTCTTCCAGAGTATCCTGGACTATCCCTTCCACAAATTAGCTGATCTGCTGCCCCAGAACTGGAAGACCCAATCCCAAAACTGACCCACCCTCGCTCCTTCCTCGCAGGGTGTACTTGGCCGAATGCTTAGTGCGCCTATTATTCGAACAAGGAGCGGGGACTGCGCAAGAAAAGGGAGCCGTCGTCTCAGTCAAAGACTGGTGGAGAAAATGCAGAGGCCGATGCGTTCATTAAGAAGCGTCGAATGAGCTGGGCGGCATTGATCAGGAAGGTGTACGAGGTGGATCCTCTGCGCTGTCCGGATTGTGGGGGAGAGATGAAAGTCATCAGCTTTATCGAGAAATGTCAAGCAGAGGTCGTCGAAAAGATTCTGCGCCACTGCGGGTTGTGGAAAGAGGCAGTACCGCGGCCGCCGCCTGTATTAAGTAGAGTTGCCGACGGTGAGCCGGGCTATGATTACGGCTATTTTGAGCGCGTCTGCATTTAAAGAGCCCTTCCTAAATTTCTGCGCGAGTTGATCCTGCAGCGATATCGTCTGGTCACGTGCTTTTTAGAAAATTTGCTTGCATTACAGGTTTCCATTAGAGGTTTCTATTGACTAATTTTTCGGCAGGTAAGAGGCGATGAGGGGGCCGGATGCGGATTGCCGCGCTGAAAAAGGATAAAAGGCTGGGTATCTGGCTCTTGACAGAGGATGGTTTCCTCGATTTTTTGATTCCCAGCAAAATCAAATTTCCTGTCAACTCCTATCAACTATCAGCTTCTTTTCGCCGCTGTATGCGAAATTGTTGTTCTGAAACGTCTCCTGCGTTTTGCCGACCACCAGCAACACGCCGCCGAGCTTGAGATGCACTGCCGCCGTTTGCACGGCCTTTTCAAGCTCCTCCCGAGTCGCCATATAGTCAATGCTGTCCGGAATGGCCACGGCGTCGAACTGCCGGTTCAGCCGCACGGTGCGCATGTCGTCTTCCAGATAATCGATTTCCGGTTGTGCGCTGCGCGCAATCTCCAACATCCCCGCGCTGAGGTCTACGCCGGTGACCGTAAAATGTCGCTTGAACACACGATCGTAGCCGCCCGCTCCGCAACCCCAATGCAGCAGCGTGCACGGAGGCGCCTTCGCCTGTCCCTGTATGAGATCGATGTAAACCGCGGCTTCCGCTTCATACGCTTCCGGCGTGGCCAAAAACTTTCGGTCCACGCCAGATAGTTGTAAGAAATCCATGTTGAGGCCATAATCAGCTCCGTTTGTCAATGGTTTATACTCGACGGTGGTTGTCGTCCAAGGCGGAAGTTATCGCAGCCACCAATAGCCCTGAACATCCAGATTGGTCAGCCCGGAGTTTTGAGCCGTTTGCACCACCTTTTTATACTCCTTTCCGGTGATTCTTCTGGCGATCTCGGGATGATCATACGCTTTGTACAGCGGGTTATACTGCGCCATGATATTGACATAGGTGTCTTTCGGCAGATTTGCCGCGATCCACTCGATGATTTTGTCCGAACCGCCTGCATTATTCGGCATGACCAGATGCCGAATCATCAGTCCCCGCTGCATAATGCCGTCTTGCGTCGGTTTGGCCACGCCCACCTGCCGGTGCATCTCTAAAATCGCCGCCTTTGTTATTTCGGGATAGTTGTCCGCTCCGGTTGAAAATTTGGCTGAAACCTCGCTGTCCCAGTATTTGAAATCGGGCAGGTAAATGTCCACAACGCCGTCGAGCACCGCGAGGATTTCGAGCCGTTCCCAGCCGCAGGTGTTGTAAACGATCGGCAGGCGCAAGCCTTTGGCCGCCGCCATATCGAGCGCCATGAGGATGCAGGCCGAATAGTGCGTGGGCGTGACCAGATTGATGTTATGACATCCCATTTTTTGCAGCCGCAACATCATATCGGCCAGGTCTTCGAGCTTTCTTTCACTGCCGCGGCCAAGCTGACTGATTTCCCAGTTTTGGCAAAAGACGCATCGCAGATTGCAATGGGTTAAAAAAATGGTGCCGGAACCGCCTTTGCCGACCAGCGGCCGCTCTTCGCCGAAATGGGCATGAAAGGAGGAAACGACCAACGTCGTGCCGGGCGCGCGACAAACGCCCCTCTGTCCTTTCAGCCGATTGACGCCGCATTGCCGCGGACAGAGGCGACAGCTCTCCATAATCGACCCCAGTTCATCCGCGCGTTTTTTCAGCTCGCCGGTTCGATGGAGTTTCAGATACGCCGGTTCCCAGTCACCGCCCGGTTGGCTTGCGTTCTGATCAACTGGGCCGGCCTCGGCGCCGAACGCCTCACGTTTCATTCCCTTGAGAACGATACCGGACAATCCCAAGGTGATGCAGAGCTGTGCGCTCTTGGCCAAAAATGTTTTTCGCGTCATTTCGTCGTCAAAAAAACTGTTCATCTCTTACCTCCAAAAGCATGTAATGATTCGGCCGTCACGATAACGCCAGTCACCTTGAGCAGGGCCACGGTCACGCAGACGCCGGTCAGGCCGAGCACCGGCAACAGCACCACCGCGCCGACAATGCCGCCGAACCAGCCGCCCAGCAGATCGCAGGCATACAATTGACCGGCGGTGTCGCTGAGCTGGGTGTCGCTCCTGAGATACAACTTGTTGGCGAGCGGGAATTGCGCGCCGACCAGCACGCCGCAGCCAAACGAGACGGCCAAAAACAGAATTTTGAAAACAAATGCCGCATGACCGCCGGCGTCGAGAGGGTGGGAAAGAAGCAGCGGCAGTATGACGGCCAAACCGATGATGGCCAGTTCGATCATTATAAAGATGCCGACATGCTTTTGCGACCGGGACAACAGCGAGGTGATCCAGGCGGCGCCGCAGGCCGAGCCGGTCATAAAAAAAGCCACCAGCAGCCCGATCCAGCTAAACACATATCCATAAACCGATTGAAAGGTAAAAATGACGATCAGGCTAAAAATCATGCCGGCGAAACCGGTGGTGACGATGGCAATCGGGATGCCCATCCGCGCGCTTTTTCGCCGCCGTTTAAGAACGATACAAGCGGACATCAAAAAGAGCAGCGCAAGAAAGATCGTCCGGTAATTCAATTTTTCGAATTGAGTATAAATCCGGCCGAACGACGGCGCATAGAGCGCATTCCAGTGCGAGAGGCTGTAAAACAGGCCCAGCGGTTTGAAATCGGAATTGATGTTCCGGCTGCTTGTTTCGATAAAATGAGTGAACCATTCCTGCCAGCCGGGATGCAGCTTTTTTTCGATATGCCAAGGGACCAGCGTGTTGGCCGTGATGGTGCGCTCGTCCAGCCGCTCGATGACGCGTTCGAGCGTGAACTCTGCAACATGCGGAGAATCCGATGATAAAAACAGGTTCCGGCCGTCGCCGGGGATGACCCGGATATGTGAAAAGACGTCGGCAAGGGTATGGTAAATACAACTGTTGAGGTTTTTCAATTCATCGTTCAACAGGCTCAATGAGCCGGGGAGCTGAAGGACGAGACTGCCGCCGTTGTTCAGCCGCTCTTGGGCGAGGCGAAAAAACTCTTTCGTAAAAAACCGGTTGGCCTGCAAATTGGACGGCTCGGTTATTCCGATAAAAATCAGGTCATAGCGATCGGGCGTTGTTTTCAGCAACAAGCGGCCGTCCATGTGGTGAATTCTCACTTTGGGATCATTCAATTCCAGTTCCGTCAGCGGCGTAGAGAATTTTCTGATTAAATCCAGCAGCAGCGGATCAAGTTCCACATAATCGATCATGGCGATTGAGGGGTGCTTGAGCGCTTCATTGATGACGCCGCCGGCGCCGGCGCTCAAGATCAGAATTTTCGCGGGTTCGGGGTGGGCAAGAAGCGGCAGATGGACAAACTCTTCAACAGCCGGGATATCCGGAATCGGCGTGATGATCGTCGGCATCCCGTCCTGAAAGAAAATGTATTGATTCTCGTTTTCGACGACACAGATGTTGCCGTAGCGGGAGTTTTGGTAGTGAAGGACGTTGTGATTCTTCCACTGCGCCCCTATGGAGCGTTGATGCAGGTGATCCGCGCCGCCTCCGAACACCAGATAACCCGAAAAAATCAGGAGCAGACTTGACAGGATCGTGGTCGCTTTTTTACGCCAATCGATTTTTTCTCGCCGGGTCAGTAAAAAAAGACAGACGACGGCGTTCAACAGCGCTATCCACGAGACCGCCTGAAAGGTGTGCAGAAACGGAATCAAAAATATCGTGCAGAAAATGCCGCCGACCAGCGTGCCGATGGTTTCGTAGACATAAACCCTGCCGGCCGAGGAGGCGACCGGCGCGGAAAACATGGCATAAAGGCGGCAACTGACGGTAAACAAAGCGCCATGCAGGATGCTGACCGGCAACAGGATCAGAAACGACGAGTAGAACATGGGCACAAAACCGATGCTCTCGCCGATGGAAACGCCGAGCATACCTTTTAACAAGCGAATGAGGAACACGGCGACAATGAATGACAAGGAAAATAGGGCGGTAATCTCCGCAAACAGTTCGAGCTTGTGTGCGGTCTTTTCGACCAATCGGCCGGGAAAAATGCAGCCCAACGCTTCGAGTATGAGCCAGTTGGCAAGAATGACGCCGATGCACAGCTCGTTGCCGGAAAAGACGATGAGGAACTCCCGCAACAGCAGTATCTCGGCAACCAGTCCGCTGAATCCCATCACCAAAATTGCAATGCGAATACGTCTTTTCACAAGGCGCCTCTGTCGGCGATGATACGAGCCTATTGCGCGTTATCTCGTTGTAGTCTTTTCAACTGGGTCACGACCATAGTCTTGAAACATGCAATTTGCCGGCGAGTTTCGATCCGAGCCCAGTCAGTTTTGAGGCGCAATTCGACGTCAGACAAAAGAATGACGGCTCCTTTGCCCGCTTGGTTGCCGGTCAGTAGGTTTTAACGGGTGCCGGTTTAGCCGATCAGGATCAGCGCGAGCCACGGAACCAAATTCAAGAACACGACGGAGATTTTGTAGAGCCCGAGTATGGTGTAATACACCATGTTAAAACGCTCTCTGGGCATGGGAAACCATTTGCCGTGCATTTTGTAAATAAAATCGGCGGCAAGCCGCCAGATCAGGGTCGAAAAAACCAGCAGCCCCGCAAGGGGGCGTGTAAAGTGGCCGCGAAAGACTAGATGATTTTGGCACGGCGAACAGCCTGATGCCTTCCACCTTATTGCCCGGAACGCTCCCAACCAGCGGCCATCTGTACCAGCCGGTGGTTGGGCGATCTCACCACTTTGCCTCAATATAGCTTTTTGCGGAATCGAGAGCAAGTCATTTGTAAACGCACCGGCGATTTTTTCCCTTGACGCGTTTTCAGTAGTTTTGTAGCATACGCCAGACCCATTATCGGTCAGTGGTATTTATTTACTGGACAAGGTATGGCGTGTGTGCTCCTGCGGCAAAAATGTACCGGCCTCGCAATCCGGAGGCTTCGCCCTTTTTCAGACTGGTGTGTGACCATTTTGACGAGTTCGAGTGTGTTTACGACGAGTGGTCCCAGCCGAAACAGGGCTTTTGGTGACTGCTCATCCGCACCGCCGTCGACAAGTTTTTCAAATGCGGGGAGCTGAGGGAGGGATTTGCGCGGGTGCGCTGCCCGGATTGCGGTAAAGAGTTTTTTGTGGCGTTTTCGTGCCGGCAGCGCCGCTGCTGTCCCGATCAGAAACGGGCGCTGTTGCCGGGGATGCGGCTGGCGGAGTTTTTCCTCGGGTATCACACAGGTTCTGATGTATTGTCAATACGAAGCGGTTGCGCATTTTCTTTCGTTACGACCGCCGCTTGCTGGGAAAACTATGCAGGTTGGCGTATGAAACGATCCGGGATGGGTTGCGCCAGGCATGCGGCGTTGCGGAAGGAGAACCCGGTTTCGTGGGGGCGATTCAGACTTTTGGTGACCTGATCGGCTGGCACAGTCCTGTGCATGCGATCGTGAGCGAGGGGTTGTTCAGGCGAGATGGAACCTTGCGAAGGCTGCGAGAAAATCTTGACTTGATAATAAATCTATCCAAAGCCTTCGCAAGGCTGCTGCAAAGTGAATTGGATATGGAGCGATGTACAGAGACATGGCGAGCGGGTGTTTGATCTGCTGCTGAGCGAGGAAAAGATCGATGAGGAGGTAGTGCGCTCGATGCGGGGTTGGCCGCACTCGGGGTTCAGCATCGACAATTCGGTACGGATTACAGCAGACGATACAGAAGGCATGCAGCGGCTGGTTTCGAATATTTCGTGCTGTCCCTTTTCGCTGGCGCGGATGACGAGTTGATTCTGGACGGCATCAAAATCAAGGCCTGGTTCGGCTGCACTGCGTTCCGGTGCGCATGTTTGAGGTTATGTTCTACGACGGACAAAAACTCATGCATACCTGCGACAACCAGACTTCGGAGACCTTGCCCATTATCGAACATTTGGATGTATTGATGTTGAACGCCTGGGTGAACGAGAGCGGCGGGCAGACGCCGGTCATCGGCATGCGCAATTTTTTGGCTAAACTACTGCCGCAAGTCATGATCCCCGGCCACATTCAGGAGATGGGACACCCGGCGCCGCGAGGCGCCACCTATGCCTGGTCGTTGCAAGTGGACGACGTGCCGGTGCCTTCGCAGGTTGTGACCATGCTCTGGGGCGAACGGCTGCTCTACAACCGGCCGGCCACCGCCGCAGCCGACGCTGTACTCTCCTGCGCATCAGGCCGCCGGTTTACCCGTCGACGTCGAGCTGTGCTGGGAGCCTTCCATCGGCACGGCGGGGTATCGCGTCCAGGTAGCTACCGATGCCGGGTTCAAACACCGGCAACAACAGGTTCAATACCACGACACAACCTCCATCATGACCGACTCGGCTGAGAAGTACCCCGTGGCCTCGAACACAGGGGTCTCCAAACAGAAAAAGCGCAGTCCGGGCCATGCTATGAACCCGATTGCGCTTTCTTCATCAGTCGTCCCCTTCCCCGGGATTGACTTTATTTTCCCGATGTTACGAAAAATGATAAAAACAGGCAAGCAAAAACAGGAAAAAAAGCAATACCGCACTCACGGGAGGGCGGACATTCTTGTCCGCCGTAATAACGGGCTTATCACTCCCCCCATGAGTGGGGTATTATAAAAAAACAGATGCAGTGCTCCGGCGGACTGCTGCCGTCCGGGAATGTCACCCCGGATGAATCTCTCTTTTGGCGGGCACCTGCATTGAGCCATTTGCGNNTAAAGGTGCAAAATGGCAAAAAATGGCAGGACGAGCAGCCTGCTCGCCCTGCAACGGCTCCTGTTTATCCGGGCTGGGTGGCCAATATCGGACGCTGCCATAAGTTCCGATATTCGATTCGTATCCTGGGGCTATTTTTTCCTGATCGATTTTTTGTAATCTTTGACCATTTTGCCGAATTGCTTGTCCTTTTTGCGCTTGTCCTGGTACGACATCGCATAATAGGCGGATTCTTTCTGGATTTTGAGATAGTTTTGATAACGCTCATGGTCGATCAGGCCCTGCTGCACCGCGGCGATCACCGCACAGCCGGCTTCATGGCGGTGCGTGCAATCGGCGAAATGGCACTGGCCTTGAAGGGAAGCGATCTCGTCAAAGGTCTCCTCCAGGCCGGCGTCGACGTTGAAATTGCCCAGTTCGCGCATGCCGGGGGTGTCGATGAATATACTGCCGTCCGGCAGACGGACCAGTTGTCTTTTCGAGGTGGTATGCCGGCCCCGGCTGTCCTTTTCCCGCACCGCATTGACTTCGTACAAGGCCTCGCCCAGCAGGTTGTTGAGCAGGGTGGTCTTGCCCACGCCCGATGAACCGAGCAGGCAATAGGTTTTACCGGACTGCAGGACTTCCCGCACCTTTTGCAGCCCGTCGCCCGTGACATTGCTGATGGCCAGGAAAGGATATTTATCCTGGTAGGGCTTGACCTGCTCCTGGATGCCGGCCAGCTGCTCCGCCGGCAGCAGATCCGTTTTGCTCAATATCACCATGGGAGCGATTTTGCTCTCGTGGACCATGACCAGATAGCGCTCGAGACGGTGCAGATTAAAGTTGGCATCCGCGGACTGCACGATGAACGCAAAATCGATGTTGGCGGCGATCAGTTGAAACGCCACCGCCTTGCCGGGGTCCTTGCGTCTCAGCAGCGATTTCCGCGGCAGGATGTGGTGGATGATGGCCAGACCATCCTCATCAAAGCATTGCACCACGACCCAGTCGCCGACCGTCGGTAACTCGGTGCGGTTGTCCACATTGAAGAGAAAGCGGCCGGAGAGCTCGGCCAATATATCGTGCCGGCCTGTGCTGACTTTGTAATTGCTTTTGTTTACTTCAATCACCCGGGCTATGGCAAAACCGTCCTCAAGCAGCCCGGCGCTTTGCTCTGCAAACCAGGCATCAAAACCCAGGGCTTCAAGTGCGCTCGATCCGGAGGTGTTTATATCTTTTGGTTTTTCTTCCTGTCGTGACGACATGGTGGTCTCCATCCAATTCTGTTCTCAGGCCGGCGCCAGGGAGCAGGGGCAAATACGTATTTCACGAGGCTTGGTTCGATTCCGCGTTGCGCGTTGACGCAGTGCAACGGGCGTGAATAATTATTGATCAGGCGTCTGTTCTTTTACATTATAAATCACAGGCATTTTATATTTCCATCCGGTCCATAATTCATCATTACAAACCAATTGCATCATGAAATGAGCCACATTTATTCTGCTCGTTTTGCCGGCATTGAACACCGGACTTTTCTGTGGTGATTCAAATATTTCATAATTGGTGACCTGTTCTTCTGCTACCAAAGTGTCCGGTCTAACGGCTATCCATTCAAGACGATGGTCTCCTTGATCGATACTTTTCAAGAATTTAACAGCCTCTTCATTATCTCTCTGTGGTGGGAGCAAACATCTCATAATGCCCATTACTATTTCTTCACCAAAAGAAAACCTTTCCTGTTTGTCATCGTTCAAGCAGGCTGTTGTGCTCATTAAGATTAATTTTTTCGTTTGTCCTTTATTATCAGTATTGAGGTGAATTTTTTTGAGCGCTTCTGTGACCAAAAAATGGGGCTTTCCCCATATTCCTTTTAGTGAAATATTATGACCGAGACAACAAATTGTAAAATCTATATCAGCAAGTATTTCTTTCAGGCTGTTATCGGCCATATCCAAGATGCTTGCTTTTATGACCTGCAGATTTCCATTTTTATCAAAGCTTGCAAACTTGTCAGTAGTCCTTGCAATCGTTTTAACCGGGATATCATTTTCCAGCAGTTGTTTAACAACTTGATATCCCGTTTGTCCTGTTGAACCTAATACCAAAACTTGCATGGGGACCCCTCAGAATATTTCCATTTAAAAAAAAGCTCCCGGATCCTGCACTTCCGGGAGCTTTTTCGATTCTCGACCGCTCAGAGGCGGTTGAGAAATGGCAACAGGGACAGCGCTAATCCGAGAAAGAACTTGGACAGGCGCATGAGTCGCTCATCTCCGGCGAAAACCAGATACTCCCTGGCAAAGACGGCGTGGAAGACGAGGAATAGTCCGAGCGCGCTGCTGATCAGCTGCCAAAAGTAGATAGGTTGGTGGCTCATCGCTGCTTCTCCTCACGATGCCAAACAAAAGATGCATGATGGACTTCATCGCCAGTCACCAGATGCGATGAAGCGAGCACAATTAGGGGGGGGGTGTTGCAAAGCGGAAACAGCTTTGCTGAAATATAGGTCGTGGGGGGTAAATATGCAAATGAATTCTGGATTTTTTTTCATTTTTTTCAAAAAAGTCTTGACATTCGAGAAAAATATCTGTATTATTAATTAACCAAATAGTTAAACTAAATGGTTGGTTAAAAACAGCCAAAGGATGAAGGTTCGCAGCATGAAAGAGAGCGAATCCACACGTGAAAAAATCAAGGAGGCGGCCACCGCCGTCTTTGTCGAACGCGGCTATGACGGCGCCCGCATGCAGGAAATCGCCGATCGCGCCGGCGCCAACAAGGCGATGATCTATTACTATTTCAACTCCAAGGATGAACTCTTCGAGGCGATCTTTACAGAAAATTTCAGCACCCTGTTCGAAATGTTCGGCAAATTGTTCGATGTCCCCGATTTTAATCCCGAGGAGTTCTTGCCGCGTTTGGTGCATCTCCATCTCACCTTCCTGCGCAATCACCCGCATCTGCCGCGCATGATGGCGCGCGAAATTCACAGCAACAACCCCATCGTCGACCGCGTCGTGCGCCAGCTCTTCAAAGAGTCGGCGCGGCCTTTTCTGGATGAGGTGCAGAAACACATCGCCCGGGCCGGCAAATCCGGATTGATCCGCAAGGTGGACCCGGTACAGCTGATCTGGAATCTGATCGCCCTGAATCTCTTCACTTTTTTCACCGAACCCATCATGAGCGTCGTCTGGCCGGATCAATTCGCCGACACCGACAAGCTGCTCGCGGAGCGGGAAAGAGCCATCGTCGATCTTTTATTGTACGGATTGTTGCCCCGTTAATCTGTTATATTTCAGGTATTTGTCGGGTAGGTTCAGAATAATCCCCGGATTGTGTCAGGGATCGCCAAAGTTCGTTTCAATTCATCCATCAGGTGAAAGCCTTTTTTTAGAATGATGGGCGCGTGAACACAGGATCCGGGTAATCCTCTTGCCTATAACAAAGTTTGAAAAGAGGCTTTCTTTTAGCTGATTGATTTTAAAGTCACATAAGGCCAATGTCACCAGTTTTTGTGAATAATACAGGTTAATTGTTTCACGTTTTTGGAGTCCCTATGAATAAATTGGTTCTGCTGACGGTCCTGGTACTCGCGGTTGGAGCCGCTCAGGCGCAGACGACGCTCGCCGAATGCGTGCACATCGCCCTCGCCCACAACCCCGGCCTCAAGGCCGCGGAGAGCGAGGCCGGCATGGCCGACGAAGAGGTGCGCCAGGCAGACACCGCGCTGCTGCCGGCGCTGGACTTTTCAGGCTCGTACCGCCATCAAAGCGCCATTCCCGAACTGAGCGTTCCACCGATTACCGTGCCCTTCTGGCCGGATCCCATCTCGGTTTTGTCCGATGGCATGACGCTGGGCACCAAAGACGTCTACGATTTCAGGATGACACTGACGCAGCCGCTCTTTACCGGGTTTCGTCTCGGCAACCGCAAGGCTGCGGCGCAGGCCGCGGCTTCCGGCCGCTACCGCGACCTCGAACGCCAGCGCGCCGATCTGATCTATAAGGTCGAGGCCGCCTACGCCGCGGTTCTCAAGACCCGGAAATACATCGAGATCGCCCAGAGCGCCCGGGATCAGGTGGCCCGGCATCTCCAGGATGCCGAGACCCTGGTGGCGCAAGGCCTGGCGCGGCGCGACGAATTGCTGCGCGTCGAGGTCAAACGCTCGGAGGCGGAACTGGCCCTGGTCCGTGCAGAAAATGGCCATGATCTGGCGCGGGCCGCGCTGGAAAATCTCCTCGGCCAGTCGTTGCCCGCGGAACTGGCCCTGGCGGATATGCCAATCCTGGCGGTTATGCCGGTGCAAACGGAAGCCGGCGCTGACCTGCAGGTCGCGCTGGCACTGGCCGCTCAACATCGCCCCGAGCTGGCGACGGTGACGGAGGCCAAGGCCGCGGGAGAAGCAGCAAAAAAGATCGCCCGGGGCGGCCGCTGGCCCTCCGTGGCTGCCTTTGGCACTTACGCCTATGGCAAGCCGGGACTCGATTTCACCAAAAAAGAGGCCATGGATTACTGGCTCGTGGGCGTCGGCGCGGAATGGAATCTGTGGAACTGGGGCAAGACTTCCTCGCAGATTCAACAGGCGGAACTCAAATTGCGCAGCATTGCGGAGAATGAACGCCAGCTCAGCGATGCCATCCAACTCGATGTCAAACAGGCGCATCTGCGCCGCACCGAAATGGCCAAGAGTCTGGCCGTGGCCGCACACATGGTGCGGCAGGCGGACGCCAGCTACGAGGTGATGGAGCGCCAGTATAAACAGGGTGTGGCGTCCCACAGCGATTATTTCGACGCCCAGTCGGAACTCACCCGCGCCAAACTCATCCATGCCGAGGCGCTCATCGAAGAAGGACTCGCCCAGGCCAACTGGCGCCGCGCCGTGGGGTTGGGCGAACAGGCATACAGCCATTAAGAGAAAATGAGGATGCTATGAAGCGTATCTATGGTCTCATATTCGCCGCTGCCGTCATGGCACTCACGGCGGCCTGCAACCGGGAAACTGACAACCTCATCACCGGATCGGGCACGCTGGAAGCGACCGAAGTGCTGGTCAGTTCCAAAGCCGCGGGCACTGTTCTCGACATGCTGGTGACGGAGGGGGATATCCTTGCGGCCGGGCAGACCATCGCCGTGGTGGACAGTGAAAAGACCGATCTGCAAAAAACTCAGCTGCTCGCCGGTCTGCGGGAACTGCGCCTCAATCGCCTCTCCGCGCAGCGCACCGCCGCCCTGGCGCGGGAACAGTACGACAATGCCGATAAAAAACGGCAGCGCCTCAGCGCCCTGCTCGCCGAGGGCAGCGCCACCCAGCAGCAGGTCGATGACGTCGAACTGGCGGTCAAAGCCGCCCGGACCCAGCAGGAAAATGCGCTCACCTTGATCGCTTCGCTGGACGCCCGGGAGGCGCAGCTCCGCGCCCAGCTCGATCTGATCGCAAGCCAGCTGCGCGACTGCCGCGTGACGGCGCCCATCGCCGCCACCGTGATCGACAAATATCTCGAGCGCGGCGAAATCGCGCGTCCCGGCGGACCGGTGGTGAATCTGGCCGATCTGCGCACCCTGTATATCAAAATCTATCTCCACGAGACCGATCTCGCCCGCATTCGTCTCAACGGCGCTGCCGAACTGCGCATCACCGCCTATCCGGACAAGGTCTTTCCCGGCCGTATCGCCCAGATCGCCAACAAGGCGGAATTCACCCCCAAGAATGTGCAGACCAGGGAGGCACGCGCCGATCTCGTCTATGCGGTCAAGATCGTTGTGGAAAATCCCGAAGGCATTCTCAAGATCGGCATGCCCGCCGATGTGACCCTGCCGCAATGAGGTTCTGTCGATGACGGCCGATATACTCTGTCATGAGGTGGTCAAGCGCTACGGCGCGGTGACCGCGGTGGATGGACTCGACCTCGAGGTGCACGAGGCGGAGATGCACGGCCTCATCGGTCCCGATGGCGCCGGCAAGACGACGCTGCTGCGCATTCTCTGCGGACTGCTCTTTGCCAATTCCGGCAGCGTCCGCCTGGCGGGACTCGATCCCAAAACCCAGTCGCGCGCCCTGCGCGCCTATCTCGGCTACATGCCGCAGCGCTTCTCGCTCTATCCCGATCTCACGGTGGCTGAGAATCTGCGCTTTTTCGCCGACCTCTTCCAGGTCAAGGCCGCCGAACGCGAAAAACGGCTGCAGCGTCTGCTGGAATTCAGCCGCCTCGGTCCCTTCAGTGACCGCCGCGCCGCCGCGCTCTCAGGCGGCATGAAACAGAAACTGGCGCTCTCCTGCACGCTGATCCATACGCCGCGGATTCTGCTGCTGGATGAACCCACTACCGGCGTCGATCCGGTGTCGCGCCGCGAGTTCTGGGACNNTCAGCACGCCCTACATGGACGAAGCGGCGCGCTGCGACCGCATCAGTTTCATCCACAAGGGCAAGACCCTGGTGACCGATGCCCCCGGCCGCGTTCCCGGCCTGTTTCAGCAGCAGCTGTTCGAGGTGACCACGCGGCAGAACGTCGCGGCAGCGCGCGCCATCCAGGCGTGCNNGCGGTTTCGCCGGCGTGCAGGTCTTCGGCGACCGCATTCATGTCAGCGCCAGCGGCGACACGGCCGTGCTGCAAAAAGAGATCGCAGCCTGTCTGCGGGCGCGTCAGATCGACTATTCGGAAATTCGTCCCATTCCGGCAACCATTGAAGATGTCTTTGTAGAACTTTTACGATGAGCCGCCTATGCAGCCCGCCTATTCGGTAGAAGCAGAAAATATCACCCGCCGCTTCGGAAAATTCGTCGCGGTCGATCACATCAGTTTCCAGGTGCTGGACGGCGAGATCTTTGGATTCCTCGGCGCCAACGGCGCCGGCA
>DCUM01000219.1:7315-7449 GCA_002327255.1 bacterium UBA2214 | reverse complement strand
ATGTCGCAAAAATTTTCCCTCTATGACGATCTCACCGTGGCCGAAAATCTCGCCTTCTATGGCGGCATCTACGGACTGGATCGCGCGGCCCTGAATCGCGCCGTGGAGAACGCCATGACCACCATCGACCTTTC
>DCUM01000219.1:1466-7204 GCA_002327255.1 bacterium UBA2214 | reverse complement strand
TCACCACCCACTATATGGATGAGGCTGAATATTGTCACCGTCTCTCCATCATGCATGCGGGCAAAATCGTCGCCATGGGATCGCCGCAAGTGTTGAAAGAGACCTATGGGAAAAAATCGATCGAAGAGGTCTTTATCCACCTGGTGAAAAGTGAAATGGAAACGTGAGCATCCGTTATGAAGAACCGCATCTGGGCCATCATCCGTAAAGAGATCATCCACATCCTCCGCGATCCGCGCAGCCTGGTCATTGTGTTTCTCATGCCCATCATGATGATCCTGCTTTACGGCTATGCCATCACCTTCGATATCAAGGAGATCCGTCTCGGCATTCTCGACCAGGACCAGACGCCTGAATCGCGAATGATGGTCGATGAACTCAGCAGCGCCGGCTATTTCAAAATCACCGGCTATCTCAACAGACGCGAAGAGATCGCCCCCGCCTTTCTCGAACGCCGCATGATCGCCGTGCTGGTCATTCCGCCGGGATTCTCCAGAGACAAGGGCTCGCAGCCGCTCACCGAAGTGCAGTTGATCGTGGACGGCTCCAATGCCAACACCGCCACGGTGACGCTCAACTANNGTCAAATCGTTCCTTGTCTCCTATTCGCTGAAATGGAACGCGCAGATTCTGCGGCCGCCGGTGACGTTGCAGCCGCGGGTGTGGTACAATCCGGATCTCAAGAGCGCCCACTTTATCGTCCCGGGTCTGGTGGCGGTGATCATGATGATGATATGCGCGCTGCTGACTTCGGTCACCGTCGCCCGCGAGCGCGAGAGCGGCACCATGGAACAGATTCTGGTGTCGCCGATCCGCTCGGTGGAGATCATCATCGGCAAGACGCTGCCCTACGTCGTGCTGGCGCTGGTCGATGCCATCGTGGTGGTGATCTTTGCGCAGCTGGTCTTTGACGTGCCGTTCCGCGGCGATCCGCTGTGGCTGCTCTTCTTCTCGATCATCTATGTCTATGCCTGTCTCAGTTTCGGCATCTTTATCTCGGCGCGCGTGGCCACGCAGCAGGTCGCCATGATGTCCGCCATGCTGGCGACCATGCTGCCGTCGATTCTCCTGTCGGGATTCATCTTTCCCATCCTCTCCATGCCGAAAATCCTGCAGCTGGCTTCCTATGTTGTGCCGGCCAAATACTATCTCGTCATCATTCGCGGCATCATGCTCAAGGGGCTCGGTTCCGAGTGGTTGTGGACGCCGGCCCTCTTTCTCGCAGCCTTCGGGACCCTGCTCCTGATCATCAGCGTGCGCCGCTTTACGACCAACATGGAGGATTGATGGGATGAAAAAGATCGCCTCCATCATCAAAAAGGAATTTATTCAGGTGCGCCGTGACCGCTCCATGATGGCGATTCTTTTTGTGGTGCCCATCATCCAACTGCTCATCCTCGGTTATATCATCTCGGCCGAAGTCAAAAATATCCAGACCGTCATCTCTGACCTGGACGACACCCCGGTCAGCCGCCTGGTGGTCGAGCGCATCCGCAATTCCGGCTATTTTAATGTGCGTTATTTCGAGAAACAGCAAAACCGGCTGGCGGAATATCTCGACAGCGGCAGGGCGTCGGTGGCNNCTGGTGCTGCCGCGCGACATGGCGAAATACCTGGCGACCCATCAGCCGGTGGTTATTCAGGTGCTCATGGACGGCCAGGACAGCAACACCTCCGTCGTCGCCCTCGGCTATCTCTCCGGCATTCTCGAGAGTTTTATGACCGATCAGTTGAGCGCACAGCTCGCTGCCGTCGAAGGCGGCGCTCCACTCCATCTCGTNNACGCCCTCAATCCGGGTGTGGTTCAACGAAAACCTGCGCAACAGCGATTATATGGTCCCCGGCATCGTCGTCTTTTTGCTCACCTTTGTCACTTCGTTGATCAGCGCCATGGGGCTGGTGCGCGAACGCGAGATCGGCACGCTGGATCAGCTGCTGGTGGCGCCGGTGAAAAAACATGAACTCCTGATCGGCAAGATCATTCCCTTTGCGGTGCTGGGTTTCATCGAGGTCAGCGTGGCGCTGATCTTTGCCAAATTGTTCTATCGTATCCCCATTGCCGGCAATCTGGGTCTGTTCTTTTTATTCACCGCGGTCTATTTGTTCACAACCCTGGGCATCGGACTGCTGGTATCGGCCTCGGCGCGCACCCAGCAGCAGGCGATGTACCTGACCGTATTTCTACTGATGTTTTTTCTGCTGATGTCAGGATTTCTCTTCCCCATCGAAAATATGCCGCTGGCGATGCGCTACCTCTCCAAATTCAATCCGATGAGTTATCTGATTCTGGTGGTGCGCGAAATCTTTATCAAGGGCGCGACGCTGCGCCACCTCTACACCCAGGGCCTGGCGCTGCTGGTGTTCGGCCTGATCATCTTTTCCGCTGCCACGCTGCGATTTCAGAGCCGCATGAAATAAAATTGTAGTATTTTTGCCAAAGAATACGTAAAATATTGATAATTGTAATTTGGCTGTTTTACGGTAACCGTCATGCCCGAGTTGCCCGAAGTAGAGACCATCCGCCGCTCCCTGGAACCCTGTATCGTCGGCCAAACGATTGCACAGATTCAGGTGTTGCAGCCGCGATTGCGGCGGCCGGTGCCGACTCCCNNGGCTGAGGCGCTGGGTGCGCGGCCGCAAGATCACCGCACTGAGCCGTCGCGGCAAATTTCTGCTGGTACATCTGGATAACGGCGCGGTGATGGTGCTGCATCTCGGCATGAGCGGACGGCTGCGATTCACCGACCGGGAAACCGCCTGCGAAGCGCATACGCACCTGATTTTTTCGTTTGCCGGGGGCGGAGCGCTGCAGTTCCGCGATCCACGCCGCTTCGGCAGTGTGGATGTCTGCAAGCCCGGAGAAACCTGTTTGCAGCTGTTGGGCGTTGAACCGCTCTCGGTTGACTTTACACGCGATTATCTGGGCGGCCGCTGCGCGGGCTCGCGGCGGGCCATCAAGACGCTGCTCATGGATCAGCGGGTGGTTGTGGGTGTGGGCAACATCTACGTCAGCGAGGCGCTCTTCGTGGCCCGGATTCATCCGCTGCGCGAAAGCAGCTCGCTCAACGCGGAGGAGATCGAGCGGCTGCGCGCCGCGATCGTCGCTGTTCTGAATAAAGCGGTGCAAAAAGGGGGGACCACGCTGAATGATTTCCGCGATGCTCACGGGGAACCGGGATTCTTTCAGATGGAGCTCATGGCCTACGACCGCGAAGGTCAGCCATGTGCGTGCTGTGGAGGCATGATCCAAAAACTGCTATTCAACGGCCGCAGCGCTTATGTGTGTGAAACGTGTCAAAAATAATGGTTTTCTGATTTATGGCTAGAAATCACTTTGATCAGTTCTTCCTGCGCCTTGGCGAACGCACCGTATCGTTTTTCTTAACGGTCTATGTAATTGCGGTGCTGCTGGTGCAAAGCATACGCGCTGTTCCGAACCTGTGGTTTTACCGGCGTCAGCTGCTGGAGCAGCTCTATCACTTTTCCGTGAAAACGCTGCCTATTGCGGCGGTGATCGCGGTCTTTATCGGCCTCGGCGCCACCGTGCAGGGGAGCTATCAGTCCTCCGAGCTGCTGGCCCGCTACGTCATCGTCAACGTTATCTTCAAGACCACCATCATCGAACTCTGTCCCATCGTTTTGTCGCTGGTTCTGGCCGGCAAGCTCGGGGCATCCCTGGCCGCCGAAATCGGCAGCATGAAGATTTCTGAACAGATCGAAGCCCTCGAGACCATGTCGCTGGATCCGGTCGGCTTTCTCGTGCTGCCGCGCATGATCGCCGGCCTCTTCATGCTGCCCGTCATCACCATTTTTGCCAATTTCATCGCCATCTTCAGTTCCTTCTTCATGTCGGTGGTGGTCACCGACTGGATTTCTCCGCAGGAATTCGTCAGTGGCCTGGAGATGGATTTCAAACCCTTTGAAATGTATTTCGGCAGTGTCATCAAGCCGGCGGTATACGGTTTCATCATCGCCCTGGTGGGCAGCCATTTCGGCTTGAGTACCACCGGCGGCGCCAAAGGCGTCGGCAATGCNNTCCACCAACGCCGTGGTGGTTTCCGCGGTGTTTATCGTTATATTTGATTATTACCTGGGAAAACTGCTGTTATGATACAGGTGCGCAATATCAAAAAGAGTTTCGACGGCCAGCCGGTGCTCAAGGGGATCAATCTCGATATTCCGGATAATACCACCATGGTGATTCTTGGTCCCAGCGGCCAGGGCAAGACGGTATTCATCAAGACCCTGGTGCGGCTGATCGATCCCGATGCCGGTTCCATCCACTACGACGGCGAAGACATTCTGCGCATGCCCACCAAGGAGTGGCTTCATTTTCAGAACAACATCGCCTTTGTGTTTCAGAACAGCGCTCTGTTCGATTTTCTCGACGTCCAGGATAACCTCAGCCTCTTTCTGCAGATGCACAAATCCCTGACGCTGCGGCAGTGCGAGCAGGAGGTTTCACGGGCCATCAATTTCGTCGGTCTGGATGAAGATGTGCTGGAAAAATTTCCCGAAGAGCTGAGCGGCGGCATGCGCAAACGCGTGGCCATCGCCCGCGCCATGATCAAACGGCCGAAATACATTTTTTACGATGAACCCACCACCGGATTGGATCAAAACAATGCGGAAAAAATAAGTGAACTCATCGACATGTTGAAAAAGGAGATTTCCGCCACTTCGATCATCGTCACGCATGACATCAAGCTGATGCGCGACGTATCGGATAGAGTGGCGCTGCTGCGCGAAGGCACCATCTCGTTCGTCGGCGGCAGGGACGAAATCTCTGCGGAAAAACTGGATTTTCTCTACGAGACACGAGGAGCTTATGACATATAATAAAATGAGCTACATCTCCGGAGTCATCATCTTTATCAGCGCGGTGATCTTTTTTTGGTCCATAGCGTGGCTGTCCGGACAGCGCATCATCTCTACCAGCGAGTATCGCATGTATTTCAAATTTCCGGATGTGGTCGGCTTGCGCGACCGCTCTCAGGTCTTCATGCGCGGTTATCGTATCGGCTGGACCAAGGGGGTGCGTTTCGAACCCGACGGCGTGGTGGTGCGCGTCGACATCAAGAAACGCTTTCAGGTTCCCATCGATTCGAAAATCGAGATCAATACACTNNAATTTCATCGGCGAGAAGGCCATCACCATTGAGCCGGGTACTTCGAAGGAAATGCTGCCGCCCGAAGGGCTGCTCAACGGCGAGAACAAGGATGTGATGATCATGGCCAAGGAGATTCTCAATTCGGTGCGCCACAAGATCGAGGAGGGCGAACTCAATGAACGCATCCGTACCGCCTCCAACACCCTGAAGACGCTCTCCGATCTGGTTACCAAGATGGACATCAAGGTCGATCGTCTGGATATGGATATGTACAATCGTCAGATCGCCGATATCGGCGATGCGGCGCGCGCCATGCGCGAGACCACCACCAGGGCGGGTAACGAGGTGACCACCCTCGCCAGGCAGAGCCAGACCAGCGTCAAGCAGGTTGAGGAGACGGCGGTACGATTGTCCGAGCTCTCTGTTCAGCTCAACGCCATCGCCACCAAACTCAACGACGGCGAAGGTTCCATGGGCGAGCTGCTGCACAACAAACAATATGTGCAGAATCTCAACAGCACCGTCACCGAGCTCAAACTGCTGGTGGAGGATATTAAAAAGAATCCCGGGCGCTATGTGAGTGTGTCGGTATTCTGATTTTTTGGCACTTGAAAAAAGCCCCATCCG
>DCUM01000219.1:280-1418 GCA_002327255.1 bacterium UBA2214 | reverse complement strand
GCTGCCATTTTTTGAAGGGGAAAAAATGGCAGTTAAGCACCGGGATGGGGGAGGCGTTGTATAGCTTGGGATAGAAAGCGGATGGCGATCCAGCGGCTAGATGGGGCTGGGTGTTTTCCTTTGAGCAACTGCAGTTGACAGGCCTGGACATGAGTATTCTCCAGCGCAAGTCGTTAGCAAATCCGCCGGGCTTGTATGCGGTCTATCATGCATATACATTATAATTATGAGTCACAAGCACCAATATCAGCCTTAACTGCCGTTTTTCTCCCTATAAAAAATGCCACTTAAGGCCTGTTTTTGTCATTTTTATGCTTTTAACTATTTGTAAAATAATAATCGGCTGAGGTCCGACCCCAATTATCCCAATTATTCAATCTGGGCGTGATATTCCTGCAGTGATTTGACGATGTACTGCCGCTCCTGACGCGCTTTGATGCCTTTGGAGGAGGCCAGGGCCGCCGAGGTCGTGGTGATATAGGGTATCTTGTATTTTATCACGGTCTTGCGAATGTAGGAATCGTCGTATTCGCTTTGCGGACCCGCCGGGGTATTGATTACCAACTGGATTTCGCCATTCATGATGGCATCGACGATGTTCGGTCGGCCTTCATGCACTTTCAAAATCATTTCGGCGGGTATGCCCTGTTCAGACAGGAAATTTTGTGTGCCGCCGGTGGCAAGGATCCTGAAATTCATTTCGGCAAAGTTGCGGGCTGTGGTGATGATTTTGTGTTTGTCACGGTCGGCGATGGTGATGAGTACGGTGCCGCTCACGGGCAGTGGGACCTGCGTGGCTTCCTGGGCCTTGAAGAAAGCCATGCCGTAGCTGGACGCCAATCCCAATACTTCGCCGGTCGAACGCATTTCCGNNCGGGGAACATGTTAAACGGGAAGACGGCCTCTTTGACGCCAAAATGGTTGAATTTTTTCGGTTTCAGGTTGAAATCCGCCAGTTTTTTCCCGAGCAGTATCTGCGTGGCGATATTGGCCATTTGTATGTCGCATACTTTCGAGACCAGGGGCACGGTACGCGATGCCCTTGGGTTGGCTTCAAGAATATAGACCACATCGTCGTAGATGGCATACTGAACATTCATAAGTCCCACCACTTTCAGCTCGATGGCGATGCGGCGGG
>DCUM01000219.1:0-183 GCA_002327255.1 bacterium UBA2214 | reverse complement strand
CGATGGCGTCGGCTTCGGTCTCGATGGCATCTTCAAGAAAGTTGTCGATCAACAGCGGCCGGTCGGGTGAGACTCCCACCGCTTCGGTCACATATTGCGCCAGCATGCCCTCATCATTGATGATGCGCATGGCGCGGCCGCCCAGCACATACGATGGCCGAACCATCAGCGGATAGCCGATGC
>DCUM01000218.1 GCA_002327255.1 bacterium UBA2214 | reverse complement strand
AATAAACTTCATTTGTGATACATCTCGGCGCTCTTGGCGCTCTCGGCGGTTAACCAGGTACTCATTTGCCGGATGAACCTAAATTAAACCTTTCAACACGGCCCTCCGGACATCCGCCGCGCGCTCCGTGGCACCAAAATATAAACCGTTCAACAAAACAGCGCCTGTACGACTGGCCGCCTGGCTTTGTGCAGCAAATCTGAAACAGACAGGGGCAGCGTGGATGCCGCAGACGGGGCTCCCTCTCTATTCATGAGGGGCACCGGTGCGAAGCCCCCTGTGCAGGCCCCTCTGTGGGTGACTTTAGCTCAATTACCAGGGACTGCTTCCATTTACTTCCAGATCGTCATATCCACAGCGGCATCGATTTGTGCTTCGATCACATGGGATTCCGAGGTTTTTTCGTTTTTTTCAAATCCCAGCGTCGTGAAGGCCATCCTGATCCCGCCGACATCGCGGTAATCTTCATAGCGCGCTTCCGTTTCTGCGGGGCCACCCGCGCCGATCGTCACGTAGGTGATGCCCAGCGGCAGTTTGCTGTTTTTCTCGAGAAAGAGGCGAAAGCTCATCTTGTCCCTGGACACGATCAATTCCACAGCCGGCTGTTGCAGATAGCGTGTCTCTCCCACCCACTGCACTGTCAGGGCGTCGATATCCTTGACCATCACGACGGGATCCCGGAAGAGGGTCTCGATCATATTGCGTTTGATGGCCTCGGGCGCCGGCATCGAACCCTGCGGTGTGTGGATGGAGCCATCGCGGCCATTGAGGAGCATGCTGATCTCGCCCTGCGGCATTTTGAGTTTGCTGCAGCTCTTGTCCGGATAGACGACGATGACCTCGACTTCCAGGGGCATTTCCCCCATGGGTGTGATCTGCAGCAGTTGGAGGGATGCCCGCATGGTTTTGACGGCTTGCACTTTTTCCAATCCGCCCAGGCTCACCGCCATCTCCAGCAACGCCTCCTTGCCTTTTTCGGCCTCTTCCGCTGTCGCTTGCGGTATTTCCAACGCGGTGGAGGGAATGGTGATGTCTATTTCGCGCACCGCTCCCAGCGCGGTCAGCGGTTCGCCGAACCCGGCGGGGTTGCCCACCACCAGGATTTGCACGGCGTCAGGCCGCAGATATTTCCGCGCCACCTGCAGAACATCTTCGGCGCTGACGGTCTCGATCCGCTGGCGCAGCCTTTGCAGGTAATCGAGGGGATAACCGTAATAGGCATACGCCGCAGCGCGCCGCATCACCTTGTCCACACTGTCGAAATGAAAGACATAGGCGTTGAGCCAGCTCTCTTTGGCCAACTGCAATTCATCCTCCGTGACCAACTCCCCGGTCATTTTTCGCAATTCGTGTTCGAGGGCGTATATGGCTTCGAGCGTGCGCGAAGATTGGGTCTGCAGTCCCAGGAAGAAGATGCCCGGATGCATATACTCGGCCCCATAGGCGCCGTAGACGGCATAGGCGAGGCCCTCGGCGTTGCGCAACTGCTTGAACAAGCGTCCCGAAAAGCCGCCGCTGAGTATTTCATTCATGATGAGGAGCGTCGCCTGGTCCGGGTTGCTTTTCAGTCCCCCCAGGTGTCCGATATAGATGCTGCTCTGGTTGATATCGTTTTTGGGCACGAGATTGATCGAGCGTTTCCAGGCATAATCAACCGGCGGCGGGCTCCATTTGGTTTCTCCCGCGGGCTGCCAGGCTTCGAACGTCCGGCGCAGTTTTTTTACCATTTCATCGGATTTGAAGTCGCCCCACACGGTGAGGATCATGCCATTCGGTCTGACGTAGCGGCGATGAAAGTCGATGAGATCGTCGCGGGTGATGGCATCGATGGTGGCATATTCTTCATCGCGCGCATAGACGCTGTGTTCGCCATAGATGAGCTGGGCGAATTCGCGTTGGGCAATGGCGCTGACATCGTCGTTACGCCTTGAGATGGCGCTTTTGGCCTCGATTTTGGCCAGCTCGATTTTTTGCGGCGGGAAGGCGGGGCGCTGCAAAATGTCGGCATAGATTCCCAGTACCTGGTCGATGTTTTCCTTGAGCGCCGAGAGCCAGGCGCCGCCGGAAAAAAGGCCGATGCCGGTTTCCACCGCCGCGGCGATGTTCTCCAGCTCTCTGTCGATCTCATCCCCGGGCCGGGTCAGGCTGCCGCCGCTGCGCATGACCGTGCCGGTCATAGCGGCGAGGCCCGCTTTTTCGGCCGGTTCCCAAGCCGATCCCGCCACAAAATGCGCCTGCATGCGGATGAACGGCAAGGCGTGATCTTTCAGGATGAAAACCCGGATGCCATTTTTGAATTTTACTTCTTTGGGCTGCGCTATTTTGACATCGTTTAACGGACCATAAGTCAGTTCTTTATAGGTTTTCTGCGCCGTTGCGACCTCAGCCACACTCAGGAGCAGGGCGCAAAGCACAAAAATGGCAGTTTTACCAGCGTATTTTATCATGTTCAGGCCCTTTCCCCTAATCGGCTTTGGCCGGCGGAACGATCACCGCCACGGTGCTGTTGCGTTTGACAAAGATTTTGTTGGCCACGCGCTGGATATCGGCTGCCTGAACGGCTTCGATTTTGGGCACTTCGCGGAACATCTCGCGGTAGTCGCCGAAGCGGCTTTCCGCGCGCGCCAGCTGCTCGGCGATGCCCGCATTGGAAGCGAGACCGGACAAAAAGGCGGCCCTGGCGCGGGTCTTGACCGCTGCCACTTCCTCCTCCGTTACGGGCTCTTGTTTGATCTTTTCAATCTCCGCCAGGATGGCCTCCTCGCACTCCCGGGTCGTATGGCCCTGACTCGGAAAAGCGTAAAAGAGGTACAAGCCGGGATATTTTTCCATCCAGCCGGGAATGGCGCCCACGTGCAGGGCGATTTGCTGTTCCTTGACCAGCGCTTCATAGAGGCGCGACGAGCGCCCGCCCGCGAGGATGTCCGCGATGGCCGAAAGGACCGCCGCATCCACGCTGTAGACATCCGGGCGGTGATAGCCGATGAGCAGGAGGGGTTGCATGGCATCCTCGACCTCGATCCGTTTCTGGCCGAGTTGGGGCGGTTCCACCGTAACGACCGGCCGCGGTTTTGCACCGCCGGGCAATCGGCCCCAATAGGTATCCACCATGTTCACGACATCGGCGGTGACCACATCTCCGACGATGGCCAGCACGAGATTGGCGGGAATATAATGCGTCCTGAAATAGTCCGCAGCCTCCTGTCGACCGGTTGCCTGGATATCAGACATATGACCGATGACCGGCTCGCCGTAGGGATGGGCTTTAAAGGCGGTGGTGAGGAACTCTTCCAGCAGCTTGCCCACCGGCTGGCTCTCGGTGCGCATGCGGCGTTCTTCCATGATCACCTGCTTTTCCGTGTAGAACTCGCGCAGAACCGGATGGAGGAAGCGCTCCGATTCCAGAGACATCCACAGTTCGATTTTATTGGAGGGCAGATTACAGACATAAACGGTCTCATCGTAGCCGGTGCCGGCATTGAGGCCGGTGCCGCCCGCCTGCGTGATGGCTTGTGTGAATTCACCGCTGACGGCATACTGCCTGGCCTCTTCCACCGCGCGCTGATGGGCCTGCTCCAGAGCGCGCATTCTGACGGTATCCGCGAGCGCGCCTTTGAGGTATTCATGCCGCCAGGCGTAAAAGGTCGTGTCTTCGGCGGCCATGGCCTCGAGTTCGGCCGCGAGGTCCCTGGTGCCAACGCTGCGCGTGCCTTTGAAGGCGAGGTGTTCAAAGATGTGCGAAATGCCGGTGATGCCCTTGACTTCATGGACGGCGCCGACATCGGCCCAGGTGACGAACGAGACCACCGGGGCGTCATGGCGCTCGAGGATCAGCACGCGCAAGCCGTTGGGCAGGGTGTGTCTGCTGACCCGATTTTTCAGATCCAGATAGTCCTGCGCCGCGGTGGCGGCGCTGCCTAAAAGTGCCAGCCCCAGGAGGGTGGTGGCACATCGCTGCCATTTTGGCATAGCGGGATCTCCTTGAATAGTGAGATGGTTGAGAGAGCTCCGATAGTATACGAATAATAGGCATTTTCAGCAAGGGTAATAATCAAGGCTGTCGCGGCGGTTTTCACGGTGGGAGATGGGGCGGGGATTGCGGGCGCGTTTGGGTAATCATCCGAAAGCGGTTCTAAAGTCGACGGACTCGGGAACTGGCGCTGCCGGTGGTGCCAGCGTTTATGCCTTGGCTGTGGTGAAAAAGGCCGTTGTGGAGAGCGTCTCGGGGAGCGATGGCGCTGGATGTGGTGCAGCCGGGATTTGATATAAAGAAAGGCCGTCTCAGCGACGGCCTTTTGGGGGAATTATTACAGCGAATGCTCCGGTGCTTTGGGATACTCTTTTTTGGGCACCCAGTTTTCCACCGGCGGCGCCAACTCGGAACCGTGTTGTTCCTTGCAGCCGCCCAGTTTTTTCTTGAACATGAACTGCTTCATCAACTGGATGGCGAAGGCCGGATCCACGCCTTTGGGGCAGACTTCGGAGCAGGCGCCGGCAAAATGGCAGCGGAAAGCGCCGTGCGCGGAGAATATCTCCTCTTCGCGTTCCGCCGCGCCTTCATCGCGCGCGTCTGCGATGTAGCGCCATGCCTGCGCCAGGGCCTGGGGGCCGAGATAGGCATCGTCGGTGGCCACGGTGGGACAGGCGGAGAGGCAGGCGCCGCACTTGATGCAATAGGCGAACTGGATATAATTGACCAGTTCTTCCTTGCTCTGAAAGAATTCACCGGTTGGATTGTCGAGTTCCTCGATGTTTTTACGGATCAGGAAGGGCTTGATGGCCGCATGCTTGGCGAAGAAGGGTTCGAGATCCGGCACCAGGTCACGGATGATGGCGTAATTGGGCAGCGGCTTGATGATGATCTTGTCGCTATGGAGATGCGCCACCTGATTGGCGCAGGCGAGGCGCGGCAGTCCGTTGATGAACATGGCGCAGGAACCGCACACGCCCATGCGGCACGAAGAGCGCCAGCTCAGCGTCGGATCGAGGTTCTCCTTGATCCACAACAGGCCATCCAGCACCGTCAATCCTTTTGGCGCCGGCACTTCATAACTCTGCATCCTCGGTTTGGCATCGACACCGGGGATGTAGCGCAGCACTTCAAAGATCACCTTTTGGGGGGCATTGGCATGGGATTCGCTCATGGCAGCACCTCCTTCATTTTGTAGAGGTAAATGGCCACATAGGTGCCGTAGACAAAGAGTCCCACGCCTGCCAGTGTAAAAACCCAGTTGATCAGTTTTTGCAGGCCTTTGCCGATATTGAGTTCGAAAAGGATGGTGCGGCAGCCATAGAGTCCATGGTAGAGAGCGGCGCCGAGCAGCACGATATAGGTCACCATGAAAAAGGTCTGCTGGCTGCGGGCGAAGACCGTTGCTGCGCTGACAGTGTTCGCGTAGCCGGTGCCGAGCAAGGCGAGGATATCATCCAGATGCATAATCGCCATATGCAGTCCGAGAAACACCAGGATGACCGCGCCGGCGATGATATGCCAAAACCATAAAGTAGATTCACGCATGGTACATTCTCCTTATCCGGAAAATTTCATATAATCCTGTTTTTTGAGAACGTCCCGCTCGCGCGAGGGGACATGCTCTGCGAAGCGCTTCATCAGTGACTGGTGAGGACGAAGAAATCGAGCCCGCCGGCGAGGATTAATATCACTGCCAGCACCATGATGACGATCAGCACCGGCCGCTGCCGCATCACAGAGCTGCGGTAGGGGAAGAGCGGCCGCTCCGGTTTTCCCATCAGGAAACCCAGTTCGGTCAATCCGAGCCGGATGCCGTTCAGACCATGGTAGATGAAAGCGACAAAGACCAGGAATTCGCCGATTTTGAACAGGCCTGTTTCATAGACGGCCATGGAGGCGCTCCAGGATTCCGGCCCGCCCAGTCGCGAACCGGTGACAAAGATGTGGAGGATGAAATAGAGCAGCAGTCCGAGGCCGGTGAGGCGGTGCAGCGTATAGGCGTAGCGTTCCAGGCCGTAGCGTCCGCCGCCGAGCCAACCCCAGATGCCGAGCTTGTTCGATAAATGGTTCTTTTCATCAGTCATATCTTGATCCCTTTATTGGATGAAAAGTTATTTCCTGTTTTAACGTGCCAACTGTTCGACGTTGCAACGTTCCAACGTTCCAACGTCTAATACTTCCGTTCCACCGGTTTCCACTTGTTGATGACCACCGGTTTGTAATCGAGTTTTGGCCCCTGGGGGGTATGGAAGGCCATGGTATGTTTGAGCCATTTCTCGTCATCGCGGACAGGGTAATCGCGCCGGGCATGGCCGCCGCGGGATTCGGTGCGCGTCAGGGCGCCGGTCACCGTCACTTCGGCCAGATCAATGAGATTTTGCAGCTCAAGAGCGTGCACGAGATTGGTATTGTACGCCCGGCTCTTGTCCTGGATGGTGATATGGGCGAAGCGTTTTTTCAGCGACTTGATGATATCCAGCGCCTTGCCGAGTTCCTCACCGGTGCGATAGACGCCGACGTACTGGTCCATGGTGGCGCGCAGTTCCTTGCGCAGATCATAGAGATTTTCGCTGCCGTTCATCGCCAGCATGGTGCCGAAGATGCGTTTTTCTTCTTCCTCGAAGAGCTCTTTGGCGAGGGCGGGGGGGGCACTCAGCCCTTGACAATATTTGGCCGCTTCGGTGCCGGTGATCTTGCCGTAAACCAGGCATTCGCCGGTGGAATTGGAGCCGAGGCGGTTGGCGCCGTGCAGGCTGACGCAGGCGGCTTCGCCCGCCGCCCAGATGCCCTTGATGCGGGTGGCGCCGGTGATGTCGGTCTCGACGCCGCCCATGGAATAGTGGGCCACCGGCCGGCACGGGATCGGTTCGTTGATGGGATCGAGGTCGTTGAATTCCATGCACACCTCGCGGATGAGTGGCAGGGCCTCGTTGATGCGATCAGCGCCGAGATGGCGCAGGTCGAGGTGGATGTAATCGAGACCGCCCGGTCCCTTGTAGCCGCGTCCCTCCTCGATTTCGGTCATTTCCGAGCGCGAGATGAGATCGCGCGGCGCCAGTTCCATCTTTTGCGGCGCATACTTGTCCATGAAGCGGTCGCCTTTGGCATTGATGAGATAACCGCCTTCGCCGCGGCATGCCTCGGTGATGAGGATGCCGGAAGGCACCAGGCCGGTGGGATGGAACTGCAGGAACTCCATGTCCTCCAGCGGCAGGCCGGCGCGATAGGCCAGTGCCATGCCGTCGCCGGTGACGGTCTGTGAGTAGGTGGTGAAGCCATAGAGGGTGCCGCCGCCGCCGGTGCAGATGATCATCGCCTTGCCGCGGATGAGGGTGAACTCGCCGGTGGTCATGTTGATGGCCGCCAGGCCGCGGAACTGGTTGTCGCTCACCAGAATCGAGGTGACGAAATACTCATTATAGTGGGTGGTATTGTTGTATTTGACCAGGGTATCGTAGAGGGTTTGCATCTCGAAAAAGCCGGTTTTGTCGGCTGCGAGCACGGCGCGGGGATATGTGTGGCCGCCGAAGGGGCGTTGGGCGATGCGGCCGTCTTCGCGCCGCGTCCATGGGATGCCCCAGTGGTCCAGCTGCAGAATTTCCGTGGGCATGCTATTGACAAAGAGATCGACCACATCCTGGTCGGCGAGGAAATCGCTGCCTTTGACAGTATCCCAGGCGTGGAGTTCGAGGCTGTCGCCGTCTTCGGTGCGCATCACCGCGGCGGTACCGCCCTCGGCTGCGACCGAGTGGGCGCGCATCATCTGGTTCTTGGTGACCACCGCGATGTTGAGCTTGCCTTGCGTCTGACGCGAGGCTTCGATGGCCGCACGCAATCCGGCCAGTCCCGCCCCGAAAATGACGAGATCATGGGTCAAAACTTGAGACATGCAGGTCCTCCTCTTTTAGAGGTTTGTAGGGGTTGGTATAGGAATAAAACAAAGGTTGGATCGAGGGAGAGCGGGATCGACGTATGCATGATGAGTGCGGGATTCAAAATGTTAGTCCTGGATGAGATGAGAAATCGTGCGTCTCCAGTGATTCGTCAAGTTAAAAATAGGATTCTATTTTCATTATGTCAAGAGAAAAAACGTTCATTTCCCTTGATTTTGACGGCGCGGATTGGTATTATGAGAAGAATCAGCACGGCCTGCGAACGCCTGAGAGCAGCAGAGAGGATTTATCACATGGACAATCAGCTTTTCCGCCTCAAACGGCGCGCCCAGATTCTCGGCAACCATTACCGCAAATATCTGCACATCATCGACAAACAATATGACGGTTTTGTCGAGCGTCTGGAACGCAAACAACTGGGTGATGCCATCCATATCTGGGAGACGCCCTTTGACTATCGCGTCGAGATGGCGATGGTGGCTGAGCTCGGCCGCTCCCCGGACGAAAAGCTCGCCGATTTGGGCTGCTATTTCGCGCTGCAGTTCCTGCAGCAGAATCTCAATGCCCTCGATGCGCTGCGCCTGGAGGTGTCGCGGCGCGAATCCCACTTCGAGGTCTACCGGGAGTTCATGCTCCATGTGGGACACCAAATCCGCCAGCTCGTCGCCGGCTATATGACGGAATTGCTCAAGCTCTTTCTCCCGGCTACCTATCGCGGCGAATTCGTATTCCTCGGTGTCGGCACGCGCTCGGATCAGGATGACATCGACATCGGCGTGGTCGACAGCGGAGCGGAGGGGCGGGAGCATCTCACGGCGGCCATCGCCCGCCTCAATGCGGAGATGCTGCGCAAGGCCATCACCACCCACTACCATCTCTCAGAACACGTCTGCGTCGAGGCCTCCTTCTCGGCTTCCATCGAGGAGTATCAGGCCTTGCTGAACAGCGAAATTCACGATTTTGTCATCATCAACGAGATGCTGGGCGCGGCGCGCATCCTCGGCAACCGGCGTCTCTTCAGCGCCTTTCACCGCAATGTTGCCATGCGCTATTATTACCAGCCGCAGAAAAACGGCAGTCAGAAATTTCACGAAGGCTATTTGCGCGGCATCATCGGTGAGACGCGCTCCTTCATGTTCAAAGAGTTCGCCGATGATCGCATCGACCCCAAGGTGGATGGCTTGCGCATGATCAAGGCAGGGCTTTTCGCCGCCAAATCCATTTTTGGGCTGCGCCAGGTCAATGCCTGGGCCCTGCTGCAGTCCTTGAAGCATCATGATAAAAAGCGGGCGATTTCCTATCATAAACTCGAAGTCTGTCTCACCTATCTCGAGGTCATGCGTTTTCTCTATCATCTGCTTGTCTCTCAGGAAGAGGAAATCTATATCAACGATCCCGCCACGCGCTCCAATCTGGCCCTGGTTGCCGATTTCATGGGCTACCAGAACATGGGCAGCGCCAGTGCCCTGGATTTCTTCATCGCAGATTATTACAACAAGGCGCGGTTGGGCAAGGCCACCGTGCAAACCTTCATGCCATCGGTGATTCAGCACCTCGCCTCCATCACCACGTTCGGCAGGCTACTCTATCACCGCAAGGTCACGGGTCCGGGGGAGTACCGCCTGGGGAATCTGGCGCAGCGTTTTCTCGAAGAAGCCAAATTTTTTCGTGGCACGCGCTATTGGGACGACATCATCGCGGTTTTGGGGCACGAGGATCGCATGGTCATGGATCGCCTGGTCGCGGATCTGGACCGTGAATCGCGTCGCGATCCATCCCTGCTGAGCCGTTATCTGGACTGGGGATGGAATTCCTTCATCACTCTCTGTTCGTTCATGAATCTACTGCATCGCTATGAAGCGCAGCGCGACCTGCATCGCCAGATGATGGTGCTTTTTTTTCAACGCCCCCTCGGAACCGAGGAAGTGCAGCGCTTTTGCATCGTGTTTGATCATACACCGCAAGAATTGCACCAGTTCATCGCCACCATGACCGAGGCGCAGCAGCGTCAGTTCCAACAGCTCATCCGCCGCGCATTGTGGGACCAGCGCGTTGTGCCGGCGCGGGAACGGCTGGATTATGTCGTCACCTTGCATTATGGCACGTCGCATTACCTGCGCCGCGTCATGAACAAGGTGCTCAAAGCCCACCCCGCCGTGTACCGCTTTCTCAACGATCCGGACAAGTTGCAGTCCTATGGAAAAGGCCTGCTGGCGGAGATCAATCAGACGCTCGGCTATCGGGACCGGGTCGACCGGCTCATCCTTTACCACGATTTCGAATTTTTCCGCGTCTGCCTCCTGCTGCTGGGCAGCACACCGGCGCTGGTCATCTCGGACGAATTTGCCGTTTTTTCGGATCTCTTTTTGAGTTTACTCTATGATACCTGCAAGAACCGTATCCTGGAAGAAAAACCCTGTCACAAAGCGCTGCAATCGCCCTTGACGATTCTGGTGACGGGCGGATATGGTCATATGCTCGCTTTCGACGATGACCACGATATGATCATCTTGCTCGACAGCGAGGATGAGGAGGTCCACGCCCATTATACGCAGATCATCAACCGTATGCATCGCGCCGTTGCGCGCAGCGGCATCATGCCGCACTACCGGCTCGCGGATCATTTCGGCTCCTTTTTAACCACGCCGGCGCAGTTACGCACACTGACCCTGGAAGGGAATCCGGAGCGCTTCATCGATATGTCGCAACTCCTCGGCGCGCGCATGGTGGTCGGTACCCATGCCAACTGGCGGGCTTTTCAGGAAGAATTCATCGAAGGCCAGGTCTTCGGCCGGAAAAAGGAATATGCCTCCGCCATGGTGCACGAGATCCGCAACCGGCACCTGCGCGAGCAGCCGGGCCAGCTCAATTTGAAAGAGATCCGCGGCGGATTGCGGGATGTGGAGATGTTGCTGGATATTTTCCGGGCGCTCTTTGAAATCCAGGAGAACAGCAACTATCGCCTGTTCAAGAAACTGGAGGCCATCCTGCCGCGGTGGGCGGAGACGTTGCAGGCGTTATATCGCCACTATGAGTATTTGCGGATGATCCGCAATTTGAACCGCCTCGCCGTTGCGGCGGATGATGACATTGAGGTTTATTATTTGCACAGCATCACGGCAACCTGGCGCGCCGGGGTGACACGGCATGAAAGCGCGGAAGCGCTGCTGGCGCATATCCAGGAGACCCTCGGCACGGGAACGGCGCTGATGGAGCGCTTGATCGATGGCGTCGTGACGGAACGATTGCAATGAGTGGGCGCAACGCGTTCAGTGATACCGGGCCATCAACGGCCGCGGCGAGGAGAAAAGGGCGTGCGTGCTTTGCAAAAAAATTCTTGACAGGTTCATAAAAAATATCTATATTGGCGGAAACAAACGGAGATTTTAATGCACGCTCATCCCATGACAGTGTTACACAACCCGACCGGCTTCTGCTGCAACTGGTGGTGGTGGCGCACGCCCATACGTAGTGGGATCGAGGAGGCATCTTTCCGGTTATAAATCCATCAGCTTGGTTTATTCAAGCCCGCTACGTATAAAAGACGCAGCGGGCTTTTTTTTTGCAGGCCAAGTCATTTTTTACATGCCGCCCTTTTTCACCCCGTGTGACGACAGGGCCCACCCATAACCCCAGAAGGAGAAACGCCATGGAAACAAGAAAATTCCTGCTGCACGAGAGCGAGATGCCGCGACAATGGTATAATATTATGGCTGATTTTCCCAAGCCGCCCTTGCCGCCACTCGGTCCCGATGGCAAACCCATCACACCGGATATGCTGGCGCCGGTTTTTCCGATGAATTTGATCGAGCAGGAAGTGTGCAGCGATCGTTGGGTGGATATTCCCGAAGAGGTTTTGAACATCTACAGACTGTGGCGGCCGGCGCCTTTGATGCGCGCTCGCGGCCTGGAAAAAGCCCTGGGAACACCGGCGCGCATCTATTACAAGAACGAGAGCATCAGCCCGGCGGGCAGCCATAAACCCAACACCGCCGTCGCCCAGGCCTATTATAACAAGGTATTTGGCATCAAAAAACTGACCACCGAGACCGGCGCCGGCCAGTGGGGCTCGGC
>DCUM01000179.1:329-18893 GCA_002327255.1 bacterium UBA2214 | reverse complement strand
CTCATTACAAGTGAGGTGCTCTACCTGCTGAGCTATGGTGGCGCGGTTTCGCATACTAACCGAGTTAGCCATATAATTTAAGAAAATTACTGAGAAAATCAAGAGAAATCTTGCGAATCGATGATATTTTTATGTTTTTAGTAATTTCCAGCGGCTGCCCTCCTTGCCGTCTTCAACGGCCACCCCGAAATTCTGCAAATCCCGGCGCAGCTCATCGGCAAGCGCAAACTCTTTTTTCAGCCGCAACGTCGCGCGCAACTGCACCAGCAGTTCGATGAAGGGCTCGGCCGCCACAGCGCCGCCTCCCTCCTCCTGCAGCCGCAGCCCGAGGACGTCGTCCGCCAGGCGGGTCAGGGTCTGCTCGAAAAGCCGGGCATCGTCCGCTCCCCCGCCGCCGTCGAGGTGCTTGTTGATTTCGCGGCAGAAATCGAAGAGGTGGCCGATCGCCGCCGGGGTGTTGAAATCGTCGTCCATCTCGGCGAGGAAGCGTCCGCGNNGGCCGCAGCGGCATCGCTGACTGCGCCGCCCTTGCCGGCTGTGTCCAGCCCGGCCGTCAACGCCACTTCATCCGCAGCGCCGGCCCGGCGCCGCGCCGCTTCCAGGGTCGCCCGCAGCCGCTCCAGCCCCTGGCCGGCCGCCGTGATCGCCGCATCGCTGAAATCGACCGGACTGCGGTAGTGGCTCTGCAGGATGAAAAAACGCACCTGCTCGCCGCTGAATTTGGCCAGGGCCTGTTCCACCGTGGTGAAATTGCCCAGGGATTTGGACATCTTGACCCCGTCGACCAGCACCATGTTATTGTGCAGCCAGTATTTGACAAAGAGCACCCCGGTCGCCGCCTCGCTCTGTGCGATTTCGCATTCGTGGTGGGGAAACTGGTTTTCCATGCCGCCGCCGTGAATGTCCAGGGTTTCGCCAAGATATTTCATCGCCATCGCCGAGCACTCGATGTGCCAGCCCGGGAAACCGCGGCCCCAGGGACTGTTCCACTGCATGATGTGAGAGGGATCGGCTTTTTTCCACAGCGCGAAATCCGCCGGATGGCGTTTCTCTTCAATGACATCCAGCCGCGCGCCGGCCATCTGATCCTCCACCTTGCGCCCGGAGAGTTTGCCGTATTCGGGAAAGCGGCTGACATCGAAATAGACCGAGCCATTGACCTCGTACGCCATGCCGCGGTCGAGCAGGCGCTGCACCAGCTCGATCTGTTCCGGCACATGTCCGCTGGCGCGCGGCGAAATATCCGGCCGCAGCACATTGAGCGCGTCCATGGCCGCGAAATAGGCCCGGGTGTATTTTTCCACCAGCTCCATGGGCTGAACCTGTTCCCGTTCGGCGCCGCGCAGGATGCGATCCTCGCCGCTGTCGAGGAGATGGCCGACGTCGGTGATGTTCTGTACATATCGCACCTTGTATCCGGAAAAACGCAGGTAGCGCACCACGATATCAAAGGCGACGTAGCTCTTGACGTGGCCGATGTGGGGGTAATCGTAAACCGTCGGTCCGCACACGTACATATGCACCCGTCCGGGTGTGTTGGGTTCAAACACTTCCTTGCGACGGGTCAGGCTGTTATAGAGCATGAGTGGCATGGGTTCGCTCGTTTTTTCTACCCGGTTGAAATACCGGGATCACAAAGGTTTTACGGCCTATTCAGGGCTGGTCACGTAACGCGCGCATCGTCCCCGGCTTCGCCCCGGGGAGGCGTCTCTGAAATTTTTTCAATCAGGACCACGGCGTGCGCGGTGGCGCCCTCCCCCCTGCCCTCATATCCCAGTCCCTCGCTGGTTGTCGCCTTGATGGAGACGGCATCGACCGGGGTCGCCAGGGCGGCGGCGAGGTTGTCCCGCATCTGCACGACGTAAGGGGCGATTTTGGGCCGCTGCAGTATCAGGGTGGCATCGATGTTGACGACGTGATAACCCCTCTCCCGCAGCAGGCGCACCACCCGGCGCAGCAGATCGACGCTGTCGGCGCCGCTGTAGGCCGAATCGCTGTCCGGAAAATGGCGGCCGNNCATCGGCATCCGAGTGCCCCAGCAAGCCGTACTCACAGGGGATGTGAACGCCGCCCAGAACCAGCTTTCTGCCCGGAACCAGGCGGTGGACGTCATACCCATGACCGATGCGCATGTCAAGGCTCCAGAAAGGCTTGTACGAACACCCAATCTTCCGGCGAGGTGATCTTGATGTTGCGATAATCGCCCATCACATATTTCACCGGATAACCGATGGCTTCGACGAGGGCGGCGTCGTCGGTGAAAAAGGATCCGGTTTCGCGGGCATGCTGATAGGCGCGGCGTATCAAATCAATGCGAAACACCTGCGGCGTCTGCACCATCACCAGCGTGCGGCGGTCGATGGTCTCCACGATCTCATCGTTGTCGATGCGTTTGACGGTGTCTTTGGGAGGCACCGCGGCGATGGCGGCGCCGCTGCGCTGCGCCGCGGCGATCGTGCGGCCAATGACCTCCGGCGTCACCAGCGGACGCACGCCGTCGTGGATGGCGACCCAGGNNGAATCGTGGCGTTCGGCGCCACCGGCGACAGCGCCGGCAAATTTGCGCAGACCCCAGCCTTCTATCTCGCTGCGGAGGGTTTGCATCCTGGGCGGCGGTAAAACGGCGAGAATGGTGTCGATCTCCGCACACTGTTCAAAAACGCGCAGGGTGTAGTACAATAGCGGTTTGCCGTGCAGCGCGACAAACTGTTTGCTGACGGGGCCCCCAAAGCGTTTGCCCTGGCCGGCCGCGACGACCAGTGCTGTCACCTGATGTTTCATAGCGTGCGTTCCTTATCGCCCGGCGCCTGGCAACGTGCTTGTTCAAATGATCAGCATGGCGTCGCCATAGCTGNNAGGTGTTGGCCAGGATGATCTGAGCGCCGACCTCCTTCAGATCGCCGGGCCGCATCGCCTTGACCGTGGCGTTGGTGCCCACCGGCATGAAGATTGGCGTCTCGATCAGGCCATGGGCCGTGGTCAGCAGGCCGCAGCGGGCCTGCGAGGTGACATCCTGATGCAACAGCTGAAAATGTCTCGGCACGCCCGCTCCTACACGATCAGCATGGCGTCGCCATAGCTGTAGAACTGGAATTTGTCCCGCACCGCTTTGCGATACGCCTTGAAAATCAGATCACGTCCCGCAAAGGTGGAGACCAGCATCAGCAGCGTGGACTGCGGCAGATGAAAATTGGTGATCATCCGATCCACGATCTTGAAATCATAGGGCGGATAAATGAACTTGTCGGTCCAGCCGTGGCCGCATTTGGCCCATCCTTCGGAGGTGACATTGGCTTCCAGTGCGCGCACCACGCTGGTGCCAACGGCAATCACTTTGTTTTTGTCGCGCGTGGTCTGATTGATGGTCTGGGCGGCTTCTTCCGAGATATCGAAATATTCCGAATCCATCTTGTGGCGGCTGAGATCCTCGACGACGACGGGACGGAAGCTGCCCAATCCCAGGTGCAGGGTGATGGTAACGATTTTGACGCCCTGTTGCGCTATTTTTTTCAGCAGGGCTTCGGTGAAATGGAGTCCGGCGGTTGGCGCCGCGACGGCGCCGCGATCCTGGGCATACACCGTCTGGTAGCGGTCTTTGTCCATGGGTTCGGGTTCCCGCCTGATATAGGGTGGCAGCGGCGATTTGCCGATGCGATCGACGATTTTGAAAAAATCACCGCTGTAATTGAACCGCACCACGCGGCCGCCGGAAACGGTATTGTCGATGACATCGCAGGCGAGTTCGTTGCCGATGGTGAGGCGGTTGCCGACGCGGACTTTGCGCGCGGGTTTGACGAGCACCTCCCACAATCCCTGCTCGAGTTCCCGCAGTAAAAAGACTTCCACCTTGGCATCGGTCTTGTCTTTGGTGCCTTCCAGTCGCGCCGGAAAGACTTTGGTCTGATTGATGACCAGGCAGTCGCCTTTTTCCATGTAATCGATGACATCGGCGAAAATGCCTTCTTCGATGGCGCCGTTCTCGCGATTGACGATCATGAGCCGGCATTTGTCGCGTTCTTCACTCGGATATTGCGCTATCAGTTTGTCTGGTAGTGTGTACTTGAAATCGGACAGTTTCATTGCGGCGATACCTCCTCTAAAAAATGGAGAATCCGGCCATCCCCGGATTCCGGAACACACGCCTTTTTTTCGACCCTATCATTCAAATAGATTTTTCTGTGCAAGATTTCCGCGCTTGCGCTTGAAATGATCATAGGCCGCCTCCGTAGCGACTCTGCCCCTGGGAGTACGGTTGAGAAAACCGGACTGGATCAGATAGGGCTCGTAAAGCTCTTCGATGGTGTCGCTCTCCTCGCCGATGGCGACGGCGAGGGTATTCAATCCGACCGGACCGCCGGCGAATTTATCGATGACGGCCAGCAGGATGCGTTTATCCATGTCATCCAGGCCGCACTCATCGACATCGAGGCGGTGCAGCGAAGAGTGCGCCAATTCGAGGGTGATGGTGCTGTGGCCGAGAATTTGCGCAAAATCGCGGATGCGACGCAGCAGGCGGTTGGCCACGCGCGGGGTGCCGCGGGAGCGTCTGGCGATTTCCAGGGCGGCATCGGGTACCATGCCGACATTGAGGATTTTCGCCGAACGTTTGACGATTTCACAGAGGCGCTCCGGCGCATAATAATCGAGCCTGAAAGAGACTCCGAACCGTGCGCGCAGCGGTGAAGTGAGCAACCCGGCGCGGGTGGTTGCGCCCACCAGGGTAAAATGCGGCAGTTTCAGCTGGATCGAGCGCGCATTGGCGCCTTTATCGAGAATAATATCCAGCTTGAAATCTTCCATGGCTGGATAGAGATACTCTTCCACGACGCGGCTGAGCCGGTGTATCTCGTCGATGAAGAGAATATCGTGTTCATTGAGATTGGTGAGCAATCCCGCCAGATCACCGGCGCGTTCGAGGGTCGGCCCGGAAGTCAGACGGATATGGACGCCCATCTCCTCGGCGATGATATGCGCCAGGGTGGTTTTGCCCAAACCCGGGGGACCATAAAAGAGCACGTGATCGAGGGCTTCTTGCCGTTCCCGGGCGGCCTGAATGAAGACCTGCAGATTTTCTTTCAGCTTGTCCTGGCCGATAAATTCACCGAAGCGGCCGGGGCGCAATGTGGCATCGAATTCTTGCTCCCCATTCTGAACCGCGGGGTATGTCGGCCGATCATTCTGATTCATCACGATGGGCATCTATCCTTGCAGAGCGACGCGAATGAGAGTTTCAAGGTCCGCTTCTTCGCCGGCCCTGGCGCAGGCCTTGGCCAGTGCTTTCTGGGCTTCCGATTTGGTGTACCCCAGACTCATGAGGGCCAGCAGCGCCTGTTCGTCCTGTTCACCGGGCAGGAGGGCGCCTTCGCGGCTGCCGGCCGGGATGCCTCGCAGCCGCCGGGCCGCCTTATCTTTCAATTCAAGAATGAGCCGCTGGGCCGTCTTTTTCCCCAACCCCTGAATGCGGGTCAACGCCGTTTCATCCCCACGGGCGATAAATCCGTACAAATCTTCGACTCTGCAACCGGAGAGAATGCCGAGGGCCAGGCGGATACCAATGCCGGAAACGGAGAGAAGCAGCTGGAATAATTCTTTTTCCGCGGGAGAGAAAAAACCGACGAGCGTCAGCGCATCTTCACGGACGTGCAGATGCGTATGCAGTGAAACGGTTGTTCCCACCCCTGGCAGGTTCGCAAATGTGGATAACGGAATGAGGACTTCCATGCCGATACCCTGGTGATCGAGAATCACGTAAGTGGGATTTTTTTCGATCAGGATACCGCTGACAAAAGCAATCATAGAGCATCTACCCCACACACGCCTGTATCATTTTCTAAATCCATGGCAGAGCGCAATCGCCAGTGCATCCGAAGCGTCCAGGGGAAAACCGGACATGGAGCAGTTCAGTATCTGCTCGACCATATACTGCACCTGTTCTTTGGCGGCAGCGCCGTTTCCCGTTAAAGCCATTTTGATATCACGGGGCGCATAGGCGCTGACGGGCTTGCCGGCGTTCAGCGCTGCGAGGATAGCAGCGCCGCGGGCTTGCCCCAATTGTAACGACGATCTGATATTGCGCGCATAGAATATATCTTCAAGGGCTACTTCGTCGGGCTGATGGCTGTCCATGAGCACCGTCATCTCGTCATAGATATGTTTGATGCGTTCGAAAAAACTCGCCTGCCGCGAAGCGCGCACAACCCCCGCGGCGATAAATTGCACAGAATCCCTGTTCGCCATCGTGATCACACCATACCCTGTAACCTGGCTGCCTGGATCTATACCCATCACCACCAGGGACATGGGTTATTCCATCGCTTCGAGGGTGGCGGTATCCACATCAAAATTGGAATAGAGATTCTGGATGTCTTCGTGTTCCTCCAGCGCATCGATCAATTTGAGCAGGGACTCGGCCGCTTTCCCTTCGACCTTGATGACGTTGGCGGGTTCCATGGTAATTTCAGCGGAATCAAAGGGTATTTTCGCACTTTCGAGCGCCTTTTTCACCGCCTCCAGTTTGGCCATCTCCGTGGTGAGGCGAAAGACATCCTCTTCCAACGTAATGTCTTCAGCGCCGGCATCGAGTGAGGCCATCATCAGGTCATCCTCGGTGGTGGCGCTGGCGGGCACCGTGATCACGCCTTTTTTCGCAAACATCCAGGCGACGCTGCCGGATTCGCCGAGACTGCCGCCATATTTTGAGAGCAGATGGCGGATTTCCGCAACGGTGCGGTTTTTATTATCGGTCAAAACTTCCAGAAAAATGGCGACGCCACCGGGGCCGTACCCTTCGTAATTGATCTCTTCATAATTGACGCCGGGCAATTCACCGGTTCCCCGTTTGACCGCGCGCTCGATGTTGGCAGCGGGCATATTGGCCGCCTTGGCGGCGAGCACCGCGGTGCGCAGACGCGGATTGGAAGACTCATCACCGCCACCATGGCGCGCGGCAATGGTTATTTCTTTGATCAAGCGCGTGAACATCCGCCCCCTGGCGGCGTCGGTTTTCTCCTTTTTGCGCTTGATGGTCGCCCATTTAGAGTGTCCGGACATGGTGCCTCCTAAAAATAAACCCGCCACCCCTGCAGGGTTCGGCGGGACATTCCATATACGATGAGAGCTGATCGCAACGAGTGAGAGCCATAGACGATACCATTTTTGGATGATGAGACGTTAAATATAATAAAAAATTGGCTTAAATACAATCAAAAAATTATCGCCAGCGGGCATCATCCTCTTTGCGCAGAGAATCATCGGGAGTGAGGGAGAGCGGATTACGATTGGCGGGAGAAGCCTGAATCTGGGAACGCACGATCCAGGCGCCTGAAAAACCGCGTGAAAAGGCACGCTGCTGCAGGGAATCCGCCTCTTCATGGGTACGACAATCCCCCACGCGCAGCTTGTAATAGGGGTTGTCATAGAGCAAATAGGTGTTTTCGGCAAAACCGTTCCGCGCATCCTGCAAGACCTGACGCGCCACCGCCTCTTCCCGCGTCGCCACCAGCTGAACGCGAAAACCCTGCACCGGGTGTTGCTCCTGTCCGCTGCCATTGCCCTTGAGCTGTTCGAGCAGCTCCGCCGCCCCCAGCCCTTTGGGACGATCCACAACAAAATCGGTCAGAAAGGAATCGAGTTCCGCCGGATCCCAGCTCTCGTCCTGCTGCATCAGGGTATCCATCGTGCTCCGGACCATGACCGGAGCATATGGACGCTGCGTCTGCGCTTGGGCCAGAAGGCAGCAAACCATCGTGATCACTATCGCGCCACAGATTTTTTTCATAGTTAATTCCCGGCTGTATAGTACGCTTGCATTTATCTGGTGAATTTATCACTATTCGAACAGAAAATCAACGAAAATATCCCTTGACATTCTTGAGCAAACGCCTTATAATAAGCACTCAAATGAAAACAAGAGAAGGAAAAGTGTCAATGAAAGATACGCCCGCGCATCTCTTCGATGCCCTTGAACTCATGGAGGCCTCCCAGATCGACGATTTGACGGCCGCCCTGGAAACAAAAATTGCCCAGGACCCATCGGACATGCGGGCTCTGCTCATGCTGGGCAATGGCTATTATTTGCGCGGTAAAATATCCGAAGCCATCATCACCTATCAGAAGGCCATCGTGGCCAATCCCCGGCTCCCTTATGCCTACTACTATCTGGGTGTCTGCCAGTACCGCTGTATGCGGCTGGACGAGGCCATAGCCACCCTCGAACAGGCGATCCAGACAGGACCGGCATTGATCATGACGCACTATTGGCTCGGCATCGCTTATTATCACAAGGGCCTGTATCAAAAATCACGGCACGCCTTCGAGGTGCTGCTGAAAAACAACAAAGAGTCTGCCATCGCCCATTATCATGCCGCTTTGGCCTGCATGGCGGATCAGGCCTATGACTGTGCGCTCTATCATCTCGAAGCCCTGGTGGAACGCGGCAATGAGAATCCCCAGGTGCAGCTGCAACTTGGCAACGTCTATTACCGCCTCAACCGCATCGAAGATGCCATCGCCGCCTATAAAAAGGGCCTGCAAATAAATCCGGACAACATACCTCTGCGCGATGCCCTGAAATACCTGACCGATGTTCAGGAACCCTGATGGCGCTGCACCGGATACCACGAAGAATACGGCATACCTGAAAATTGACGCGCAAGGAAAGAATTTTATCCCGCTTTTTTTTGTATCAGATAATGCAGATATAAAATGCAGATACAAAAAAGGTAACTATCAGGCGGAGGTAGTCATGGGATTACACAGCAAAAACTGGCAAACCCTGGAACGGGCTCTCAACCATCCCCTGGTGGATGTCGAAGAGCCCAATCTCATGCGGGATGTTTTTCCCTATTCGGACATCCCCAAAACCGTTTTCGACGGGGTCACGGTCGATGCGCAGCCCGCGCCGGAGATATGGATCACCGACACCACGTTCCGCGATGGCCAGCAGGCGCGCACGCCCTACACCGTGGAACAGGCCTCCAGACTCTTCGATCTCCTGCATCGCCTCTCCGGTCCACAGGGCGTCATCCGCTCGTCGGAATTTTTCATCTATTCCGAACGCGATCGCGAGATCCTCGAAGAGGTGCGCCATAAAGGGTACCGTTTTCCGGAAGTGACCTCGTGGATTCGCGCCAATCCGCAGGATTTTGAACTGGTCAAGCGGGTCGGCCTCAAAGAGACGGGGTTGCTGACCTCCATATCCGATTACCACATCTTTTTGAAATTTAAAAAGACACGGCGCCAGGTGCTGGACAGTTTCATGCAGGTGGTTCGGACTGCGGCCGAAGCGGGACTCGAAGCGATCCGCTGCCATTATGAAGACGTGACCCGGGCGGATTTCTGGGGATGCGTCGTGCCCTTCACCGAAGAGTTGATGAATTTTTCCGCACGTTCCGGTTTGCGCATCAAAATCCGGCTTTGCGACACCATGGGATACGGTCTCCCCTACGCCACGGCCGCATTGCCGCGTTCCATCCCGAAGATGGTTTTTTATCTGCAGCGCGAATTTGCCATTCCCGGTGAAAATCTCGAATGGCATGGCCATAATGATTTTCACAAAGTCCACATCAATGCCGTCTCCGCCTGGTTATCAGGCGTAGCCGCCGCCAACGGCACGATCCTCGGCTTCGGCGAGCGCACCGGTAATTCACCGCTGGAAGGCCTGGCCATCGAATACGCCTCGCTCACAGGATCCGCCAACGGCATGGATTTGACGGCCATCACCGACATCGCGTCTTACCTGCGCGAAATTGGCACCGCGATTCCGGCGAACTTTCCATTTGTGGGCGAAAACTTCAATGTCACCATGGCCGGCATCCACGCCGATGGCGTCATCAAAAACGAAGAGATCTATAATATTTTCGACACCGCGGCCATTCTCAATCGGCCGCTCGGCGTACACATCACCGATCGTTCCGGGATCGCCGGCGTCGGTTATTGGGTCAATCAACAGATGCAAAAACGCAACAAGGCACCTGTGGACAAGCGCGACCCGCGCGTTGCGGCTATCTTTGCCTGGATCGAGGAACAGTACAGCGCCGGACGGGTCACCGCCATCTCCCAGGATGAGATGCAGCAACAATTCGAACGCCATTTCAGCAACAACGCCTGATCCGCAAGACACTTTCTTTTACACAACCCGGATAAACCGGAGCCGTGGCAGGGCGAGCAGGCTGCTCACCCTGCCCTAATAATAATTGACAAGATACTCACACCCTGGTCATCCCTCTTGCATGGCAGTGCCAATCCGCACAGATCCGGCCGTAAAAAGTCCGCCTGGGGACGACACGGCCGAAACATATACCCAGGCTCCGGTGAACCTCGATACCTTGTTCGTATATGGTTCACTCAATGACGATCATTTCTTCCGGCTGATCACGGGTACCACCTTGCCCGGTCAATCCGCCTGCCTCCCCAATCACCGCCGGGTTCATCCGGAGCGCGGCTTCGCCTTTGCCATACCCTGGAAAGGAGACCGAATCGATGGACGCCTGCTCACACACGTCACGCCTGCCCTGCTGGCCAAACTGGATGAATATGAATCCGTCGGCACCCTCTACACCCGTGAAGTGGTGCAGGTAATGGTCGAAGAGCAGGCTGTTCCAGCCTATGTATATATTCCCCTTGCGGAAGCCCTTCGTCCCTATCTTGAAAAAGGATTCGCGGAACGCGACCGCATCGAAGAGTATGTCGAACGAACCGTGCAGCGCTACCTCGAAGCCAAAGCCGACCGCTGTCTGCTCGCAGACGGCAATCGCCTCGCTCTGGACGTCACGCGAGAACTTCTCTCCGAGGAGATTCAAGGGTTGCTGATGCAATATTTTCTCGATGACGGCCTGCCTCCTTTCATCCTCAAACACGAGATCGAAAAAGCCAATCTGCCCAGTTTGACCTGGCTGGAAACAGACCGCAAGGCGCAAGCCTACGCCAGCAACTATCTCGAGCTTGGCGTCAAATTCATGGTCTTCAATCAACTGGAGACCAGATTCCGCAATGCGTTCCGCGGTCATGCCAAAATCGCTGACAAGATGTACCAGCATACCCTCTCTGCCCTCATGGCGTTGAAACTGATGACCGACTCCCAGTCAGCCCTGAAAAACGCCATGATTCAGCTCAAAGTGAACCGGCATCAACCCGATTTTAAATATCCCGATTATGCGGTGGCCGCCATTTTCATCGCCGAAGAACTCTATCAGACCGGTAAAGCGCAAGAAACAGCTGATTGGGTCCGGGATAACCACCTCGACGGCCTCTCGCCGTTAGGCGCCGAACTGGAATTTTCACCGCTCGGCGTCCGCGCGGTGTCGGCGCGTGAAGGCGAGGACCCCTTATTTGACAGTTTTTATTATTTTTATGATTTCGATTTGATGCGGCGCGGCTGGAAACTCGGGGCCCATGTCGACGATCACGGTTTTTCCGCGGCGCAACAGCAGCGTTCCCGCGGTTTTCTGGAACTCGCCTTTGGGCGCTATCGTCTCCTCGGCGATGTCTCCAAGCCCGCCACACAAAGCCCCTGGATATTGGCCAAACTCATCGATCTCGCCGTGCGCATGGTCGACCTCCGCCCCCACTCCCTGCACATCAGCATCGAGGTGGATGCGGACGCCCCCTTCAAACGGCTCGATCATCCGGAATTTTTTCTCTGTCTCCTGCTGCTGGGCGGCGATCTGCGCGAAGACCCTGGCGGCAAACTGCGCGAGATGCGCGTCTTTCACCAGGAAATCCTTCACCCCGATATGGGGATCTACCTGTCGCGCCTCAACCGGCATCACCAGAACCCCAAAGACAACAGCTGGCAAGCAGTGGTGGAGTATCAGTTCCCCAGACTCTATTATGACTATGATTACCAACCTCTCATCCTGGCCCTGAAAGGGTTTCAGAAGCATGCCAATCCCTATCCCTTCAAGGATTGCCAGGCGTGCCCGGATCAGGAGATACACAAGGAGATGGAGATCGCCCTGAAACAATGGGCGGCCTTTCCGGCGCCGCTCGCGGAGCAGACTCTGAACCAGTTTTTGCAGGTGGTCTGCGCCGGCCTCGAAACGGAAGCGGCCCTGGCCGGAGCCCGCTATCGCCACTATGTGACGGATCAGATGCAGATCATCGAGCGGCAGTTGAAACGCCGCAATCAGCGCATCGTGGATTATCATCTGCGCGCCAGACTGCCGCAACCAACGCTATAAGGAACTGGTAAAACGTCTCATGAATCCGAAAGATATCATCATAGCCACGCTGGACGCCAACCGGCAGGAACTGATCGCTGCGGTGTGCTGTGCGCTGCAAAACTACGGCAATTCCCGTTATGCGGTCATCGCGTTCGAGCAGCATCAGGATCGGGAAGAGGCCCTGCTGCAGGCGTTTTTGACCGGATTGAAACAACCCGATCACGACGCCTATCTGGCCTATGTGGTCAAAAACGCCCGCCAGAGATCGGGGGAGGGCTATGCACTCGAAGAGGTCCAACAAGCCTTGATCTATTTTGAAGAAGCCGTCTGGAAGACCCTGGTTGAAAATATCCCCTGCAATCTCCAGCTCGTTGACCTGCTGGCCCTGTGCACCCGCATTTTCACGCGCGGCAGGGATTGCCTGGCGCAAATCTATCTGCAGGAATCGATCGCGATACGCTCGGAATTGGATGATTTACACGATAAATTTTACAAGTATTTACACCATGCTGAAACCACACCCTCTGAAGAGGGCCCAGTCTCTAACTCATAAGGAGAAATCATGAACAACGAGGTTTTGGATCGTGCCAAGGAGCACTTTGCCAAACTGGTGACGGAACAACTGGCCCGCGTCGAGCGCATGAAAGAGGCGCAAGAATCCTTGAATTTTGCCTCCCTCCAGCCCATCATCATCGGCTTCTGCTGGGGTGACGGAATCGGTCCGATCATATCCAGAGAGACACAACGGGTGATGGAATATCTCCTGGCACAAGAGGTGTCCGGTAAACGCGTGACATTCCGCACCATCGAGGGATTGACCATCGAGAATCGTGTCAAGCATCTCAAGGCCATCCCCGATGATGTCCTCGAGGAACTGAAGGCCTGCCACGTCATTCTCAAAGCGCCGACCACCACGCCGGAGAAAGGCGGCCCCTATCCCAACATCGAAAGCGCCAACGTCGCCATGCGCCGCGAACTCGACCTCTTTGCCAATGTCCGGCCGGTCAAAGTCCCCAGGGAAAACATCGACTGGATTTTCTTCCGTGAAAATACCGAAGGCGCCTACATCCTGGGCAGCAAAGGCATCCAGGTCACAGACGATCTGGCCATCGACTTCACCGCCGCCACCCTGCAGGGATCGGAACGCATCATACGCATGGCATTCGATTATGCCGCGCGCAACAACATCAACCGCCTCACCGTGGTCACCAAAGCCAATGTCATCAAGACCACGGACGGCCTCTTCCTCGAAACCGCCGAGCGCATCGCCCGGGAATATCCGCAGGTCAAATGGGATTCCTGGTATATCGATATCATGACTGCCAAACTGATCGATCCGAAACGCCGCACCCAGTTCCGCGTTGTCGTGCTGCCGAACCTCTATGGTGACATCATCACCGACGAGGCGGCCGAGTTTCAGGGCGGGGTCGGCACAGCCGGCAGCGCCAATATCGGCACGCGCTATTCCATGTTTGAAGCCATCCACGGTTCCGCGCCGCGCATGATCGATGAAGGACGCGGTCAGTATGCCGACCCCTGCAGTCTGATCCGCGCCGCGGCCATGATGATGCGTCACATCGGTTTTGGCGAAAAGGCGACCCAATTGGAAATGGCCCTGGATATCTGCAGCCAGTTTGAAAAGGAATTGGTCATCACCGGCCGCGAAGGCGGCGCCACCGGACGCGAATTCTGTGATTATCTGCTCGAGACCATGAAAGATCCGTTTCTGAAAAAACGCTGGCAGGCGCTGGCACAGCAATAATGGCATCAACCCCGGGGATGTTCAATCCACAACCCCGGGGTTGTCCTGGACCGGTTGCTCATTCATGCGCTCAAGCGCATACACCATCCTGGTTTTTCTCCGCACCTCAGGGTCTCAGCGTCAGATCCGTGCCTTCTCAATGGATAAACATGCGCCCGCTGAGGCGCAGAGACGCAGAAAATAGATATTGCGGCTGCGGCAACTCGGGCAAACCAAGATTAAAACAGGGTCAATCATTTTGATCAAAATGATGAAGATTTTTGCTATATTACAACTGCCGCCGTCTGAGTCTGGACGAGAGCTTGTACTCGTGGATTTACATTGATCCTCACACGGCCTGCAAGTCATGACAGAGCAGACAAGCAAACTGCAGTATCATCAACCCGAGTGCTTGCAGAGAAAAACAGGAACCACTGATCGTATTATTTTTGAACCCTTTAACCGGGAAACCCTATGAGAGTCGCCCTGTTCATCCCCTGCCTTTCCGAACACATGTTTGCGGATTCGGCGATGTCGATGGTCAAAATCCTCGATCATCTCGGCATCGCCATCGATTATGTCGAGGATCAGACCTGCTGTGGCCAGCCGGCCTTCAATTCCGGCTATCGCAAGGAGATCATTCCCATCGCCGAACGCTTCATCAAGCTCTTCGCGGATCATCAATACATCGTGGCGCCCTCGGGCTCGTGCACGGCCATGGTGCGCGTCTTTTATAAAGAACTGGACATCGCCGCAGAACTCAAACCCGCACTGGAAAGTCTCAGCCGCAAGATTTTCGAATTCAGCGAATTCCTCGTCGATGTCGCAGGAAAAACGGATATCGGCGGCTCTTTCCCGCACCGCGTCACCTATCACGACTCCTGTCACTTGCTGCGCGAATTGGGCGTGAAAGAACAGCCGCGCCGCCTCATACGCTCCATCCCGGACATCGATTTTGTCGAGATGGAAAAACCAGACACCTGCTGTGGTTTCGGCGGCACCTTCTCCTACAAAATGGCGGAAGTCTCACTGGCGATGGTGGCGCGCAAGTGCGGTTACATCGAAGCGAGCGGCGCCGAATATGTCGTCGGCGCCGATTCGAGCTGCCTCATGAACATCGAAGGGTACCTGCGCAAAAATAACATGCGCGCCCGCGCCCTGCACATCGCCGATCTGCTGGCCAAGAGTTTAAACCTTTAGAGGTTACCATTATGAACCTTTCTCCCGGCAATACAAAATCCTATCTCCATGCGGCCCTGCAGAATGAGCGTCTGCGCGTGGCCGTGGACAAAGCCACACAGACCGCGCTGAAAAAACGCCAGGACAAAGTCGACCAGATTCCGGTATGGGAGGAGATGCGCTGGCAGGCCCATGCCGCCAAACGCGACGCTCTGGAACATCTCGCCGAAAATCTCGAGACCTTTGAAAAAAACTGCCAGACCAATGGCATCATCGTTCATTGGGCGCGTGATGGTGAAGAAGCGCGACAGATCATTTTGCGGCTGATGCTGGAAAAGAATGTCAAACAGGTTGTCAAATCGAAATCGCTGACCACCGAGGAGTTGCACCTCAACCATTTTCTCCAGGACAATGGCATCGAGACCCTGGAAACCGATCTCGGCGAATACATCGTCCAACTCCTCGACCAGATCCCTTCCCATCTCACCGCCCCCGCCCTGCATCTGACGCGCGTCGATGTCGGCAAGATCTTTCACGAAAAACTGGGCGTCCCCTATACGGAGGACCCCCATGAACTGTTGCAGATCGCGCGCGCCCGGCTGCGGCAAAAATTCCTCGCCGCCGAAATGGGTATCTCCGGCGTCAATTTCGCCTTCGCCGACTCGGGCAGCTTCTGCGTAGTGGAGAACGAGGCCAACGCCTTCCTCACGGTTTCACTGCCGCGCATCCACCTGGCGGTGATGGGACTGGAAAAACTGCTGCCCGATCAATCCGGACTCGGCACATTCCTGAAACTGCTGCCGATCAGCGCCACCGGACAAAAAGCATCGAGCTATGTCAACTTTATCGGCGGCCCGCGGCGGCAGCGCTGCGGCGAAGGCCCTGAGGAAGTGCATGTCCTCATCCTCGATAACGGGCGCTCGCGGATTCTCGCCGACAGTCAGCTGCGCGAAACCCTCTTCTGCATCCGCTGCGGCGCCTGTCTGAATGTCTGTCCCATCTATCAGCAGGTCGGCGGGCACGCCTATGGATGGGTCTACATGGGACCCATCGGCATCACCCTGATTCCGCAATATCTCGGTTCCCTGGAGGGCCGCTATGCACCCTTTGTCTCCAGCCTCTGCGGCGCCTGTCACGAAATCTGCCCGGTGCATATCAACATCCCGCACCACCTCCTCAAACTGCGCCATCGTATCGTGGATGCCGGCCTCTCCATGAAGGTGGAAAAGTGGGGCATACGCGGCTGGGCCTTTCTGGCCAAACGTCCCAGGCTCTACCGCTTCGTCACCTGGTTCCCGGGCAAATTTCAGCAGCTGCTGCCCAAAGAAACCGCCTTTCCCGCCCCCGGCTATTTTAAAAAACGCGCCCTGGGCCGCTTCGATCACACAGGCTTCCGCAACCGCTACAGGACATGGCGTAAAAAAATAATTTCGAAAGGATAGATATGTCTTCAGCCCGTGAAACCATATTGGCCAACGTGCGCCAGGCGCTCGAACACCCTTCTCACCTTCCCGAAACCGGCGGCGATATCACGGAACGCGTGCGCGCAGGACTGCGAAAGCTGACGCCATCCGACCACAAGGGACTCGCTCAACAGTTCAAAAAGGAAGTGGAAACCGTCTCCGGGGAGTGCCACCTGTGCGCGGACGCCGGGACGGCGCAGAGCAAGTTGCTGGAGTTGCTGCAGGCCGCCGCCATCGGGCGTATCGCCATCGATGGACATGAACTCAGCCGCGCCTTCGCGCAGCCGCTGACAACACGCGCATCGCAAGTGACCCTTGTCGATCCGCTGCAACTGCCCCAAACAGAACGGCGCGTCGAGCTCGCGGTGACGCCGGCGGGCGTGGTGCAAGCGGATTACGGCATTGCCGACACCGGATCGCTGGTGATCCTATACGGGCCAGAGGCCTCTGCCTTGAGCCATGTCCTGCCCGAGACCATATTTGCCCTGCTGCCTGCCGAACGGCTGCTGCCGGATTTGTATGCCGTGACCGATCAGGTGCCGGCGGAGAGAAGAAAACAGATGGTGCTCATCACCGGACCGAGCCGCACCGCAGACATTGAAAAAATACTCATACTGGGCGCCCACGGGCCGAAACGGCTGGTGGTGCTGATCATAGGAGCCTGACATGAAAAGAATGAAAAAATGGGTCGAACACAAGGGAGTCTTGCTGGTAAACGCGGTTCTGGCCGCCTTTATCCTCTTCCGTTTGAGTGCCACTGTATTATTGAGCCGTTTTGATTACATCATACTGGCCTATCTCAACATCTTTCTGATCGTCCAGGGATTCATGCAGTGGAGCGATAAAATACCGCGCAAGCGAAAGCGTGACAGCTGATCACAACGAGACGAAAAACCCGCTCTGATGGTGACGGGGTCCTGTAGCCTGTTCAAAAACACCGGGCAAAAACGTGGTCAGGCGCCGCGAAAACGAGATTGCTCATCTTTTTGTTATTATTTGTATCAGGATCCAGGCGCCGGAGTGATCTCAAATTCTCGTTTATCTCAGATAATGGCAATACTGGAAAACCCGATGAAAGGAATCGTTATGCCGCAGTTGAAGCATGATCCATTTGGCGCCAAAGGTACACTGACCACCGCTTGCGGATCTCTGTCTCTTTACCGCTTGAACCGGCTGGAAAGCGCCGGCCTGGCCGCAGTCTCCCGCCTCCCTTTCAGCCTCAAGGTGCTGCTGGAATCGCTGTTGCGCAACTGCAACGGCTTCGATGTCCGGGAAGAGGACGTCGAGCACATGGCGAAATGGCAGGCGGCTGAACCCGCTGAGGTGGAAATTCCCTTCAAGCCTGCCAGGGTCATCCTGCAGGACTTTACCGGTGTTCCCGCCCTGGTGGATTTGGCCGCCATGCGCTCGGCCATGCAGCGTATGGGGGGCGATGCCCGCAAGATCGAGCCTCTCATTCCAGCCGAACTGGTCGTGGATCATTCGCTTCAGGTGGATCATTTCGCCACGGCGGATGCATTATCCCGCAACATGAAAATCGAATTCGAGCGCAATCGCGAGCGTTATGAATTTCTCAAATGGGGTCAACAGGCCTTCGAGACCTTCAAAGTCGTCCCGCCGGGCGTTGGCATCATCCATCAGGTCAATCTGGAGTATTTTGCCCGCGGCGTCTTCACCACCCGGATCGGAGACGATCTCGTGGCTTACCCGGATTCAATGGTGGGCACCGATTCCCATACCACCATGATCAATGGTCTGGGGGTCGTTGGCTGGGGAGTCGGTGGGATTGAGGCGGAAGCCGCCATGCTGGGCCAACCCATTGACATGGTCACCCCCGAGGTGATCGGATTTAAACTCTTTGGTGAACTGAGTGAAGGTGTAACCGCCACTGATCTAACCCTCACTGTTACCCAGACCCTGCGGAAAAAAGGCGTTGTAGGGAAATTTGTGGAATTCTATGGCCCGGGGCTGGCTGCCATGACTCTGCCCGATCGGGCCACCATTGCCAACATGGCCCCGG
>DCUM01000179.1:0-289 GCA_002327255.1 bacterium UBA2214 | reverse complement strand
CCGGAAGAAGTCATTGCCAGGGTGGAGGCTTATTGCAAGGCTCAGAATCTATTCCGCACGCCGGCAACGCCTGATCCTGAGTTTAGCGATACCCTTGAGCTTGATTTGAGTACAGTCCAACCCAGTCTGGCGGGGCCTAAGCGCCCCCAGGACCGGGTGAGACTGGCGGATATGCAAATCGCCTTCCAAACTGCCCTGGCGGCTCCGAAAGCGGAGCGGGGCTATGAGTTAAAGCCAGAAGAGCAAACCCGCAAGGCGACCATTTATGGGGAAGGCAGAACCCAAGAAG
>DCUM01000120.1 GCA_002327255.1 bacterium UBA2214 | reverse complement strand
GGCGAACGCTGGCAGACCCGGATTTTTCCGGCGCAGGTGCAGTCGGAAAACCTTTCCATCGCAGAAGGAAAAATTTCGGCGTTGATTTTGACCGCGGTGGACCGCAACGGCAACGAGAGTGAAAAACGCATGGTAGTGCCGCAGTGAAAAATGCCCCCTAACCACGGAAGAGACGGGATAAAGCACAAAGGATGCGGACGGAACCGGGAAGAGAAGGAACTGAACAGGGATTATGTGGACAGAACACGGAGGAAGCGATAGAACCGGGAAGAGCAGGAACGGAATACGGAATAAACGGAGAGAACACGAGGATGCGGACAGAACCTGGAAAAGGCGGAGAAAAAGACGCAAGGCGCCGTCAATGGCATAAAATAGGGTACGCTGTGTTTTCCGTGATTGACGCATGATGCCGCATCGGATTGGGCCAAAAAACCAAAATGCCGGCGCCCTATTGGGCAGCCGGCATTTTGTTCCACACTGAGAGCCATCTAAAGATAAAGATTCCTGCAATTCATGTCAAGGGAAAAAAACGAGGGTTGACGAAAATTCGTCAATACCATTCGTTGCTCCGCCCTTGTGCCATCCCGGTTTGCGCCCCGGCAATCTCCGCCGTTGCGTAACTGCTGGACAAACCTGCGCATGGACGCCGAGGATGCCGCCTGCAGGTGAAAAATCACCTGCAGGCGGTGTGTATGCGATCAAGCAAATTTGCTATTATGCTCCGGTGTGCCGTGTGTATGCGATCGACAGATGCTGTTTTTTCTTTCTGTGTGCCCCATGAATGCGATCAAGCAAAGATTCTTTTATGGCTCGCTGCGCAGCGTGTGCGTGATCGACAGAAGCTGCTTCTCTTTGCCGGTGTGCAGCGATAAGGCCATCAAGCCAGGTTGGTTTTTCTCTCTTTTTTCCCGGTCAATCCTGTCAGCCGCAGCCGCCCTGCCGTTTGACCACCCTGGTCATCTTGACCCTGGGTGTGAAATCCCCCAGTTTCCTGAGCAGACGTTCATCCGGTTCGGCGGCTGATTGACGGGCGCCGAGCGCGGCCCTGAAGGTGAAGCGCAGTTCCTCCTCATTGCCCCCCCTTGGCATCACCATGCCGTCCTCTTTTGTGGTAAAGGTCTCCAGCCAGCGGTTCAAGCCGCCGCTCAAAATATAGAGGTTCGGGATATCCTGCGCGGTCAGCAGCTTCCAGGCCCGGGTCGCCGCTTTTTCGTCGTTGCCCACCAGGACGATGACCTGGTTGACGGTCGGGTCGATGCCGGTGCGATGGATGTGGCGTAACGTCTCCTCTTCCATGCGTTTTGCGGCGCGCAAATGAAAGAGATTGTACTCTTTTTCCGGCCGCACATCCCAGATCAGCAAGCCCCGGGTGTCATCGTGGATGAGGCTGAGCATTTCAGCCGGTTCGATGTAAACATCGCGATGGTCCAGCAGCGGCTGTTTTTCGCCGGCCAGTTTCTGCCACTTGTCCTCCAGTGTGGGCATTCCCTTGAACGCAGTGAAGAGGGCGAGCAGCAGCAGTGCGGCCGCGGCGGCGTAGCGCCATTTCGGTTCCCGCTTGAGGTCCCTGCCGCCGATGAGGCGTTCGAGATGTTCGCCGCCCCAGAACATGGCGATGGCCATGAGGACGACGCCGACGACGATCACGCCGGCGGGCGCGCCGAAGAAATCGAAGAGCGTCAGGCGGCCATAAAAGGAGGAATTCCAGAAGGTATCATAGAGGGAGACGGTCTCGCCGAACATAAAGATGCCGAAGAGTCCGCCCAGGACGAAGAAGAGGCCATCCACCTTGAAGGTGGCCATGCCCACCAGCGAAGTGCCCGGACAGAAGCCGCCGATGATGAAACCGACGCCCATGATGAGCCCGCCGAGGATGCCCGGCCACAGGTAGGTGGTGTTGACATAAAGCTTGCTGTAGTCGAGCAGTCCGAGGCTCGCGCTGAGAAAAATCAGCACCATGGCGGTGATGATCGCCGTGAACATCACCTTGAGCACGGTCAGTTCCTTGAAATAGAACTGGGCCGCCAGTTTGGTCGATTTGCCGAATCCGGACATCTCCAGGGCGACGCCAAAACCGAGTCCGAGGACGAAATAGACCGCCATCATGCCCCAATAGCCCAAAAGCGCCTGCAATTGAAAGGGTGCCATAGCCGCTCCTAATTCCATGCCTTGCGAATGAACCAGGCCAGCGCGTAGGCGCCGGCGAATACTGCGAACATAAAGACCCAACTGCCGGCCGAGAGCACCGCGCCGCCCGAGAGCGCCTGACCGGAGGTGCAGCCGCGGGCGAAGCGCGCGCCGTAACCCATGATGGCGCCGCCGGCGAAGGCCATGAGCCAGCGCGTCCGGTTGGAAATATGGGGCCCCTTGTTGGTCTCGACCTGGAGGCGACGGTTGAAGAGCCCCGACAAAAAGCCGCCGAGGATCGTGCCCAGAACCATGGGGATGATCCAGGCGTCCAGGGGGTTGAGATCACCGCCGGCCATTTCGAGCAGGTAGGGGGTGCGATCGACGTGTCCCGGGACGATGAGGTCTTCAAAAAAGACGATGATGCGGTTGAGTCCGCCGGACGCCCCGAGGCCGTTACCGCTCAGGAAAAAGGATAAAAAGAGCACAGTGCCCAGCATCATGCCGCCCAGATAGGGGTGCAGATAGGGCCGGGGCGGCTTTTTTTCGTACGTTTGCGCCATTTACTTCTCCTCCGGATGAACAGGCACCTTCTCCCAGCCTGTGATCATGGCTTTGATGCTGGAGAGGGGGGTATGCCCGGTGGTGGTGAGATAGATATGCAGGATAAGAAAAGCCGCGAAGAGCCAGGCCAGCAGCGAATGAAAGGGCACCAGGAATCCGAGTCCGCCCAGTTGTCGTGAAATGGCCGGCCATTCCTGGGCGCCGGCGATGAGAAGGCCGGTGATGATCTGCAGCGGCAGCAGGATGTTGAGAATGACCAGGTAGGTGATTTTTTGCAGGGGATTGAGTTTTTTGTGCTGACTCTTTTCAAAGGGATGCGCTTCCCCCTTGAAGATGCCGGAGAGATAATACCCGGCTTGGGCGAACATCTGATTGAAGAAACCTTCCGGTTCGGGCAGGTAGGTTTTGATCTTGCCGCTGGCAAAGTGATAAAAAAGCGACAGGAAAGCGTTGAAGAGGAGCAAGGCGGCCAGTACATTATGGACGCGCACGGCAGCGGCGAATGACATCCAGGCGAAGCGGCCCGGCGCATGGATGGTCAGTCCGGTCAGAATCAGTCCGATGATAAGGAGAGCCTGGAGCCAGTGCCAGTAGCGTTCATAGGGTTCGTAGAGGTAGAGCAGCCTGGTCTCTTCCCCGTCCGCTTCAGCGTGGCGATGGGCACGGATGCGCAGAAAGGCATGGAGGGCAATCCCTGCCAGCACAAGCAGCAGCAGCACGCCACCCAGCCATTGCACCCAGGGCACGCTGGAATGACCGAGAATGTAAAAGCCCGCCGTCCCCGGTTTGGCGGTGAAGTAGAAACCCTCGGCCTGGTGAACGAGTTCGCCGGCCGGCAGAACACCGGCGCTCTCCGGCCAGAGTTCGATGGTGCCGCCGCTGCGCGGTGTGCTGAGAAAAAAGGTTGCACTGAGCATCGAGTGGCGATCGTGGCAGGTTTGGCAATCCCGCACCACAAAGGCGCCATGGGTGACATTGTGGTGGATGGCCCAGGGCTGCACCTCGGCGCTAACCGGCCGGGCCTTTCCTGTTTCTGTGGAACCATGCGTCCAGGTGGTGATGAGATTATAGGGCGCCAGTCGCAGCGAACCGTCCGTTTCCCGCCGCGGCAAAATGAGCGGCCGGTAGCCGGAGACCAGTTCATGGATGACATCGCCGGATGGAGTGCCGCCGCGGTAAACGATGTGCGTCCCGGTTCCGGCCAGATCGATGGTAGCGGCCGCCGGGGCATAGAGCTGCGGGATGTGGCAGGTCTCGCAGGTCAGGCTGGAGCGGTGGCGGGCCTTGAAGGGCAGCCAGGGGTGCGCCTTGTCAAAGTCGTGGCAGCCTTCGCAGCGCCGCATGGGCGTTTGCACACTCAGGGCAGAACCGGCCGGCAGGGTGGCGCTGCCGGCGAGGATGTGACTGGGCTGGTGAAGGTATTGGCGAATGTCGAGGCGTCGCGGCGAGTAGGCGAGATGTCCCGGTTGCCGGGCCGGATCCGCCTGCTGATGGGCGGGATTGTTCACGGAAAAATGACAGGAGACGCAATCGAGCAGCCGCTCGGCGTGCACGTCCCAGGCGCGGACGAGCCGCTCCTTGCCGGCCAGATTAAGACCACTTTCGCTGATCTTTTGCGGGGCGATCACCTGGCCTGTGGTGAAGGTGCTCCATGGCCCGATATCGCCCGCTGCGATGAGGACGGGCTCATCGTGGCGTGTGTGAACATGACCATGGCAGAAGCCGCAGTGGTGATTTTCCGGATCCCGCATCTGCGCATGGTGCGGCAGAAGCGTGCCTTGCGGAGAAAAGGCGCTGCGCTGATAGTGCCAGCGATCCGAGACTCTCAGCACCATGCCGGAGCCCTCGAGGGTGGCTGTGGTGGACCATTCCGCCTGACCGCCGGCCAGCGCCGCCAGCCGGGCCTCATTGTTGGGGCTGGCCAAATGGCAGAGAAAGCAGTTCATGGCTGCAGCGGAAGAGGGCGCGCCGCCCTGATTCATGCGGCCGGCCCGCTCCAGACGCTCGATACCATGCGTTGCGAGGTTCATCTGGTCGGCGTGACCGGTTGTGGCGTGGGCGGCGATATAGTCGCTGTCGTGGCATTGGCCGCAGGTTTTGGCGGCGCTGACGGCGCGTGCGGTTACGAGGACGTTTCCGCCCTGTTCATCCAGCAGGGAAAAGACCGGATGCATGGCCTGGCCGGAAACCACGGCCGGCAGGAGGAGGGCCAGAGCGAGCGCGGCCATTCTGAGGAATGATTCGAGTCTCATGGGTAAAATCCTAATTGGAGGCGTTCAGTTTGCGGCTTCCGTGCGTCATGGGATCGCCGGCATAGCCCAGTTGAATCCAGTCCAGGCGTTTTTCATGGTCGCCATGGCAGCTGGTACATTGCAAGGCTTTTTCTTTCTTTGCCACCATGTGGGTGAGTGTCCAGTACATGTCGGTGCGGACAAAGCCGTAGTTGCCGCTGTAGGGCAGACCGGTGGCTTCCGAACCGATGCGCGCGGCCCTGTCCCAGTCGAATTTCGTCCAAAAGCCTTCCGGGCCGACGGTATTGGGCTGGAGCAGATAATGATAGGTGGCATCGTAAATCTGTTTGGCGCGATGGATTTTGAAGGGCATGATGCGGGCCTTGGGGTCGCGAATGTCGCCCCTGGGCCGGTTGAGTTCGGTGACGCCGGAGGGATCGATTTTATCCCCGAGCAGATAGTGCTCGCTGAGGCAGTTGTACCAGCGATATTCCGGGACGAGATTTTTTTCCCATACGAAGCGGCCTTTGATCTTCAGATAATCATGGTCATCCTCGGGCAAGTCCTGGCCGGCCTGCGACCAATCCCAGTGCACCTTGGTGGCCTGTTTGACCGCGACGTTCGGGATGTGGCAGGTGGGGCAGCCGACGCTGTTGACATGCTTGTTGATGCGCTCATCCTTGTGCAGGGTCTCCTGATGACAGTCGGTGCAGCGAATCTGCTCTGCCATATCCTGGGAGAGGCAAAAAGAGCGGCCCTTGATATCATGCGCTGTGGTTTGATGGCAATCGGTGCAGACAAATTTGTGCCGGCCCATATGGACATCGATCTCTTCGCTGGGGTAGTAGAGGCTGCCGTCGAGATCACCATGTTTGACGGCGTTACCGCCGCCGCCGCGGAAGTGGCAGCCGCCGCAGTTTTCGCGGGTGGGATTGCCGACGCTGCGCGCGGCGGCGAGGAGATCGACGCTTTTTTCGGGGATGCCGGCATCGCCCTTGATGTACTGGCCGCTGCGGTCGTGGCACACCAGACAGTCAACAAGCTCCGGATTGGAAAAATCAAAATTGGCATCGTGCCAGCCATAGCCGGCGTGGCAGGCGGTACAGGGGGGCCAGTTGGACTGAATGCCGATACAGAAATTGTTGATGGCGTTCTTTTTACCCAGCGTGACCGGTTCCGGGCGGTTCGCCATCCGGAAGGGTTTGCTCTCCCAGGTCCAATGGGAGGTCCGCATGATATCCCGGGCGGCTTGCGGGTGGCATTTCAGGCAGGCGACGGTGACCTCGCTGCCGCTGGTGAATGGGCCATTGAGGAGACGGGTGTGATCGGTACCGGGTTTCTTCACGGGCACGCTGTCCCAGGGATCGCTGGAGGGAGCCGCTCGATGGGGAAGCAGCAGCCAGAGGGGCAAGGCGATGGAGCCGACAACGAGTGCAAGCCCCATCCACAGAGTTTTTTTCCGCAGCATGGTACATTCTCCACAGCAAGGCGGGTTCAAGGCGTAACGGTCCATGGGCGCGGTGACGTCACCGCACCGGACCGATAAATTACATATTGGTTTGCTATTTTACAACTTTTTTTATGGGCCGTTGTTGCAGGAGCGTAATTTGCGGGCCGCGATGCAACCCTGATCCCTTTAACGGATCACAGCGCCGCCGTAGTGTCACTTTTGGTCATCGGGAGTCCCCCGGGAATCTTTTTTGCCGGTGTGGATACGCTCAGCATCGAATCGGCAATTTTTGATGTGTTTTGTACTTCGTCTCACGGCTTGCCCGGTGTCAATGGTTCGGCAAAGACTGATGAGATGCTCAAAACGCTTTTTTCTTGCTAATGGCGCCTCAAATCTTTAAAATAGGGGGCAGTGGGGGTCTGACCGGTGCGTGATTATTTCTGTATTTGTCTGCCCGCATGTACTCAGCATTGACACCGGGATTGGTAAAATGACATGGTAGTGAACGGGAAAAAGGCATGAAAATCATATCCATTCTCGGCACCCGGCCCGAGGCGATCAAGATGGCGCCGGTCATCAAGGAATTACAGAAATACCCGCATGAAATCGAGAGCGTCATCTGCGTGACCGGCCAGCACCGCCAGATGCTGGATCAGGTGCTGGAACTCTTCGCCATCCATCCCGACATCGATCTCAATTTGATGCAGCCCAACCAGCGGCTCGCCCTTTTAACCGCCCGGCTCTTTGAGGCGCTGGAGGGTGTAGTGGAAAAAGTCAGGCCCGACTGGATTCTCGCCCAGGGCGACACCACGACCGTCTTTGTCGCTGCGGTGATGGCCTATTACCACGACATCCGCTTTGGCCATGTCGAGGCCGGATTGCGCACCAACGACAAGCGCCGCCCCTTTCCGGAAGAGATGAACCGGCGCCTGGCCGATGCGGCGGCGGATGCCTGCTTCGCACCCACCGAGGGGGCGCGCCGTGCGCTGCTGCGCGAGGGCTTTGCCGATGCGGCGATCCACGTCACCGGCAACACCATCGTCGATGCGCTGCTGGAAATCGCCGCCAAGGCGTTTCACTGGGAGACGAGTCCGTTGCAGGGTATTCCGCAAACAGAACCGCTCGTTTTGATCACGGCGCATCGTCGCGAGAGCTTTGGCGAGCCGTTCCGCGAGCTGTGCCAGGCCATACGCGAATTGGCCATCTCCTTTCCGCGCGCACGCTTTATCTATCCGGTGCATCTCAATCCGAATGTGCGCCAACCGGTGGGGGAAATTCTCTCCGGATTGAAAAATGTCCATCTCATCGATCCCCTCGATTATCTCACCCTGGTGCACCTGATGAAGCGCTCGCTATTGATCCTCACCGATTCGGGCGGCATCCAGGAGGAGGCGCCGACCTTTGGCGTTCCCGTGCTGGTGATGCGCGATACCACAGAGCGGCCGGAGGGGGTGGAGGCCGGCGTCGCCCGGCTGGTCGGCACCAGCCGCCAGCGCATCGTCGCCGAGGCGAGCCGGGTGCTCGCGGAAGCCCCGTTGCAGCGCGAGGGAATCCCGCATAATCCCTATGGCGATGGTCACGCAGCCGAACGGATCGTGGCGATTTTAAGGAAAACGGGATAAAATAGATCCTTCCATGTGCCCAGGATCGCTTCACGGCATGCCGGAGCAGTGGGGAATTCCCGGTTCCGCTGTTCTGTTTCTGAGGAGAGTTCTTCCATGCAGGTCGACGCGTCTCGTCTACCTGCACTCGTTTAAGGGGTTGAAGGTCGTGTCAATTTTGCTACTCCATTTAAAGCTCAGTAGCAATTTTGCAACTTTTAGGGTCATTTACTATTTCAAGAAATAAAGATAAATAAAATATAAATAAAAGGTTATAACTAAGCCGGATATTCTTGTTGGTGGTATGATATTTGCGAATCTTCTTCGACACCTGAGCAGGCCTCGCAAGAGGCGTGCGCAACTATTTTGTGGAGAAGCTGCTCGTGTATTTCATTGCAGAAGAGATATGTACCGGCTGTGGCAGATGTGTGCAGGTCTGTCCAAACCACGCCATCTTGTGGGCCGGTGAAAAAGTGCAGATTCAACCTGCTTTGTGCCATCAGTGCGGCAGGTGTCTGGAGGCCTGTCCGAACCATGCCATCATCGTACGGGCGGAAGCCCTGCAAAAGGCCAGGCCGGCTGTCCCCGAAGCGGCAACGGCTGCGGCGTGCGAGGTGGAAACACTCCGCGCTTCGCGTAAACAGCTCCTGCTGACCAGAATGCTGGATGGGCTCATTGGCGTTGCCGATCTCCTGGCCGAACACTTTTCCAAACCGGAGCAAAA
>DCUM01000080.1 GCA_002327255.1 bacterium UBA2214 | reverse complement strand
GTGGGCCTGGTAGGTTTCGAACCTACAACCTGCGGATTATGAGTCCGTTGCTCTGCCGTTGAGCTACAGGCCCGAATTAATTGTATATAATAGGTTTATATTATTGCTTGTTTAAAATATTTCCGAGCAACGGACTTGCGCTCCGCAGCTCTAACGCTTTTATACGACCGGGAAAATTTACATCCAAACTTAACCTGATAAAATTCAATGTTAAAGTACAAAACTGAAACGATATTTTCAAGAGATTTTTACTTAAAAAGCACCTGCTTCTTCGTAAATGTCAAACACTTTTAAGAAAAAACAACAAATAATCAACTTGCTAGGGGCATTTCCATATCCCTTCATGCATCCATGGCTGATCGAAATATTTTGGCGAATTATTCAACGTTTGTCAAGTGAATCTATCAACGGATTGACAAAAGCCTCAAGTTTTTATACCCGTACGGTCAGGCTGGACGATCACAGATCCTCGCTGCATCATTTCTTGCTTCTGACAATGGCAAATACTATATTACGAAAACCGGACCGCACCCGACAGAAAGAATGCGACGCGCATGAAAAAGAACGCCAGATGGATCCGCATCGATTCGGACGCCGCCGCTGGAACGGTGAAGAGCCATATCAGCACTTCTCGCGCCATGCGGCCCTTCTTCGCCACATCCGAATTCCACGCCCAATACGATGTGGATATTGATTGCCCGAAAAGCATCCTCCACATCCCGGCGTTGTCGCTGCTCCTGCCCGTGGCGTGGATCACCGGCGCCGATGTCCATGCAGATGAACTGGACCAGGACTTTGCGGCTTCCATGGCAGCCATCCAAACCGATTTCAGGCAAATCTATCCCGGGGCGCCGCTCAGGTCGCGACTGTACGCTGCAAAACGGGTGAAGAACCAGGACGCTGCCACATCAGCCGCCCTCCTCTTCAGCGGCGGCGTGGATGCCACCTTCTCCCTCTTCAATAATCTCCACCTCAAGCCCAGCCTCATCATGATTTTTGGTGGAGATATTCCCGCCTCCAATCAACCCTATATCGAGTTGACCAAAAACCGCTATTCCGCACTCGCCGCAAGCCTGGACTTGACGATTCACTATGTGCACACCAACGCGCTGGAGCTATGGAACCACCGCCGCCTCAATCATCTCTTCAGGCGTTATCAGGGCGACATGGAAGGCGATCTCTGGAGAGGGATGGGCTATGCCCTGGGGCACATCGGCCAGACCGCGCCGCTGTCATCGGGAAGGTTCAACCAGCTCATCTTCGCGGCCTGGCAAGACACCTCCGATGCAGCCACCCTGCAAAAATTCCATGATGCCTCCGCACCCGGGCGGGACGAGAAAATCACCTGGGCCGGACTGCGCGTGCGGCACGACGGCTGCTTGCAGCGCCTCGATAAAGTGCAAAGGATGAAAGAATTTCTCCGCCAAAACCACGTGCCCCTGCGCGTCTGCTGGCGGCGGCCGAAACTGCTCCAGCAAAATACCCTGCTGAATTGCGGCCAGTGCGAAAAGTGCCTGCGCACCATCGCCGCGCTGGCGCTGGCGGGGATCGATGCCAACACCTGCGGCCTGCCGCTCGATGTGAATACGCCGCATCTCTTGAAAGCGCTCTTCGCAGAGAAAAAATTGCCCGCCTCCAAGATCGAGCTGTTCTGGCTGCCCATGCAGAACAAAATCCCACCCACTCTGGAGAATGACCGCTTCGGCATGCAGCACTTTTTTGCCTGGTTCACGGGAAAAGACCTGCTGACCTTTGCACGGCCCTATAGTCCCCGGTTCAGCGCCGAAGGACTCTATTATGCCTTTCCGTATTGGCTCGCCATATCGATCAGGTGGGTTTTTGAATCCATGCTCACACTGGCACAAAAGATCGGCCTGGCTCGCAAGCAACCGTTTGCACCCGGCGCAGATGTGACGGGACGGTATCATTTTGGCAAAAGATGATTTTGTCGTTTGCTTTGATGCCGGAACCGGCCCCGGGGATGAAAACAATCACTGATCGACGATGGATGTGCCGGTTAATTGCTGACCCTCCAGGAAATCGCCACGGAAAGTGAAAACAAGCACAGATCGATGATGGTTATTACGGGTCGTAGCAGAGTCCGCCCATGCTGCACCACACCGGTTGGTCGCCCTCGGCAGAATGACGCGCAGCCGTTCGCCAAGGGAGCAAATCAAAAGGAAATGAACGAACCGGTCCCGGCTGCAGCACGCCCCCTTGGGTAAATGCCCATGACGGTATGGCACCACGGATCGTGAAACACCTCCGCACCCCAGCGCCGCTTGTGTTCAAAAACGCCATCGGCGCGATCGGGACGCGACCGCAGCAAATCCACATAGCGCAGATGACGCGCTTCGGCCCAGCAGAACAAATAATAGTAGGCAGCGGATAAAGCGCCCCGGCGCAGATTTTCATCGTAGGGCACAGCCAGTCCAAATGCCACGGCTGTGATGGTATCGCGATGGACCCGGCAAAGCACGCCCGACACATTCGCACCGCCGCGAAAGATTTGCAGCAGGACGCCATGCCGGCCAGCCTGCACAAGCTCTTCCCTCGTTCTGGCATGGGTCATCTGCTGAAAGCGGTGCTGCACATAATCACGATAAAGGGCGTGGTAGAATTGCGCGATGTCGTCCGCACGCCGGGTTTCATGAACCTCGTATTTGTGCTGGCGCACCCGGCGTCCATAGGTCGCCTGCAGGCGCGAACGGCTGGCCGCATAGAACGGCCCCTGCAAATCGACGACCTGACGAATCCATGGAAAGGTGATGAGAGCGCCGCCGGGCAGCCATGTTTTGAGCAGACGATTGATTTCGATGATCCCCAAACCATCTTCGCCATTTGATTGCATCTCACCCAGCGCTGCCGCGAACGTAACCTGTTCGCGTTGCTCGGACGCCACTTCGGCGAAGAGCCGCACGCGCAGATAGTCCAGACTCTCGCCCTCGCCGCAATAAGTCGCGCGCAGCGGCTCTCCGCTGTCTCTGCCACGACCCTGCCAGCGCACGCATTGCAGCCGGAACGACCGCGGCAGCAGCAGCAAGGCTTTGGCCGTACTCTGCAACCGGCTGCCGCCTTTTGACGCCGACTCGTAGCTCAGGCGCCGCAGTATCATACCGGCTCCTGCCATAACGCTTTGAGGCATTTGCCATTGAGCTGCATCTCCGCCCAGCAGCCGCCTTGACACGCCTGAACATGTTCACAAGAACGGCATCCCTCCGGCACGGCCATCCGCCGGAACCGGCCAAATTCTTCCTTCCAAATGGTCGAGAATGGCTTTTGACCGATATTGCCCTCTGAGTAACTTTGATCGTAAATTTGCTGACAACCGAGCACATCCCCATTCGGCATTACGGCACAACGCGTCAGTCCGGCGCCGCAAAAAAATGGATTACCGACAAATCCACCCGCGAAACAGCCGATATAGGTATGCGATTCGCCCAGATCGGTGCGCGGAACATCAGGCTGGCGGCGGATGAATGCCATCAGCCATTGCAAATCGGCGCGCTCGAGAAATACATCATCCTGTTGCACTGCCCGCCCCACACGCGCCAGGGGGGTCAATCGCCAATGGGTGGCACCCGAATGCCTTATCTCAACGGCCAACTGCTCAAGTTGATTTATATTGGTTTTATCGACCACGGTATTCACCATGCGCATCGGCACGCGGCGCTCTGCGCACAACGCCAGACTGCGCAGGACGCGTTCATGGCTCTGCACTGCACCCCGGCGATGATCATGACTTTCAGCCAATCCATCGAGACTGGTGAAATAGAGGAAATACTCCAGATGCTGCAACTGTTCCCAGCGCGCCGGTGTGTAGTAGCTGTTGGTCGCCAGTCCGATTTTTATCTTGCGCGAATTGGCATGCGTCAACAGTTCAAAAATATCTTCCCGGGCCAGAGGCTCGCCGCCTGAAAATATCAACCGCCTGACGCCCATGCGCGCCAGGTCATCGATGAACGCGCGTGCTTCAAACGTGGTGAGTTCATCCTCATGCGCATGACCGGCCGAGGCCTCGCAAAAGGCGCAGTGGAAGGGACAGCGATACGTCACCAGCCACTGCACAAAAGAGTACGGTTTCAACAAGCCCAGATGGTGCAAGATAATAAAAGCGCGCCGTTTGATGTACGCGGCACGTTTCATGTAATAGCCATGCAACAGGGGCACGCGACGGATTATATGCTCAAGCGTTGCGATTTGCATGTTTCCTCACCGGTTTTCTGAATGGCTGGCCTGTACTCTCATAAAGATATCAGCGGCCCTCCTGCACGCTGAAACCGCGCTCCCTGTCCAACATCGGGCATTGCTCACAGCGAACAAAGCGCAAGTCACAGTGCGGAATGACACAGCCCACCTTGCGCCCAAGCAAATGGAGCGAAATGCGATCGAGACGTTCCGTATCACGCCCTTTGACGAGGATGACATCGCCCGCCTGATGGCCGTCCAAAAAGCGGTGTGCAGCCACCATATCGTGATGGGCATCGTAATAGAAACCTTTGCCACTCGCCCGGCGAATCCCCGCCAGATATCTTGAACTGTTTTTCCCGGCCACAAATACCACTTGATCGGCAAGCCCGGCCAGGCGTTCGCCAATGGCCCCGTAGATGGGGCCCTGACTCGAGGGCGGTTCAGAAACCTCGCCAAGCACTACGATCTTGCGGTGAGCCGGGATTTGTGCAAAAATATCCAAAGCTTCGTTGATCGTCTCCAGAGTCGATTTGAAATCATCGCGCAGCAGAAAGGCCCCGCTTGGCAGCTTGTGCAATTGCATTCGGCCTGGCACAGGCGCCATTTTTTCCAGGTGAGCAGCCGATTCCGCCAAATCCCTTCCCAGGCAGTGCGCGGTGGCCATCCCGGCCATGACCGCGTACATGAGATGACGCCCGAAGAGCCGGGTCTGCAACGAAAAGGCTTCACGCCCTACGCTCAGATGGAGCGCCATGCCGTGCGGCCAGTGCAGAACAGGCTCCCGAGCCTGAATATCCGCGCCTGGCGTAAAACCATAGCTTATCACCCGGGCCCTGGTTGCGGAAGCCATCTGCAACACCAGTGGATCATCGCCATTGAGGATGGCGAATCCGTTCGCGGGCAGCTTTCTCACCATCAGCGACTTCTCGGCAGCCGTCTTTTCCAGAGATCCCAAAGACCGGTTGTGTTCACTCGCTATAGCGGTCACAATCACCAGGGTGGGCTTGATGATCGCTGCATAACGCGCCATTTGCCCGGTCCGGTCGATGCCGACCTCGATGATTACAAACGGGGCTCTCAGCGGTGTCTGCAACAGACGCAGAGCCACATAACTTTTGCTGTTGCGATTCAAGGGCATATTGATGGGAATTCCCAGCGCATGATGAACAGCATGATAAGTGGTTGTTTTGCCGAGGGAACCAATGATCACAATTCGCCGGGTTCGCCGCAGAAAAATCATTCGGTAGATAATGGCCAGCAGACTCAGGAGCGGCCAGAGCATTTGCAGAAGTTCATCGCGACGATACAAAGGCGCCAATGCGCTTCCGCCATAAAGCCGCCAAAATCTGATCCCGCGGGCCATCTATGCCACTTCCCCCTTTTTTTCGGCCCACACGACGATAAAGCAACCCAGGCGAACGAGGCAGTTGCGGCTGCACCACCTTTCGAATCGCCACAAGCCTCTCAAGATACGCCCGGTACACTGCGTTTGAGCGCTCGAAAAGAGGCGCCGATACCAGACGAGCAGCAGTCGTGGAGAAAAATCGGCAAAAGTGGAATGCCGGACAGAAAATCCATTCTCTTGCAGAGACCGGACAAGATCATCGTGCGACAGGGTTGCTCCCATGTAGAATGGGAGAATTCCCAGCGCATTCATGATGCGAAAAGGGAGCCTATTACGGAAACCGATAACCGGATTATGCGGATTATCCAGGGTAATAAAAAGGAATCCGCCCGGCGCAAGTACGCGCGCCAATTCTTTCAGGCTGATTTTTATACCCGCTTTTTCAGAAAAGTGATCCAGGGTTGAATTGGAGAATATCAAATCAAACGATTCGGATTGAAAGGGTAATTGACGCACATCAGAAATGGCGAGTTGGCAACCTGGCTGCAGATGATGCCTGGCCCGAAAAACCACTTGCCGGGAGAGGTCGAGTCCGACCAGAGTGGTTCCATGCTGACGCAGATCCAGGGAGGGATGAAAAGGAATGGTGGCTTCATCGAACAAATCGGTTTTTAATATTCTGCGAAAGCCTTCGCCCGGGAACCATTGTGCAAAAAAATGGCGATAAACCGCCTGCATGTGCAAGCGCCAGAACTCATCTGCAGGCAGAACAAAATCCGACCGGAAATGGTATGGATCAAAATCTTTACATTTTATTTGCATCGATTTTTACCATTTTCAATTGGCGTCTGGACACAGGCACTCGATTGTGGCGGTTTTGCCGCCAGCAAACCCGCCGTCTCCCCCAGACACCAGGATATCACGCCCGGGATGATCAGCGGCAATGCTGCAGCCATTTGCAGAAAACAGGTGCGATCCTTGACATTAAAATACACCAATTTCGACATCCTCCAGAAAGGGAGCAAAAAGAAAAAAGTGATATGAAACCAGCGCCGCAAAGCGGAAAATTCTTCTCCAGTCAAACGCACCCGGCCGAAACAATTGCCATGGTGATACTCATGCAGCAGATACTTGCGCAGCGAAGTGATATTGTGATGCCGGACGATCATCTCCGGAGAAAAGAACAGACGATGGCCATCCCGCCACAACCGCCAATGAAATTCGCTATCGGAACAGTAGGTGCCGGTGAGAAAAGGCATATAGCGCAGCAGGATCTCCTTTTTGTACGACATGTTGGCGCCGGCGCTGTCCTTGAGAAGCCGGGGAGAAGAGCCGGGCATCCACTGGCTGAACTCACAGAAATAGGCGGCCCATCCCACATAGCTGTGCGGATTGCCATTGGCGATGGCGCCGCCGATGGCCGGGTGGTTTGACCGGTGCGCCGCTACCATGCGATCGATCCAGTCCGGCGCCGCCTCACAATCCGCATCGAGAAAGGCAATGAGCCTTCCCCGCACCTGTGACAGACCAATATTCCGGGCTTCGCCGCAGAAACAGCGATGGTTGACACGAATAACCTGCACGTCCGGATATTCACTGGCGATTTGCCGGACATCAAATCGTGAAGAACTATCAACCAGGATGATTTCAAAAGGCACAGCCGTCACCTGACGGCGCAATGAATTCAGGCAGTCAACGAGCACGCCATCCGGCTCATAGGACGTTATGAGGACCGAAACAAGCGGAGACTGCTCTTTTGCTGATTTGATGCTCATGCGTCCGGCCCGCCCGCCTGCAGAGGTTCCAGCCGGAATGCATGGGAGACGCAGCGGTCGACGGAGGCGTAATTCATGATACAGTTCCCGCAGCGCACCTCCGCCAGCTGGTTCGCGCGGAAGCGTTTGCGGATGGCACGCGCCACAGCGCCATTCCATACCGTGCGAAAATTGCCCGCCCCGTCAAAAATCCGGCCCAGCGACAGCTCTTCGCGGTTATAATAATCGCACAATACCACTTCCCCATCAAAGTATACTACCGGATGATTCCAGAATTTTTTGCAGCGATTGGTTGTGCGAACCGGATTCCCGTCGGCATCATAGGTGGAGCGCTGATAGAGGGGATTCCTGGGGATGATGTGCCGTCCCTCCTTCTCATTATCAAAGCTGTACATGGTCTTGAGCGAAAAAATATCCACCTGCCATTTTTGCGCCAGGGCTTTCATGGCCTCGATCTGATGTTCATTGCCGCGGGTGACCAGCATGCGCAGATTGATACGCGGGGTCAGGCTGCCAAGTTCGCGGCGGCGCTGCAAGAGACGTTCAAGCCCCTGTACGGCCCGATCAAAATCGCCGCGATGACGATAACGCTCGTAGGTTTCGCTATCCACCCCATCCAGGGCAAAGATGAGCACATCGAGTCCTGAAAGGATGAGGTTGTCGACAGCACCCGGCTGCTCAAAAAAATGACCGTTGGTGCTGCTGATGAACTGCAGTCCTTTGGATTTGCCGTAAGCGATCATCTCATAGATATCCGGATTCATGAACGGTTCTCCCCAGCCCCAAAAATGGATCAGAAAAGTGGCGTCGCCCACTTCATCGATCAGCCGTTTGAAATGCGCCAGCGTCATGAACCCCTTCGCCTTGTTCTCGGTCACCACATGGCAGACCGGACAGCGCAGGTTGCAGATATTGCCGGGCTCGATCTGCAGGATGGTTGGCAGTGCCCAGACACGGCTGCTCTTGAAGGTTGCGGCAAGGCCATTGCTGATAAAAGTGTACAAACGCCGCGCCGGGACGTTTTTGAAATCAAACCCGACTTTGTCAAATTGTATGGTGACACGCCGCGTGATGATCGCGCGCAGCGCCAGGAATATTTTGCTCATCCACAGGTTCTCCATTTTGCAGTATATGATTTATCGGGTACTCTCTCCACTCTCTCCACTCTCTTCATGGCGTTTCAGCACATAAATCGCTCCCTCTCCGGGGGGCAGCCAGCGCCGGAACGGAAAAGTACGGTAAACGGCATAGCCGGAACGGACGCCCATGGTGATGAGATAGCGGTCGTCCTGCACCCACCACCAGCTTTTCCCTTTTTGGGGCTGCACCGGCTTGCCGGGCTTGTGCCAGCCATTGAACTCGAATCCGCCATCGATTTCCGCAGCGGCGATGCCCTCCACCCTGGTCAACGTGTCGAGAGCCTGCCATCGCGCCCGGTTCCAGGCGAAATAATCGTGCGTGCCCAGAACCGAGAAAACGGCGAAAAGAGACAGTATGAAAATACCGCTGCGCCGGCCCGTTGGTGTCGATGCGGTGGCCGGTAACATGATCAGCAGCAGCGGCAGCATGATGAGCATGCTGCGATCAAAAAAGTAAGAGGTCACGACGAACAACAGCGCATAAAAAATGCCGATCCCTATCATCCAGAGACGGACGGGATTGTCTCGAATGGCGTTTTTCTGGCGCCACACCAGAAGCATACCGAGGATCAGTCCGGTCACCGCCAGCAGCGTCAACGGCAGCCGCAAGATCAGACCCAGTGCCGGATGATGGGGCGCCTTTGAGATCGCCACATCCCGCAGCAGGATGGGGCCCAGACCAAAGTCATGGATCAGGTTGCCCGGCAGCGGCATCAGCCGCTCCATGGACCACAAAATGGCCGTAAGCAGCAAGGCCACCAGGAGCAATCCTGCTGATGTTCGTCTGCTTTTGGGGGCCGGCATGGTATAGATCAACCAGGGCGCAGCGAAGAGAGCGAGATACAGTGCAAAAGCCATTATATTTCTGCTGATGATCGCCAGGATCAACCGCGCCGAACCGGCCCAGAAGGTCACGCTGTTTCTCATCAAGGTGGGAAAACCGTGTCCCGATGCGCCATGATGACCCAACCAGGCCATATAGAGGATCAGGCAAGCCGCTGTGAGAACAAAAGGCAAGGCGCCGCGCCAATACGGCCTTCTCAATGAGCCCCGGCTGCACACATGGACACAAAGGAAAGCGATGGGAATGATCAGGCCGGTCTGACGAATCAACGTAGCCATCACCGAAAAGAGGGATAGCAGCAGCAAATCCCTGTAACGATTTGTGCGCAGTGCACGCAGGCCTGCCCAGAGAGCCAGGAGGGTGGCGGTCTGGAAGGGAATTTCTGTCATGAAACTGGGCGTCAAAAGAAAATAAACCGGATTGAAAGCCATCACCAGGACGCCAAACAGCGCGGCCTGCCGGCCCGACTTGAGCTCGCGCAAAATCACATAAAGAACGATCAATCCAGCCAGCGCCAGAACGATAGTCGAAAGGCGCAAAATGTCGAAGGAAAAACCAAACATCTCACAGAAGAGCCTGCCCCAAACGATCTGCGCGAGCAACGTCACGGCGGTCCAGCCGGAGATGCGGAGCGGGCCGCCGTCGAGCCAGTTTTTAAGAATGCGGCTATAAGACCAGTCGTCGTTCAAGGGAAAGGATCCCCACGGCTGGCTGATGAGCAGCGCCGCGAGAAAAATCAGGGCAATGATGCCGATATCCTTCACAAAACCCTTGTCAAAATCGGCCATCTCAATCAGCCTCATGCGGTCGCAAGCGAACCTGATGACGATAAAGCCGGAAGGTCAAAATGGATGCAAGCAGTACAGCACCCAGCTGCGCAGCGGCCATCCCCAGGGCGCCCCATGCCGGGACCAGCCACAACGCCAGTGGCATCAGCAGGATCAGCCGGGCTGCCAGGTCCACATTGATGAGAAACGGCTTGTAGAGGAAATGGAAAATGTTATAAAGCGGTTTGAACAGGGCGCCAGCCAAATGTGCCAGACTGAGCAAAACAAAAACCGGATAGACCAGGGCGCCTTTTTCGCCGAACCAGGCCGGAAAGATGAAATAGCTCAACAGCACCATGACGCCCATAGCCAGCACGACCGGAACGGTCACTTTGAGCGAAGAGCGGTAGAAACGCTGAATCTGTGTGCGACTTTGCAGACGGCATGCATAGGGCAGAAAATAGTGCTGAATGGCGGAGACAAGCACAATGATGAACGCACTCGCCATCAATGCCAGGCCAAAAATGCCCGCTTCCCGTTCCTGGCCAAACTGCAGCAATAAAAGGGCACCCAGATATTGGTTGACGGAGGCCAACACGTTGGCAGAACTGACCCAACTGCCATATCGGATCAGCTTTTTGCTGATCTCAAGGGAAAATAGCGGCTCACGCTGCTTTCCGGATTGAAACGGCAGTGTGAAAATCGATGTGAAATCCCGGCCGCGCAGGAAAAAGGGTATCCAGTAACTGATCATATAGATGAAAAAGATCATCGTCAGCGAAGCGTCCGGCCATAACAAAAAGCAGGCTGCCAGCACAATCAGCCGGAAAGCGGAGAGCATGATCTGCATAAACGCCATGGTTCGAAATTTGAGCCGGACACTGGCGATAAAAAAGATAAATTCATAGAGCGCCATGCCCACCAGGCCTGCGATGAGCAGCCCGATCGCAATGGCGGGAATCCGCCCTCTGAAGAGGATTTGCACCAGCGTGCCGGAAAAGGCGAGAAGCAGGGCGCCCATCAGCAAGGAGATAAACAACTGCGTCACCACTCCGGTGCGGAAAACCAGGTGCACCCGACCGGTGTCGGTTACATTGCCATGAGATCCCGCCAGGCGCACCATACTGGCGCTGGTACACAGGTTCATGACAGGCCAGAGAATCAGATGCAAGGAGAGCAGACTGGTCAACAAACCGATCTGCTCATGACTGAGCATGCGGCTGACCATGGCCCAATTCAGCGCGCCGAAGAAGACCAGAAAGCCCGCGCTGACAAACAGCGGCAGGAGGTCGTTGAGCAAAGCCGGCACAGCAGTGGGACGGCGGTCCGCGCCGGCTTCCGCTACGATGCCCCTGTGTTCAATAGCCGCCGTGACAAAACCCCATGACACGCACACCTGTGAAAACAACACGGCGGAGAAACGTTTCATCTTGTCCGCCAAGGACGTGCCGCTCCAGGCGCGCTTGACCAGGCGCGCCAGCAGAAACCAGGGAATCCGCTGCCCGTTCCAATCGGTTTGGCTGTAGAGGATGTATGATCCCTGACCATAATGACTCTGCTGTCTGGCGAATTTGCGCAGGGTGAGGTCATGATGGTGATGAATGACCAGGTCTTGACAATAGTCCACCGGGTAGCCCGCAGCGCGGACAGCGCGCGTCAGATTACGGTCTTCGGCCCCGGCGGCAACGAAGCGCTGATCGAAACCCTCCATCCGTTCAAACACTGCCTTGCGTATGGCGAGATTGTTGCTGGTCAGGAAGAGATCGGATCCCTGGGCGGTATTGCTCTCTCGCTGCCAGAAATCGATGATGCATTGATGCACCTGGCTCCAGAATCGCTGCGGCAGGGCGTTGATCGATTTTCCCCCGACGAGAAAATGATCCGGATTCCTGAAATGGTGGCGTATCTTTTCGAGCCAGTCCGGTGGCGCCGTGCAGTCGTCATCGATAAAAACGAGAAGGTCTGCCTGCGCGCGCGCAGCGCCCTGGTTGCGCGCGGCCGCCGGGCCTAGATGCTCCTGCTGCAGGAAGATGATCCCGGGGAATTCCCGGGCCATCAGACCGGTATCATCACTGCTGCCGTCATCCACGACAATGATTTCAAAAAGCGCGGATGAGAGCGTCTGCCGCTGCAGACTCGCCAGGGTGCGTCTCAAGGAGGCATGGCGGTTGAAGGTGGGAATGATGACCGACATTTCGGGGCGCGGTGTGATCAAGCTCTTCTCCCGGGTTTCGGCAACCGGGTGGCAGCCAGGGTTTGTCCGAGCATCCAGGCGCACTCGCACAGCGCGATCCAGGGCAGGGCGGCCAGAAAAGCGTTCAGCGTCCGCGTCCGCACAGCGTGCAGGGCGCGCCAGCCAAGCATGCGCAGCACCAGGAACGGCCAGCCGAGGAGAAAGAGCACCCTGCAGGCGTGTGGCCGGCGCCACTGCCGGCTGCGCATCCGGAAAAAATCCTGGCTTCGCGACCAGCGTTCGCGCAGCAGCGCCCGCAGCGTGATGGGGCCATGGATATGCGAAACCACAGCGTGCGACTGAAAAAAGGGCGCCACGCCGGATTGTGCGCTCTGATAGCAGATCAGGGTATCGGCCGAAATCATCCGCGCATCGAGTCCGCCCACCCGGTCATACCAGGTACGACGGATGGCCATGTTGGCGGAAGCGAGGCTGTCAAATGGAGGCTGCCTGAAGCTGCGGGGTGCAATCCCGGGCTGCCACAGCCAGAATTTGATCTGATGGGCGACCTGCTGCCAATAGCCTTCAGGCCAGCAGGCGATGGCGCCGCCGATCAGATCGTGTCCCTGTCCGATCGCGTCGTCGATGCGTTCCAGCCAGTCGGGTGCGGCAATGCAATCCGGGTCGCTGAAAACGATAAATTCACTCTGGCTGGATTCGATGCCCAGGCGGCGCGCTTCGTGCATCCACAAGCGTTTCCCGGGACGTATCAGGTGAAAGTCAAATTTTTCCGCAATGCGCAGGCAGGCCTCGCCGGGGGAGCTGTCTACCAGGACGACATCGAAATCGCTGAAACGCTGTGCCGCGAGGCTGGTCAGGCACGCAGCGAGCGTGGCCTGTGACTGGTAAACCGGCACGATGACCGCAAACCGTTTCATGCCTTCACCTGCCGGTCGCTTGCCAATTCGTATTTTTCCAATTCTTTCGGCGCTTTCCACCGGCCGAAGAGGTGTCCCAGGCATTCGCCGCAGCTGGCAATCAGAAAAGTGATGGTGATGGGCAGCGCGCAGCGCCAGACGATGGCTTTGGGAAAGAACGCTGCATCGCGGGGCGTGCGCAGGATTTCCCGCCAGCGCACCGCGGGTTTGAGCCAGATCGCCGCGGCATAGAGCAGTCGTCTGCCGAACCCCCATCGGTTGAATGACTGGCGGGCCACTGCAAAACTCCAGCCATACCAAAAGTCAGCCAGCCACAGCTCACGCAGCGTACAGGGTTCATAATGGATCGAGTGGATACCGGTCGTGAAAGAGAGCGTGTCGCCCTGATCCATCAGATGCCAATGGAGAATGCCTTCGGCGAGCAGGAGATCCTCCAGATCAGCATCCAGGTCCATCAGGCGGCTGCGGTGGTAGGAGCAATTGTGGCCGGGCAGATGGGACAGCTTTGTTCCGTCGGGAACGCCTGGTCCCCACCAGCCGTACTCGACCAGGAACCCCGTCCAACTGGCGATGGTTTTGAGGTTGCCGGGACGGATGGTCCAGGCGACGGCGGAGACTGCCGGATCGCGGTACAATGAGGGCAGGTGCTGCACCCAGGGTCCGTGCAGGTGGCCATGATCTTCGGCGAACAGAATGATGTCTGCGTGTGCGCGGCGGACGGCCTGCGCGCGCGCGGCATTCAGGGTTGCGCCGGCGTCAATGAACACCGCATCGACGGCCTGGAAAGCAGCGCGCGCCACGGAACGATAATCGTGCCCGCGCCGCGCAACCAGAATCAATTCAACCTGCTCGAGGTCGGCCGACTCTTCGATGCGGCGCATGAAGGCGGAAAGCTGTTCCGGGAAGATACTGCAGGAAACGATCAAAGTGATGACGGGAACGGGTTGTTTTTTTTCGGTCATATTATTTACCTGGCTGTTTGCGAGACATTCTGGACCGCGCCCAGTCGAAGAGTCCGGCTGCCACGCCGGCCGCGCAGGCGCAATGATCCAGATAGAGCACGGGCAGACTCTGCAGCGTGGCGATCCATCCGCGTTCTTTTTTCAAATAGGATAAAAAGGGATGGTTCAGAAACAGGTAGAGAAACGAAGTGAAAAACACCGCCCATCCCATGCGCGGCCATTTCATCGCCGGCACGGCCAGCATCGGTATCAGGGGGGCAAGGGGCGTCGCGAGGATGAAACGGGGATAGACATTGAATACGCCCTTGCGCCACGAGCTGCCCAACTCGTTGAAAAAATCCGCCAGGTAGACGAACCAGCGGCTGCGGATGAAATCGTTGCGCAGCAGTGAAGAGAGGGTATGGCGCTTGAGGTGTTCGACGCTCAGCCGGGGATCCAGGACAATGTGAAACGAATATTCGAGCATGCGTTTGCCGAGGTCGAGATCATCGGCATTGTGCGGCTGATAGGCTTCATTGAATCCGTTGACGCGCAGGAAAGCCTCGCGCCGGATGGCGGAGACAGCGCCAAAAATCCAGTCGGTGCGCTGCCGGCTCTGCAGGAAGGAGAAACGTATCCACAAATTTTTGTACTGGCTGGTGATATTTTCGTGACGGTGTTTGACCGAATAGACGCCGACGACGCCGTCGATCTCCGGATCGGCAAAATAATCCTGCAGATAGGCAAAGCTGCCGGCGTCCAGCACCACATCGCTGTCGAGGAAGAGCAGAATCTCGCCGCCGGCGACACGGGCGCCCTGGTTGCGGCAGAGGTTGGCATTCTGGCGGCGGTTGAGCTCGATGACGCGGGCGCCCATCTCCCGCGCGATCGCGACCGTGTCATCGGTCGAGCCGTCATCCGCGATAATGACTTCCAGGACGTGCTCCCGGTCATCCAGAAGCGGGGCAAGAATCTGCGGCAGGATAGCGGCGCGATTATAGGTCGGGATGATTACAGATACATTTTTCACAAACAGATTTTCCTCCTGCACGCCTGCGAATCCTCATTCCAGGCCGTCAGCGACAGACTGATAAGATACAAAAGAAATCATCAAGCTCAAAGGAGATTGATAAAAGTCCGGCCTCTTCTGAGCCTTATTGTGTTTTTTGTTGGTTTACTCCCCTGAATTTAGTTAATTATTACCTGTTCATGGGAGATCACATCATGAAATATAGCCGCAAATGGTCGTTATTGCGGGCGTTATGGTCGGGTGCCCCAAAAAATCACTGGCCCGCGTTCATCACGCTGGACGTCACACCCCACTGTAATTTGACCTGCATTGGCTGCCGCTTCCATTCACCCCTTTTAAGAGAGCGTCCGTCCGGAGAAGAGACGGCCCCGGTCATGCCGCTCGCGCTGCTGCAACGCCTGGTCAGCGATCTTGCCCCTCAGGAGATGCATTATTTTGTGGAGGGATCGGGGGAGCCTTTCGTGCACCCTCAGATTCTCGAACTGTTGACATTGTTGAAAGCCCGGCCGTCGCTGGTGACGCTCTTCACCAATGGCACGTTGATCGACGCGGCAATGGCGGAAAGACTCATCGCCATTCAGGTGGATGTGCTGCGCTTCAGCCTCTTCGCCGCCGGCGAAGCCTCCTTCCGGAAAAACTATGCCGGCAGCGATCCCGGTCATTTCGTGCGCATTCAGGAAAATATTCGCCGGTTGCGGGCGGCGCGTCAGGAAAAAGCGGCTGCAAAACCGTTGCTGCAGCTCTTTTTTCCGGTCAACCGTACCAATCGCGATGAAGTGGACGCCGCCATCGCGCTGGCAGCCGCTTGCGGTTGCGATGGCATCACCTTTGGCCGCTTTGTTGAATTGGGGGAAAAAGTGGCTGGACTGGCGCTCGATACGGTGGAACGCAAGCAGCTGGGCCGCGAGCTGCGGGGCAAAAAGAGCGCTTTAAAGAGGCATTCATTGACCCACACCATTGCCCGCGATGTGGTCATGCAGGAGAGCGGACCGGAGACATGGCAACATGCGCCCTGTCTGATCACATGGTTTCACGTGCGCATTCGCGGCAATGGTGATGTGCTCCCCTGCTGCCGCTGCGCCTATCCACTCGGGAATCTCCATGAGCAATCGTTCCGGGAAATCTGGCATGGCGAACGGCTGCGGGAATTCCGCCGCCGCGCCGCCGCGCCCGATGGCGCCGCATGGCTGAAGGAGCAGGGCGCGCAATGCCATGACTGTCCGCACATCCCGGAGATGATCAAGTTGCATCGCATTCAGCGCATCGTCTCCAGGTTGCGAAACTTTTTGCCGCTCAATAGGGCAGACTGATATAGAGCTTGCCGAGGTCGTTGAGTTCGCCCGGCGAGGGCTGAAAGAGCCAGGTGAAACGGGTATCCGTGCCGCTGCCGCGGCCGATGAACCAGGCGTAACGGAAAACATCGGCGCGGGCTTCGCAGATGGCGACCATCTGCTTCATCTGCTCGGCCTGTTTCGCATAGGTATTGATCTGGGCATTCCAGTTGGCCATTTCCGTGATCCAGATTTTTTTGCCGTATTTCTTGAGGCGGTCGAGCTGCGCGGAAAGACCGTAATCGTACCAGTGAAAAGCGAGATAGTCTATTTTGGGGTCTTTCCCGCCTGCGGCGGTGCGGTAGGCGGCGAAAAAATCGTCCAGCCACACCACCGGATCGGCATAATTGGTCATGGTGCCCCAGTTCATGCCCGGTCCCACCAGATAGACAGTACGCCCGAGAGCCGCCAAATCCGCGACCACCTGTTCATACTTGATCCAATCGGCGACGGCCTGCTGCGGGGTGCGGTTGGCCTGATCCTTGAGATTGGGTTCATTCATCACCAGCAGATAGTTGATCTCCGGATGATCGAGGATGAAGGCCTTGACCTGGGTGATGTCGCTGGCGCTGGTATTGCCGCCCCAGAGCATGGGGATGAATTCCATCTGGTACGCGGCATGATAGCCGTCGGGGGCCGAGGTTTTGAAATACCAGTTATACCACCAGGAGACGCCGCTCTGCAGCGCCTGCAAATCCGCTGCCTGGGTGAGATTATAGGCGAGGCCGCGTTTGGGGCTTTTGCTGAGCGGCGCCGGTTTGTCATTGCCGGTGGGAGAAGAATCCTCCTTGCAGGCGAGCAGTGTACCGAGCAGTGCAAGAAACAAAAACCAGTGCGCGCAAATTTTCATATCGATCTCCTTACTTCAAAGCATCACCGAACCGCTGCAGCGCAGAACTTTTACAAGCGTACAGCGCACGGGTTATCGCCGATGCACCGCACCAACCGTTCGAGATGGTGTGCCCTGGAAATACGGGAGAACGTTCCCGATTTTGGTCATAAAATACGCAGACAAAGGATAATATTCAAGTCCAATCCAGAGCACTCAAAAGACGGGATACCATCTCTGTTCATCGCCGGACGCATGCTCACTTGCCAGGGATGGCATTTTGACACCGCACGGCGTTGCCGGATGTGATCGATAACCCGGCGGGCGCTAACGTTCTCAAAACGGTGGTGCGTCGACACCGCTTTGCATAACAGGCATCAAGGCGCTGGAAAGCCCTTCGGGAAAGCAGCGTATGGTAGGGAGCAAATACCGTTCCCTTGATAGACCTCGTTGCACGTATTGCGTAATTTCCGGGTTTGTGCAGATAAAGACACAAATACAGCAGAAATAAAATTGTAAATAAATTTATCTTGACAATTATCTCTTTTCTGTATACATTTATCTCATGTGAGAAGAGGGCCATTGTTTGGTTCTTCGCAGGTGCGCTCGCATCCCCTCCAGATAATCAATCAGTTATGAGCAACCGTGTGATTGACTCCGTTTCATGGTTGATCGACGGCGTTCTCCGAGATGTGATGCAGATCACATTTGATATGCATTTGGTTCGTATTAATTGAAATTCTTTTCAAGGTGGGAAATAAAGATGGATACTTCATTCAAGATTGCCGGGCGCGAAAAACACGAATGGCGTTCGCCTCATTTGATCATCATCGGCCGGGGAAGACCGGAAGAGTCCGTTCTCACAGGCTGCAAGAGCCATTCGAATCCCAACGGGACGCTGTCGACTGCGACGAAAACCAACTGCAACGCCATCACGGGTAACTGCGGCGCCTGTCAGAACAACGGTGGGAATGTCTCCTGACACGTCATGGAAAGCATGAATGTCCGTATCATCCTTTTGTCTATATGATCCATCCAGGACCCTGCCGCGACTGCCCCGAGAAGGATGGATCGACCTCACCTACCGCTGCAATTTCCACTGTCGCCATTGCTGGGTATCGCTGCCTGCTCATTCTCAACCAAGAGAAGAAGAACTTTCGCTGGCGGAATATTGCCGGATTGCCGAGGAGGCCCGACGCCTCGGGTGTACGCATTGGTCCCTCTCCGGCGGCGAACCCCTGCTGCGGCCGGATTTTGACGAAATCTTTGCCTGCCTGACCGGCAAAGCCATCTCCTACACCCTGAATACCAATGGCTCCCTCATCACACCCGCCATTGCCAAATTACTCACCCGCAGAGGCAGCAAACTGATCGCCCTGTACGGCGCCGATGCGCAAGTACAGGACCATATCACCCGAACGCCCGGCTCTTTTGAAGCCCTGCTGCGCGGCTGCCATTACCTCCGCGAAGCGGGCGCAGGCTTTACGATTCAAATCATCCCGATGCGGGATAATTATCACCAGCTCGATCAAATGTACGCGCTGGCCGCAAGCCTCTCCCCCTCCTGGCGCATCGGCGCATCGTGGCTCTATCTGACCGCCGCACGCCACCCTGCCAGAAATCAGGAGATCATCCGGCAGCGTCTGGACGCCGCGGCCGTGAATATCATTGACCCGGTCAGACCCCATACGGGCCTGACGGCCAAAGAGGACGCCGATGACCCCTCTTCCGTGGCATGCGCCAAAGGCGGCAGCCGCATGCTGTGGCCCTGCATCATGGAATCGCAGCAGTTTCACATCGATGCCTGTGGCGGCATGAGTTTTTGTTCCACCATCAAGGATCCCGCCCTGCGCTTCAGCGTGCGCGAATATTCGCTCGCCCAAATCTGGGATGAGCTTTTGCCCGCGCTGGCGCATAAAATCACGGAACCAGACGAATACCTGCAAACCTGCGCGGTCTGCACACTGCGTCCCTACTGCTCATGGTGTCCGGCCTATGCCTGGCTGGAAAACGGCCGCCTCTCTGCGCCCGTCCCCTATCTGTGCGAAATGGCCCGCGAACGCAAAAAGTACGAAGAGGAATGGTTTATTAACAATCGCCGCTATTTTCAAATCGCCGGCATCACCGTGCAGGTCGATTCGGATATCCCGTTTGCGGAACCGGGCTTTGAGGAGTGCCTGAAAGATTTCCGCGTCGACGAACCCGGCGACGACCTGATCAGGATACACCACCACTACGCACTGCCGGATCTCTCCCGGTTTGCCGACGCAGAGCTGGTTTACCACAAAATCCCCTGGGCCATTTACCGGTTTGGCGACTACTGGATTTATCAGGCCATCGGACGCAAAAAAAAGGCGCCGGATATCAAGGCGGTCGCCTTTTTCAATGACAGTCATACCAGGGTCGACATCTATCACCGCGACGACTATCTCATTCGCAACTGCAAATTCGGCTCGCTGACCGCCCTGCCCTCCGATCACATCATGCTGGCACGGGTCCTGGCGGACCGGCAGGGATGCGTGATGCACAGCTCCGGCATGATCATGAACGGCCGCGGCCTTTTATTCGTCGGTCCTTCGGGTGCCGGCAAATCGACCGTGGTCAAATTGCTGAGGGAGCACGCCCGGGTGCTGTGCGACGACCGCATCATCGTCCGTCTCCAGGGGGAGCAATTCCACATTCACGGCACCTGGAGTCATGGCGAAATACCCGAAGTGGCCAATGCGCAGGCGCCCCTGAGTGCCATTTTTCTGCTCAAAAAGGCCCGGAAAAACCGGATCATCCCTGTCACCGACCGTCGCGAGATCCTGCATGCGTTCTTGCTGCGGGTGGTCAGACCCCTCGCCTCGGTCGAGTGGCTGGACAAAACCCTGACGATTCTCACCGCCCTGGCCCGACAGGTGCCGGTTTATCAACTTCATTTCACCCGCGAGGGAAACCTGGCCCAAGTGCTTGAGGAGGTGGTGGGGCCGCTTTCCGGCGATCCTGCCGCCACGCCCGCAGAGAAAAGAGCATCACCGCGCGCAAAAACCACACCCACAGCAGACGCTCTTGCGGCATCGGAAAAACCTTCCGCTGCCCCTGTAACCGGCGGACCCTCCATGCAAAAGCGACGCACACCCCCCGCAGCCAAAGGTTCATCGACTTACGATTCGCGGCGCACCCGCACCGCAGCAAATCCTCCATCTACCCTAGCGCTCCCAGACGCAGAGTCCTGATCCCATGAAACGCGCATCGAGCCTCTATCTCACCAATGAAACAGGCATCCCGTGGAAAAACAGGGCACCGCTGCTGACCGCCATCGACATGGAGTTGACGGAGCGCTGCAACAACCGCTGCGTGCACTGCGGCATCAATCAACCCGAGAAGGATGCGGCAGCTCGGGAGAGGGAATTGGGCACTGCGGCGTGGCAGGAGTTGCTGCGGCAGGCAGCGGACCTCGGCGCCCTCACCGTCCGTTTCACGGGCGGCGAACCGCTGCTGCGGGAGGATTTTACCGAACTCTACCTCCATGCGCGGCGGCTGGGATTGCGCGTTCTGCTCTTCACCAACGCCCGGCTGATCACGCCGGAACTGGCCGACCTCTTTGCCCGCATACCGCCCCTCGAGGAGATCGAAATCACCTCTTACGGGATGACGGCAGCATCGTATGAATCGGTCTCGCAGCAAAAGGGCTCTTTCAGCGAATTCCGCAGCGGTGTTGATCTGCTTCTGGCGCGCAAGATACCCGTCATCATCAAGGGAACCTTGCTCCCCGCCACGCGCCATGAGATGAATGATTTTATCGCCTGGACGGGCACCATGCCCTCGTTTGTCATGTTCCTGGAACTGCGCTCGCGCCGCGACTCTGAAGAGAAGAACGAACGCATCCGGCAATTGCGCCTGCCGCCCGGGGAGGGCGTGCGCATCCTCAGCACGCAACCCGACATCTATCGACGGGATATGTACCGCATCTGCCGGGAGTGCGAAATCAAACCAACAGACCGGATTTTCACCTGCAACCAGGGCAACAAGTTGTGCATCGACGCCTATGGCAAGATTCAATATTGTCTCGCCCTGCGGCATCCGGATACGGTATTGGACAGCCGGGCGCACACCCTCAAAGCGTACTTGACTGACTATCTGCCCGCCTTGAGATCGCGACGCTCCGAAAACGCGGAATTCTTGCAGCGCTGCGCGCGTTGCTATTTACGCAGCTTTTGCGATCAATGTCCGGCCAAATCGTGGATGGAGCACGGGGTACTCGATCAACCGGTCGAATACGTCTGCGAGATCGCGCACGAACAGGCGAGATACCTGGGACTGCTCGAAAAAGAGGAACAGGCATGGACGATCACCGACTGGCCGGAACGGCTCAAACAACTTGCAGATCGCCTGCAATAACTGGATCGAAGAGCGTGTTTGCATGGATATAAACCACAATCATCAGAGGCAGGACATGTCACCCACACTGGACACCGTTTATCGTCATTCAGAGGATGTCATCTCCCGGTTTGTGGAGGGAGAATTGTTGATCATCCCCCTGGTGGCGGGCATCGGCGACATGGAGAACGATATTTTTTCCATGGATGAGACCGGCAAAGAGATCTGGACGCGCCTGAACGGCGAAAAAAGCGCGGCTGTGATCATCCAGGAACTCGAAGAAGTTTTTCACGCTGCGCCGGATGTGATCCGGGCGGATGTTCTCGGACTCCTGGATGAACTGGCGCGTCGCCGTCTGATCATCGCGGTCGAAAAGCCGGTTTGAAATGCCATTTATTCAAAAAAAGGAGATGGTCTCCCTCTCTCCCACCGCGCTCATCGCAATTGCCGGAGATGTGATGCAGCGCGGGGCGATATTGCGCTTCCAGGCCAGGGGCGCCAGCATGTCGCCCTTTGTCAAAGACGGCGATATCCTGTGCATCGCGCCGTTGACAAAACACCGTGCCGGCACCGGCCGCATCGTCGCATTCATTGCCCCGGGCAAACAAAGTTTCACCGTGCACCGCATTGTCGCACATACCAGGGGCCACTATTTGATCAAAGGCGATAACCATGGCAGCAGCTCGGACGGATGGGTTCCGGCCGCGTCGCTTCTCGGGGTCGTGCGCAGAATCGAACGCAATGGCGTGCCGATCCGCCTCGGCCTCGGGTTCGAACGCTACCTGATCGCCCTGTTGTCGAGACGCAATTGGCTGCTGCCCCTGCGCCGGTGGTTGAAAAAATGCCCTTTGTATTGGGGAAAGCGAATAGACCATGAGCGATGACCGCGTCATAACCACCACCATACCGGAATTTTTTGGCGGCCGCAATCTCTATGCGCAGCGCAAGCCGGCCTCCTTTGAACTGGAGATCACGGCGCGCTGCAACAGCAATTGCCGTCACTGTTACATCAACCTCCCCGCGGACGATGCCGCGGCCAGGAGCAAAGAACTCTCGCTGGAGGAGATCGATTCCCTGGCCGGGCAGGCAGTGGAACTGGGAGCGGTGTGGTGTCTGCTGACCGGCGGCGAGCCGCTGTTGCGGCATGATTTCGAGGAGATCTATCTGCTTTTAAAACGCAAGGGGCTGCTGGTCTCCCTGTTCACCAATGCCACGCTGATCAACGAGCACCACATACGCTTGTTCGGTAAATATCCGCCCCGGGAAATCGAGATAACCGTTTATGGGGTGACCGAGGCGACGGTTCGCCGGGTGATGCGCCGTCCGGGCATGTTCAAGGCCTTTGAGCGCGGTCTCGGCCTGCTGACATCCAACCGGATACCTTTCCGTCTCAAAGCCATGGCGCTTCGTTCCAATCTGCACGAACTGCGGGAGATCGCCGCGTACTGCCGGCAGCGCACGAAAGATTATTACCACTTTGATCCGCTGCTGCATTTGCGTTACGATGGAAATCCGTTGCGCAACGAAGAGATTCGCAGCGAACGCCTCACCGCGCAGGAGATCGTCCAGCTGGAAGAGATGGACCCGGAGCGCATGGAGGCCATGATCGCGCAGTGCGACGAGTTCATCACCGCGCATGCGGCCGGGGAGAATTGCCGGCATCTCTTTCACTGCGGCGCCGGCACCAACAGCTTTCTCATTGGCCATGACGGCCGGTTTCGTCTCTGTTCATCGCTCAACGAACCCTCCTGTCAATACGACCTGCGGACGGGAACGCTGGCCGAGGCCTGGCACGTTCACATCCCCCGTGTCCGCGCCCTGGAGTCGCAAAATCCGGAATTCCTGGAAAAGTGCCGCGGCTGTCAGATCGCGAATCTCTGTCTGTGGTGTCCGGCGCACGCCCATCTCGAGCACGGCGCGCTGGACAGTTGGAGCGACTATTTTTGCGAGGTTGCCCACGCCCGCGCGGAGATGCTGAAGCGCAAAGCGAATTACTAGTTCATGACATGGATTTTGGTGCAAGTTTTGTGATCGACTCACAGGGGATGCCGGGGTTGCAGAGGCCACCGATCCCAATTTGCCGCTGTTATTAAATGCTTATGGGTTCCTGCTCCACGGCATGCCACCGGCAAATGGACCTGGTTTATTGTCCCTGTTCACGCTGCTCCTCTCGCACACCCCGGCTGTCACTCAATCAGGAGTCTACGCCTGCATTTTATGATGAAAAAACTGAAAACATCAGAACGAATCAAAAGAATTCTGCTGAAGCGTATCCATCGCATGCCCTTAATGCGTGCCTGCGCGCGGCGCTTCATCGCGCGCCGGGCGCCGATCGATTACCGGATCGCGCAAAAAGAGGATATGGAAACGCTGGGCCGGTTTCTCCATGGGGAGGATGAGACGGCATTCACCCTTTTCATGGAAGAATCTTTTACTTGTAATCCCGATGTGTTCCGGCTGCTGGCGCGGGTGCGTGGCGCTATCGTGGCAAGCGCCACCATCAGCAAACATCAGCTGACGGCGGACGCACCGGAGGATTGGTGGCTTTCGGGGCTGTACGTTCTGCCGACGTGGCGGGGCTGCGGCATTGGCGCGGGCATGACGGAGCTGGCTCTTCAGCAAACCTGTGATCTGGGACAACCGGCGTTAAAGTTGATCGTCAACAAAAATAACGTCCCGGCCGTAGCGCTGTATGTAAAACTGGGATTTTACGAAATACCCCCGCCTTTTCCGAAGAGTGCCTCTTCCGCGGAAACGCCTGCCATCGATCCTCATGCGCTGTTTATGGAAAACAGAATCAGGTGACGCGTGACAGCTGCAGAGAGGCAGATAATTTCACCAGGACAAGGCGCACCTTGTGCCACAGCACGACAAGCCGGTCCACGGGATTATCGGCAATCCAAAAATCGTACCACAGTTTCAGGGGCCGGGTGCGGCACGCCTCCGTATCCTGACCTAAAAGCTGCTCCAGGCTGACTTGCAGCAGAGATTTTTCCCGCCGCGTCAAAGGCTGTGCGAGTTCAGGCACCAGCGCCAGGAGAGCGGGCGGGGTCAAATCAAGCGCAAAGGCCTGGCGCATCAAGGCCAGATAAATTTTCAACCGGCGGCGGCAATGATGCTCCGCTGCGCGCTGCCACAGGATGCGCCAACTGCCGGGTTGCTGGCGCAGCAACAGAACCGCGATCTCGTGGATTTGCAGCACGGAACCAAAATACTCTTTGGCGCTGTGACTCACCAGATAGGCCGTCAGATCTTCCAGGCTCAATCCTTCGTACTCATAATCTCCCAAATGCCATTTCAACGCGCGCTGCCAGATGCGTTCGCCTGCGACGGGCCGCGCCCGGTTGGGCTGCACCAATTTGCCGTGCACTTCGAGTATGATGCGGCGCTCCTGATGGATCAGAGCGACATGATGGCTGATGCGCCGGTACCAGCGGCTGCGCATGCGATCCGCATGAACCGTCCAGGCATAGCCCCGCGCGAGCAGGAGATCCAGCACACGATCGAGGTGGTGCGGTTGCACCAGAATATCCAGATCGACCACCGGCCGAATGGCCGGATCTTCGTATAAAAGATACGACAAGACGATCCCCTTGATCGGCATGCAAGGGATATTTTCGGCGGCCAGCATGGCGATGATTGTTTGCAGCTCTTTCTCCAGGCGCAGATTGTCCGCCGCGTTGATGCGATAGAGCCGTTTCAGCCGCAGCAGGATACTTTCGGGCACATCCTGAGGGTGGCTTTTTAAATGGGTGTAGAGAAGCAACACCACCCGGTGCGCCACGGCATATTTGATGGCCTCCTGCCATTGCTCCAGAGTTGCCCCGGTGCATGGACTCTCCTCTCTTGTCAGATGCGATCTCAGGAGTGAAAAGACCAATGCCTTGGAAAGTGACAAGGTCGCTTCCATCAAAAAAGCCTCTCCCGGCTCGTCCATCGCGATCCCGTGCAGGAAAAGCGCAGTGCATGGGAACAGGGACGTGTTAAGCAAATGATCATTTGAAAGACGCGGAGAGAACCAGCGTGGCCGTCCACTGCTGCAGTTTCCACCAGGCCAGCTGCGCCTGCACCCAGGAGACGGGATGCAGGCGAAATCCCGCATTGAAGGCATGCGCGTCGTATTCGGCGAGGAATATGAGGTAACGGTGAGGGGTCAGGGTGACTCCGGCGAAGAGCCCATCGAGAAAGCGGTTTTTGGCGGGCAGCCAGTCGGCGCCGAATCCGAGGTGCCAGCGCACAGGCACCGGCTGCAGGGACAGATTTTTAGAGGCCACCACATAGAGCGCGGCGAAGTGCTGGGCCCTGGCGGGTTCGAAATCCAGACCGCGCGCGGCGAAAAAATCCTGTGCGCCAATGGCCATGCCCGGTCGGTGGCCTTTTTCGTGCAGGAGTTGAAATTTAACGTGAAGCGAACGGTCGCCGACGCCGCCGGGATAATCATCCGGCCGCACGATCATGGCCGTTCCTTCCAAAAAGGGCAGATACCCCAGACGGGCGAAATAGACGGTGCGCTGATAAGGCCGCAGTTTGTCGGCATAGAGCTCGGGGATGCGGCTCACGCCCAGGCTCAATTGACCGTCGGGGGCCAGATCGGCGGATGGCGTCACTATCAAACCGCTGAAGCCCATGAGGCTCGCGTGCTGTGCTGTGGCCATGCCGGCAAGGAGCAGTAGCATTGCCGGGGCCAGAAATAAAAATGCACGAGCCCTCTGCGCTGCCGTTTTTAGCACCCAACAGGCTGGATTGAACCGTGCTGGTGGCTTCAACGGCGATCTCGAGAGCGCCCGTGCAAAATAGATAAAGAGACGCATCGACTTGAAACGTCTATTCCGCAGATTCCTGATGGCCTCAACCGCCGATCACAATGCCCTGATTGTGTGAATAGGGAATTTTGCGGAAAATCCGCACATATTTGACATAGGTGATGCCATTGACGACGGTGGAGAGTTTGACCAGGGTACCCTGGCCCCAGCGTCCGCCGGCAAAAATCGAAAAACCGGCGCCGTCATAGTTGGTAAAGGAGCTGTCACGATTGAAAAAACCGGGACCGCTGACAATCTCAAACTTTATTTTGTTATTGCGTACAAAATTGCCCAGGGAGTCGACCAGCACGCCCCAAACCGGGGTATGGGTTACGTCCCGGAATACCCCCCACATGTTATGGTTATCATCCTTGAGTCCGAGGAAATCGATGTCCGCACTGGCTCCGAAACGGACAGGGGGCGGATTCCCGGCGACGATGAATCCCGGTACAGGTCCCCCGTCAAGAATATCAATGCCGGGGGTATAGACATAATCGCGGTCGACGTCGATAATGACGTCATAGAGTCCCGGCCACAATTTGACCGGCGTGGGATCATCCGGGGCGGACTGGCCATGGGTGCTGATCAGCGGCAGGCTGCCGGCGGTGCCGTTCCAGAGACAATTGATCGGCATTTCAAAGGTACCCACCGTACACAGAGCAACCAGGGAATCGCCGGCTTGCCAGACGGGCTTATGGGGCGTGAGAAAAATGCTGACATATTCGCTGGCGAGCCGCGGCTTGGTGAAAGCATTCACTTTGGCGTACACGGTTTCCAGCGAATCAAAGTACATTTTATAATTGCCGAACTGATCGCAGGCGATGTCCTGGATAATATCGCCATAAATGGGGGCGTTCTGCACCACCAGGCCTGTCAGAAGGGCATCGTTGACCACATCGCCGGCGTTGTAAATGCCAAAAGGTTCGGTGTCGACGATGAGGTCGTAGGGTCCGGCCGCCACGCTGTTCCAGATGACAGTGGGCGCCAGAGTGCCGTTGGCGCCTATGGACACCGTTTCGATGCCGTTATCGCTGAGATCGGTGAGGACGTCTCCCGGAACATAGCTGATGCGATTGGCCACCACCAGGAGTTGTACATTCTGATTCTGCGGCAGACGCGAGCCTTCGATGAGGAGTTGTTCGCCGGGATGCAGCGAGCCCGGTATGAAGCAGCCGCCTGCATCGACGACGCGAATCTGCGGCGTGGGCGGAATGCCTTTATGAATCTCGAACGGGATGCTGTAGATGACCCACGGCCGGTCCACCCCGGGTTGCAGCAGGTGTACGACGTACTTTTCGCTCATGTCCTCGAAGGAACAGGGCCCATGATAGCCGATATGATACCAGATCGGCAAATTCCGGATAGCGCCGTATCCATCCGAGAAAACCAGGAGCCTCTTGATCATCTTGAGATCGCTGACGCGGATGATCTGGATGTCGACTTGTTCCTCGGCATACAAATCCGCAAACGTGAGAAAAATCGTCTCAAAATTGTAGAAGGTGCGTCTGTTGAGGAGTCCCTGCGATTCACTGGACATGGTGACGTTTTTGTTCACCTGAAACTGCGAGACCGTCACCGGATCTCCCATCTTCTCACAGCTGATCGACAGCAGGAGAACGATCAGCGCCAGCAGCCCACCCACCAGGCTCATTTTTTTCATGGTATGTTCCCTCACAGGTATGATGTTGGAAAAATCAGGGCCAGATTAATGATCCTTCCAGCTCTCAAAATTAAAAACAATATGCCGGGGCGTGAAATTTCCGAGTTGATCGGTCAGGTTCCATCCCGTATCCACCGACAGACCGGTCTGCAGGGGGCCGCCCAATCTGGAAGCCTCGCTGGTTGCCCGGTATCCCAAAGTATACTGATTGGGCCAGGTCAAACGTACGCGGGCGGGTCGCATGCGCCGCGACGGGGGCAGCGGCAGTCGCAGTTGAATGCCGCCAAAGTGATCCCAATCCGTCATGGCAAAATAGACATCTATATCCGTATCGGCAAATGTGCGCCGCACCGTGAAACGCCAGCCTTTATCGCCGAGCAGATATTGGCTGTAATCCACACCCACCATCATGTCGAACCAGGGTACAAACCAGTTCGTATATAATTTGCAGGTGTTCCTTCCCATGGAAGAATAGAACCACTTGTCCTCATCGTGGTAGAGAAAGCCGGTGCGATCCCAGCGCACGCCCGAGAGAAAACGGCGCTGCGCCCAGAAGGCGGCTGTCTCCACAGAAAGCCCCCAGCGCTCGGGGACGAAGATGCCCGTCTGTATGACCGCATAGACGTCGCGCGGCAGTCTGAATAACTGGCTCAGGGTGAGGCGCGCCAGCCTGGTTTCTTCATGATAGATGCCGATCTCATCCCGGAAGGGTATGGCCGCTTCCGCTGCCACCCGGTTCCCGGGCCACAGCTGGCTGACCAATCCGGGTTGAAACTGACCATATATCTTCACACGGTCGTCGTATTGTCCCAACTGGATCTGATGACCGACCGTGAAAGTGATGTCGGTTTTCAAAAATGAACGGTTTTGCCAGTTTGTGAAGGGTACGGCGGGCATTTCGGCCGCCGGTTTCACCACGAGCGTTTTCCCGAAAGTCGCTGCATCGATGCGGCCAGCCAGGAAGGAACGATAGGCGGCCATATCCACGACCATTTGTCCCAGCGCCACGCCGCGATTGCAGGGATAGAGCCGGACCCGGGCGAATCCGCCGCCGCCTTCTTCAACCAGTTTGAGAACGATGCCCGCAGCCTTGATTTCGTTGCGATAGAGGCGGTTCTCATAGGCGACTGCCAGTTCATCATCCCCGGCAGGGCTCACGCGTACATTTTCAAATCCACCACGGATCAGCCGTTGAGAAATTGTTGTGGACTCTTTGGCCGTCGCCCAGCCGGTCAAAAACGCAAAAAAGAAAAGAGCCCAAACCATCCGCTTCATCGCACCCATCCACAGATTAATGATTCTCCGGGTATCAGCCCCCGGGTGCTGTCAATCAATTGACGCCAGGTTGCGTGATAGAGACTTTTTTCCCCATTTTTTCCTGGGGTTGCGAGGAATAATAGTAATGGTATTTGTAATACCCATATCCATATCCATAGCCGTTGCCGGAGCCAAAATCGACGCCATTCAGGGCAAAGCCGACGATGGTTGCATTGCTATTGCGGAGGTTGCCGAGCGCTTCCTTGACGTATCGTTTTTCTGTGCTGCCATAGCGGAAAATCAGCAGCAAATGCTCGACCAGGCGCGAAAGCGCCTTGGCATCGCTCAGACTGATGAGCGGCGGTGCATCGATGAAAAGATAATCGAACTCGTGCGACAACCGGTCGATCACATCCGCCATTTTTTGGCTGTTGAGTATTTCCGCCGGGTTGGGCGGCAACGTGCCCGTGGGCACGAGAAAGAGGCCCGGCGCATTGAGCGGCCGGATGATGCTCTCCCAACTGGTTATATCCATCAGATATTCGACCATTCCGGGTTTGCGGTCGACTCCGAAAATGGCGGCCTGTTTGGGCCGGCGCAGGTCCGCATCCAGGATCGCAACGCGATAACCCAACTCGGCGTGAGCGATCGCCAGATTGGCGGTCACCAGACTCTTGCCCTCACCGGGGATGGAACTGGTGATGAGCAGCTTCTTGATGGGCTGATCGATGCGGAAGAATTGCAGGTCCGTGCGCAGGCTGCGGAACGATTCGGCAAACGCGGTGCGGACGTTGACCTGATTGACCTGGTTAATCAACGGATAAATTTCATTTTCAGTTTTTTTGCCCCTGGAATGAATTTTGAAGACCTTTTTCCAGACTCCGCTGAAGGCTTTGCGGCTCTTGAGCATGCCCTGGCTCCTGCCATTGGTCTGCACATGCAAGGGAATAAGCCCGACCACCTGGATGCCTGTGAGACGCTCGAGATCTTCCTTGGTGCGCACCGTTTGATCGAGGCTCTCCAGCAGAAAGGCGAGTCCGAAAGAAAAGCCAAGTCCCAATACCAGGCCGAGAAACAGGTTGCGCGGGATGTTCCGCGGAATGGGCTGCAGGGGCAACGCCGCCGGATTGATGATGCGGATGCTGCCCGCGCCGGTGGCCGCCTTGATTTTGGCCTCTTCGTGCCGCTCGACGAGATAGTTGAGCAGATTCTGATGAACGGTCTGCGTTCTCTTCAAGCGGGCCAGTTCGATGGTTTTTTCCAGCATTTGGGGGCTCTGCCGCCGGTACTCTTCGCGCAGGTTGCTGTAAAATCGCTCCTGGTTGCGGAGGGAACTCAGGTTGATCTGTTCGACCACCAGTCTTTGGGTGAGCACACTGCGCAGCTCTTCCGAACGCTTATCATCGGATGGCAGTGATGCGGCGGTATGAGACATCACCTGGCGGCGCAGGTCCCCTTTTTTACTTTCGATCTGCGCCTCAAGGCGTTTTCGGGCGGTGGTGTCGGCTGTTGCAGAGAGCGACAT
>DCUM01000066.1:20731-40195 GCA_002327255.1 bacterium UBA2214 | reverse complement strand
AAAATCCGCAAGGAACAGAAAATCGTCGCAGCGGAAGGCGATGCCAAGAGCATCGAGATCCGCCAGCTGGCACTGACGAAAAATCCCACCATCATTCAATGGGAATTCGTGCAAAAACTGGCCCCCAACATACAGTGGGGCATCCTGCCGCAGGGCGCGGTGCCGATGCTGAATATGCAGGGATTCGGCGCGACGAACAAGTAATCAAACAGGGAGCTGAGTATGAAATGGGAATACAAGACCTACAAGTTCAAAGCGGGCGGCTTCATGGGCGGGAAATTCGATGAAGTCAAGATGGACCAGGAGATGAATGAACTGGGCGCGCAAGGCTGGGAGATGGTGACTTCGCTGGACACCAACGAAGGCTATGGCGCCACGCGCTTCATTGTCGTCCTGTTCAAGCGGGAGAGATCGTGGTGAAGCTGGACATTGGTGACCTGAGGCCGGCATGAAACAATCGCACATCCGGCAGGGTCGCTCCTGGCCCAAATCGGCGACGGCGCGCCTCTTCACCGGACGATTGGCCGCTTTGCTCATTTTGATCCTGGCGGCGGTGCTGATTTTGTTCACCCTGCTCGAACTCAAAAACACCCGTGATGAATTGATCGGCGCCCTCCAGGAACAGGCGCACACCATCATGGATATCGCCCAGCAGGGCTATGAATCGGCCGAACACTCCTTTTCCTATGTCGAAGAACTGCTGGCGCAGCGACTGCTCGATAATGCCCGCATTCTCGAGGAGATGGATTATCAGGGGCTATTGAGTGGCGATCTTTTGGAGCATATCGCACAACAGAATAACCTCTTTCGTGTCCACGTCTTCGATCGCAACGGCCGTCTGCTGCTCTCCAATCTGCCGGCAGGGTCGGGGATGCCCGTGGAGGCGCCGCGCCTGCTATTGCAAGACGTTCTCAGCGACTCCCTCAATGAACTGGTGCTCGGCTTTCGCGGACGGGCGTTCGGCCCCGCGAACCGCTATGCCGTGGCCAGGCAGCGCCGCCGCGGCGGCGCCATCGTCGTCAATGGCGATGCCAGCCAGATGCTGGAATTCCGCCGTGCGATTGGTCCGGGCGCGTTCATTCGCAAAACCGGCGCCACTCCCGGCGTCTGCTATGCGGTCGTCCAGGACAGCACCGAGGTGTTGCTGGCCTCGGAAGGGGTTCCCGGCATGGAGGCGATTTCGGAGGATGTCTTTCTCTGGACGGCGCTCGCCTCATCCGAACCGGCCACCCGCTTTGACTTTTTTCAGGATAGCGAAGTACTCGAAATTGTGCAAACGGTATTTGTGCAGGATGGCCGGCGCGCCCTGATGCGTATCGGATTGTTCACGACGCATCTTCGCGAGACCGAGGCGCAGGCGCGCAAACGCGTCTGGCTGCTCTCTTTTCTGCTGCTCGCGCTGGGCGCCCTCGCGGGCGGCGGCCTCATCGGACTGCAGTATTATCGCGATCTGCGCACGGCCTACACGCGCGTCGAAGGGTATGCGCAGGGTATTCTCGCCAACATGAGCGACGCTGTCATCGCCGTGAATCGGGCCGGCGAGGTTCTTCTCTTCAACCGTGCGGCGGAGACCCTGCTCGGCGTCACCTTTGCTTCCGTCATTGCGAAAACGTGCGAAGCCTGGCCGGAAATCTGCACCTGGCTGGAAAAAACAATCGCTTCGGGTGAACACCAGGAGATCGAAGCGGCAACGCTGATAATCGGCAACCAGGAACGTTTCATTCAGGCCAGCGTGCAGGCGGTGCGCGATCCGCAGCAGGTCGTGGATATGGCCTTCATCGTGATCAGGGACCGCACCGAAAACAGATATCTGGAAGAGCAGGTGCGCCGTCACGAGCAAATCACCGCCATGGGGCATCTCGCCGCGGGGGTGGCGCACGAAATCCGCAATCCGCTCAATGCCATTGTGATGATCGCGCAGCGTCTGCGCCGGGAATTCACGCCCCGGGAAGCGGCCGATGAGTACGGAGCGCTGACCGGCACCCTGCACGATGAGGCGAAGCGCATCAATGAAATCATTCAGCAGTTTCTGACTTTTGCCAAACCGGCGCCGCTCAAGGGGGCAGCGGTGGAATTGCAGGAACTCGTCAACCGCGCGGCGGCCCTGATGCGCAGCGAAGCGCAACTCCGGCAGATCGCCATCACCACGGCGTGTCAGCCGGATGCCCGGGTGTGGGGCGATGGCAGCAAGCTGCAGCAGGTGCTGTTGAATCTCCTGCACAACAGCCTGGCCGCCTGTCAGCCGGGCGGCGCCATTCACGTGGAATGCGCGGTCGATAAATCCCACGTACGCTTGTCCGTTGCCGATGACGGCGCCGGCATCGCTGAAGAAAATCTCGACAAGATATTCAATCTCTACTTCACGACGCGGGAGTCGGGCAGCGGACTCGGGCTCAGCATCGTGCAGCAGATCATTTCACAGCACAACGGCAGCATCGATGTCAGCAGTCAGGAGGGACAGGGCACGCGCATTTCGATCACCCTGCCGCTCCATGAAGCGGATGCGCTATGAGGCAGCGTTTTTCGGGATATATGTTACTGCAATTGCTGTGGTTTTTTGCTGCCGCTCTCTGAAGCGGCTGCGCAATGAGGATGAGAGAAGATGGCCCATACCATATTGATCGTCGATGATGAAGCGACGCAGCGCAACACCCTCGATGGATTTTTGCGCAAAAGGCATTATCTCACCCTGATGGCGGCGGATGGCAACGCGGCCCTGGAGATCGTGCGCCGGCAGGCCGTGGATCTGGTCCTGTCGGATCTGCGCATGCCCCATATGGATGGCGCCCGTCTGCTCGCGGAGGTTAAAAGTCTCAACCCGCAGATCGGGGTTATTCTCATGACCGCCTTCGGCACGCTCGAGGACGCGGTTGCCGCCATGAAGGAGGGTGCGGTCGATTTCATCACCAAACCCGTCGATCTGGATCAGCTCGAGATCGTCATCGCCAAGGCGCTGGAACGCAAGCAGCTCATCTCGGAAAACGAGCGCCTGCGCAGCCTCGTCGCCGAGCGCCTGCAGTTCGGCGGCATCCTCACACAATCCGAATCGATGCAGGGGGCCCTGAGCGTGGCGGCGCGGGCGGCCGCCAGCCGCGCCACCATCCTGATACTCGGAGAGAGCGGCACCGGCAAGGAACTGGTGGCCAAGGCCATTCATCTCGCCAGTCCGCGCGCACAGAATCCCTTCATCGCCGTCAACATGGCCGCATTGCCCGAGACCCTGGTGGAGAGCGAATTGTTCGGCCATGAAAAGGGGGCTTTTACAGGCGCGGAGAGGATGCGGCAGGGCCGCTTCGAGGCGGCGCAGGGAGGCACCCTCTTCATCGATGAGGTGGGCGATATGCCGCTCACGATTCAGGCCAAACTGCTGCGGGTGCTGCAGGAGCAGCAGTTCGAGCGCGTCGGCGCTTCGCAGCCAATTATGGCCGATGTCCGGCTCGTCACCGCGACGCACCGGCATCTGGAGAAGATGGTGGAGGAGGGCACGTTCCGGGAAGATTTGTATTACCGCCTCAAGGTGATTCGCATCGAATTGCCGCCGCTGCGTGAGCGTAAAAAGGATATCCTGCTGCTGGCCGATCACTTCATCAGGCAATTTGTGAAGGAAAATGACAAGGCCATCCGCGGTCTGACCCGCGAGGCGGCGGATGCGCTGGTCAAATATGCTTTTCCGGGCAATGTGCGCGAACTGCAGCATCTCATGGAGCAGGCGGTGATTCTGAGCCGCGATGAATGGATCGGCGTTCAGGATTTGCCGTTTGCGCCATCGAGCGAGGCGTCACCCGAAAGCACGGCCGCGACCTTTGAAGAACGGGTTGCCGCCTTTGAGATCCAGCTGATCAGGGAGGCCCTGCAGAAGGCGGGCGGTGTGCAGAGTCAGGCGGCGCGCCGCCTGGGCATGAGCGAACGGCATTTGCGCTACAAACTGCAGAAATATGGCCTGAAAAGCGCCGCCGAACGGCGTGCCTAGAAACCCTGCTGGAACTGCACGCCCCAGTAGCCACTGGTGTAATTGTAGAAGGGATCGTTGGAGTGGTTTTTCACCTGTGAGAGGGTGAGGGAGAGCTTGAGCGGCGCGAGTGCCGCTGTGAGACGAATCTGTTTTTCCACTTCGAGCCACAAAGCGCGCCGCGTGTCGCTGCGCAGGCGCCCATCCTCGAAAATGACCCCGGTCAAATCAGCAGCCAATCGCTCATCGTACTGCTTGCCGGCCCACTGTCCATTCACTGAAAACTGCATCAGCCACGGCAGCCGCTGCTTGTAAGTGGCGGCCAGGGATTGTCCGTGGTGCGCAAAAATATCCTCAAAGAGATCTTCGTCGGAAAAATAGCCGCCTTCTGCAGAGGCGAGGTAGCGGGAGGCATTGGAAAAATTGTGCCGCACCCGGTATTCGAGGCTGAGTCCGGAGCGCGCCGTCACCGCTTGCGCCGCGCGCAGCGCCAGGGTGCCCTGCAGGCTGCTGCCCGGTGTGCCATAGACGATTTCCGGCGCATCCAGTGCCGTGCGGGGTTGATCCAGCTGCGAATAGCTCTTTTGCAGCAAACCGGTTTCGCAGATCAGCGTTGTGCCGGTGTCCAGGAACCAGCTGTTGCGGATAAATCCGTGCACGCGAAAGTGCGCGAACGGCGTCAACCGGGGATAATCGATGTGGGTCAGATTGATGCCGGCATAGATAAACCAGAAGGGTTGGGCCACATATTTTAACTGCGCATAGGCCGAAGCCCGATTCTGTTCATACCAGCGGTAGGTTTCCGCATAGCGCAGGGTTTGCAGACGGATGCCCCAATCGATGCGGTGCCCGGAGTCTTCCAGGAGTTGATAGCCTTTGAGGCCGGCCTCGTGTTGCTGGGCATTGCGATCGCGATAGTCGTTGAAGAGGATCCATTCGCCCTGATAGTAGAGGCGGTTGCCACTGGATTCGCGCAGCCAGTCGTAATGGATGCCGGCGGTGGTGCTGGTAAAGTAATCGGGCGCGGCGTAGTAATTGGCGAACGCATTGCTGGTATAGCCGCTTTCGTTCTGCACCGAGAGCCCGATTTGAGCCCCGAGCGGCGCCATCAGCGCGCCGAGAAGCAGTCCTGCGGCGACGAGGCGGTGCAGGGCTTGGGTGAGGGACTCTGGATGGAGTTTCATGACAGCGATCCTTATGCTACTTTGCATATGAAAAACAGCGATTTCAAAACCATTTCATATGGGAAGAAGAGGTCGCCGCGATCCGGTGGATCGCAGCGGCCTCTTCAGTTGCAGGGGTGTCGATGGTTGTCTAGTTGCGTCCTCGGGGGCCCGGAGTCTTGCCGGGAGCTTGTCCGGGGGTCTGGCCGGGAGCGCCCTGACCGAAACCGGCGCCGGGCTGGGAGTTGCGGCCATTTCTGTAACCGGTGCCGTCCATGGGACGAACCCAGTCGCCATCCTGGCAGTTGGCGACGCCGTCCTTGTCCGCATCGCGGAGGCGGTCGTTGATGCCATCGCCGTCTTCATCGATAAAGCCGTTGAAGCGGCGACCATTGCCTTTGCCGAAACCCTGGCCGGTGCCGTCAGCGGGTTTCACGTAATCGGGATCCTGGCCGTTGGGGATGCCATCGCCGTCGGCATCGGGGGCGTTGTCGTTGATGCCGTCACCGTCTTCATCGACGAATCCGGGCGCGCCCTTGCCTTTACCCTTGCCCATCGCCTGGCCGGTGCCGTCACCGGGTTTCACATAATCGGGATCCTGTCCGTTGGGGATGCCATCGCCATCGGCATCCGGAGCGAGGTCGTTGAAACCGTCGCCATTGGCGTCGACGAATTTGGGGCCGTGCACAACGGGCGGCGGGGTGGTGGTGGTTTGCGCCTGGCTGAAGCTGAACGCCACCAGAATGGCAGCGACGATCCAATAAAGCGTGTTGCGGGTTTTCATGATGAGTCTCCTTTTTTATACTTTCAGTTTGAATTTTCAGGCCTGTCTGCCCCTGCAATAGCAATCTGCGTGCCAAAAAATCAATAATAACTATAAGACAAAAAATAACAAAGACTTGAAGACTAATTTGCAGCGGATGTATTTCAGGCAGAATCACACGCATTCGACGATTTGGTCGAAGGGAGCGACGAATTGGACGCTTTAAGGCGATGGCGTCGCGAGGCTTTTGCAGGATGGAGCGGGCGCAACTGGTTGTTGACATTGTGGATGTTTCTGATTAATTTTAGGGGCGTGCCGGGAACGCTGCCGGCGCTGGTGGATTGCAGCGGATAACGGGCCGTCATTTTCGGGCGAGAAGGGGGGGCCTGGCTCTCCGCTCATCGCCGCCGGCGCCGTCGGGTTGAAACGAATGCCTATATCCGCTGGCGCACTCTGGTGCGTGCAATCCGGCGTGTTTTTCGCGCGAAGCTGCTGCAGGAACGGGGGGCATACCCTATCTGGGAGGCAATCGATATCATGGTCCATGAAAAAATCGAACAGGCGATTCAAATCATGCGCGAGCAGGACGTCGATCTCTGGCTGACGTTCGTGCGCGAGACCTCGGCGACGCCGGATCCGGTGTTGGATCTCATCGCCGGGACGAATGTGGTGTGGCCCTCAGCCTTCATCCTGGCGGCGACGGGAGAAGCGACGGCCATTGTCGGCAGTCTCGATATGCAGACGGTGCGCGATCATGCGTCGCGCTATGAAGTGGTGGGCTACCGCGACTCGGTGCGCCAGCCCCTGCTGGAGGCGTTGCAGCGTCTGCAGCCCCGGCGCATCGCCATCAACTATTCAACCAACGATGTCATGGCCGATGGCATGAGCCACGGCATGTACCTGATGTTGCAGGAGTATCTGCTGGAGACACCCTATGCGGACGCGCTGATGTCGAGCGAAGCGCTGGTGGCGGCCTTGCGCGGCCGCAAATCGCCGGCCGAACTGGCGCGCATCCGTCGCGCCATTGCGGAGACGCTCGATATCTATGATCAGGTCACCGCTTTCGTCAAGGTGGGCATGAGCGAGCAGGAGGTGGCGGCTTTCATCACCGCGCGCATGCAGGCGAAAGGCCTGACCCCGGCCTGGGGAGCGGATCATTGCCCTTCGGTTTTCACCGGACCCGATACCGCGGGCGCGCATGCCGGACCGACCGGCCGTTTGATCGAACCCGGCCATATCATGAATATCGATTTTGGCGTGCGCTTCGAAGGGTATGTCTCCGATCTGCAGCGCACCTGGTATTTCCGCCGTCCCGGAGAAAGCGAGGCCCCGCCCGAAGTGCAGAAGGGATTTCGCACCATCTATGACGCCATCCAGAGTGCGGCGGCGGCCCTGAAACCGGGCGTGGAGGGCAGGCACATCGACCAGATCGCGCGCCAGCACATCGTCGACGCCGGCTATGAGGAGTATCCGCACGCGTTGGGCCACCAGGTCGGCCGCAATGCCCACGACGGCGCGGGCCTGCTCTGCCCCGTTTGGGAGCGTTACAAAAATTTGCCCTATTTGAAGGTGGAAGTGGGCCAGGTCTACACCCTGGAGCCGCGTCTCACGGTGGCCGGCCGTGGCGTCGTCACCATCGAAGAGATGGTGGTGGTGACCGAGAGCGGGTGTGAATTCCTGTCGCCGCCGCAGCAGGAACTCATTGTCATTTGAGCGGCCGGAAGCCACGCGCTGCGGCCTGATGTGAGGCCGCCGGTTTTTGCCGGCGGCCCTTTTTAACCCCGGAAACTCCGGAAAACACGGAAAACACGGAAAAACGGAAGAAGCAAAAGAAGCCGAAGAAGCGGAAGACACGGAAGACACGGAAGGAGCGGAACACACGCAAAAGACGCCGCACCATACGCTCGCGCACGAACGGGATCGTCCACGACTTGGCCAACCGAAAGTACGGCCAGAAAGTTTTCTGCAGATTGCCCTCCAAATCACTATTATTTAGAAAATAGAAACCATTTGCAGCAACCAAAGTCTTCAACCGGAGGTACAGGCATCATGAGGCGCCCAATCCACGTCGTTTCCCGGACGATGTTATTCTTTTTTTGCGCGGTCACCCTGTTCGCGCAGCATCCCGACACCGCAATGCCCGTCGCCACCCCATCCCCGTCAGAGATACAGCTCGCTGCTGCGGCGCTCTCCATCCCCAAGGTGATCGCCTACCAGGGGTATCTGACCGACCGCGATGGCAATCCCGTCACCGGCGTTCTGCTGGCGCGCGTCAGCATCTGGTCCGCCGCCAGCGGCGGCACGAAACTGTGGCAGGAGGATCAGAACGTCGATATCTATCAGGGCTACTTTACCGCCGAGTTGGGACGGGAGAACGCCTTCTCCCGCGTCCTCTTCGACGGCAGTCCGCGCTGGATTCAACTGGAAGTGAACGGCGAGGTGATGCAGCCGCGCAAGGAGATCCTCAGCGTGCCTTTCAGCATCTATGCCGCGGATGCCGGTTCCCTGGGACAGGTCGCCGCGGATCAATTCTACACCAAAACCCAGGCCGACGACGCGACGAAGAACAATATCGACGCCCCCAGACTCGGCGGCAAAAAGGCCGATGCCTTTTATGACCGTTTTCAGATCGACGCGGGCTATGTGCCCCGCGGCGGTCTCAACACCATCAACGGCGACATGATCACCGATGGCTCGATACAGCGCCAGGATATCGGTTTTGCACTGGGCACCGGCACCATCACCGCCGTCAACGCCGGCTCCGGACTGGCGGGCGGCGGCGCCGCGGGCGCGGTGACCCTCTCCCTGGCGCCCGATTTCGCCAACGGCCAGGTCTATGACACGCGTTTTGTACGCCGCGATGAGAACAATGTCATCACCACCCCGATGCTGGCGAATAACAGCGTGACCTCTGCCAAAATCGTCGATGGCTCCATTCAGGCGACCGATCTCGCCTTCAACGCCAGCACCATCACCCAGGTCATCGCCGGCACGGGATTGAGCGGCGGCGGCACCACCGGCGCCGTGACCCTCACCCTCAACAGCAATTATCAGAGCGGGATCGTCTACGACAGCCGCTTTGTGCGCAAAAACGAAGAGAACAGCATCACCAGCGCCATGATCCGCGACGGCGAAATCACCGGCGCGGATATCAAAAACAATTCGATCACCCAGGAGGACCTCTCCTTCAACATCGGCGATATCACCGGCGTCATCACCAGCAACGGTATCACCGGCGGCGGCCTGGTGGGCGATGTGCTCATCCAGCTCGAATCCGGTTACCGCGACGGCTCGGTCTATGACACCCGCTTTATCCGCAAGAACGAAGAGGGCGTCATCACCAGTGCCATGATCAAAAACGGAACCATCGAGCCGGTGGATTTGGCGTTCCCGGCGGGCGACATCACCTCGGTGCAGGCCGCCAATGGCATCGTGGCGGTGGGCGGCGGCCTCAGCGGCGACGTCCTGCTCCGCCTCGAGGATAATTATTTTTCCGGCGCCGCCTACGACAATCGCTTCCCCAACAAAGGCGTCCCCAATACCGTGAGCAGCTATATGATCGCCGATAACGGCATCTTTGCAGTGGATCTGGCGGATAATCTCCTGCAATCGCGTCACTTCCCGAACGCACTCGCCATTGGGAAAGTATCTCCCAACGTGGCAGTGCTGAGCGCTGTCAATTCCGCCTTGTACGGTTCCTGGGGGGTCGAAGGCCAGGGCGTGACCGGCGGCGTGCGCGGGGTGAGCACCACCGGAACCGGCGTACAGGGCGAAGGCAGCCTCTTTGGCGTGCATGCAAAGCTGAGCGGCCCGCCGACGCCCAACAGCTTTGCGCTCTATGTGGAAGGCCCGGCGCGCTGCACCACCGGCGGATGGGGTGATGTGGCGGAGACTCTGCCTTCCGCCGATGCCCTCGAGGCCGGCGATGTGGTCATCATCAATCCGGCGGCGAACCTCGAACTGAAGCGCACCTCGACGCCGTATGACCGCCGCGTCGCGGGCATCATCTCCACCGAGCCCACGCTGCTGGTGGGCAAGGCCCTGGCGGATGGATATCCGCTCGCCCTCGCCGGTGTCGTGCCCTGCAAGGTGACCGCCCAAAATGGCGCGATCGCACCGGGCGATCTGTTGACCACTTCGGATTTGCCGGGATACGCCATGAAAGCGACGGACATCACGCCGGGCGCGATGGTGGCAAAAGCACTGGAGGGTTTGGCAGCGGGCAGCGGCAAGATCAGGGTTCTTGTGGTCTTGGATTAATCCCGCTTGCCCTTACCGAGAATACAGATATTCAGGATTATTCATATGAAAATAAAAGTGTTCCTCATCTTGTTAATCATAGTCATCATCGCCCAGGCACAATCCTACCGCATCAGCCGCCAGGGGTTTGTCACAGCCGGCGGAAAAATGACTTCTTCCCAACATGCCGCCGCGGCGCAAGTCGGCATGCCGGTCTTCAGCGATATGTCCAGCGCCAGCTACAGCCTGGGAACGGTGACCGAAGTGGCGGTCCCGGCGGCGCAGATGCCGCAGCACCATGCGCTGCTGCAAAATTATCCAAATCCCTTCAATGCCTCCACCACGCTGACCTGGCGGCTGCCGCGCTCCGCCCGGGTGCGCATTGCCGTCTATACCCTCCTCGGCGAGCGGGTCGCCACGCTGTTCCAGGGGCTGCAGCCCGCCGGTGAATACTGTTTTCACTACCTCGGCCTCGATCAAACCGGCAGGCCGCTGGCCAGCGGCGTCTATTTTATCCGCATGGAGACCGAGGCCTGGCAGCAGGTCGTCAAGATGGCGGTGATCCGCTGAGTGGATCACCGCCAGGGAAGCAATTTAATTGCAATTTCCAAAAAATATGTGTAAAATACCATACAAAATGGTGTAAGTACAAGTCGCTATCCTTCAACAATACACCAATAAAGAAGTTCTCCTCACGAGAGACACCCCTTGTTGGCAGCAATCAGGCTGCGTCAGGAACTATTGAGGCTATTGAGGTTGCAGATGGCTACCAACCTGGCAATAAACGATGCGCTCATTGAAAAGGCCAAAGAGATAGGCCGTCACAAGACCCCAAAAGCGGCCGTCACGGAGGCGCTCGAAGAATACATCAAAAAGCACGAGCAGATGAAAATACTGGAGCTTTTTGGCTCGATCGACTATGATGCGTCATTTGACCACAAAGCGCAGCGAGCGAAAAAGTGAGTGATCAAGATTTCATGCATTTTGCACGATGCCTTCCCATCGCACTTTATAAACCACGCCATGGAACCAACAGACCCCAACGCCAATAGAATCCCATGCCCATTGAAACCCTTGCACTCGGTCGCCTTGAAACCAACTGTTACATCATCAGCTGTCGCGAGACCCGTCAGGCGGCCGTGATCGATCCCGGCGACGAAGCGGAAAAAATCCTGGCGGTGATCGCGAATAACGATCTGACAGTCTCTTCCATTCTCCTGACCCATGGTCATTTTGACCACGTCTGCGCCGTCGCTGCGGTGAAAAAAGCGACCGGGGCAACGGTGTATGCCCACGAAAACGAAAAACTCAATCTCGCCAGCGTCGCCTTGCAGACGCAGTTTTTTGGTTTCCCGGCGCCGCTTCCCTTCGAAGTCGACCAGTGGTTGCGCGGCGGAGAGGTCGTTCGTACCGGGGCGTTGACGCTGGAGGTCCTGAACACGCCGGGGCATTCGCCGGGCGGCGTCTGCTTTCTGATGGGTGATGACCTCTTCTCCGGGGATGTGCTCTTTTACGAATCCATCGGCCGCAGCGACCTCCCGGGCGGCTCGGCGGAGCAGCTGCTGGCTGCGATCCGGCGTCAGCTCCTGGTTCTTCCGGATACCACCCGGGTCCATCCGGGGCATGGCAAAGCGACGACCATCGCCCATGAAAAGAAGTATAACCCCTTTCTGCAATGACCGGCTCCCTCTCAACGGGCTGTTTTGCGCCCGGCCTGCCGGCCTTTTTTTACCCCCATCTTCAGCCATGCGCACGAGTTACGGGCAAAAACTCCTTGCAAGTTAGCGAAAAAATGGTTAAACTGGAGCGCGAAGAAGAACGATGAAAACGCGTCAACGGCGCGATTTCATCGTGGACACCCAATTTGGAGGTACTATGGTTGAAGCCGTTGTACGGGCGCAGGCCAAAGTAGTAGTCCGTGAAGATGAGTGCAAAGGCTGTGGACTCTGCATCGCGGCTTGCCCTGAGAATGTGCTGTTCGAACAGAAGCATTTGAACCGAATGGGATACCACCCCGCCGGATATACGGGATCGGGATGCAGCGGCTGCGGCACCTGTTTTTACCAGTGCCCGGAGCCCGGCGCCATCACCGTCTACAAGAAAGGGTATATCGGGGAGGAGGTCTCCTGATATGGCCAAACAACTGATCAAGGGGAATGAAGCGATCGTCAAGGGGGCGATTCTCGCCGGATGCCGCTTTTATTTCGGCTATCCCATCACACCGGCCTCGGAAGTGGCCGAAGCCGCCGCCTATTACATGCCGCAGGTGGGGGGCACCTTCATTCAGGCGGAGAGTGAAGTCGCCGCCATCAACATGGTTTATGGCGCCGCGTCCGGCAATGTCCGCGTCATGACCGCCTCCTCCAGCCCGGGCATCAGCCTGAAAATGGAGGGTCTTTCCTATTGTGCGGGCGCCGAGTTGCCGTTGGTGCTGGTGGACATCATGCGCGCCGGCCCGGGATTGGGTAACATCGCGCCGGAGCAGGGCGATTACAATCAGATCGTCAAGGGGGGCGGTCATGGCAATTACAAGGTGATCGCCCTGGGTCCCAATTGCGCCCAGGAGATGTGCGATTTCACCATGCTGGCCTTCGACCTGGCGGACAAGTACCGGATTCCGGTCGTGGTCATGGCCGATGGCTTTATCGGCCAGATGGAAGAGCCCGTCGAGTTTCCGGAAGCCCATGCCTCGTTCCCGGACAAGCCCTGGGCGCTGCACGGCGATGCCGGTGATGAACACCGGCTCATCACCTCGATCCAGCTCGAACCCGAAATGCTGGAACAACACAATATCCACCTGCAAGAGAAATACCAGTTGATCAGTGAAAACGAAGTCCGTTATGAAGATTATAGGACCGATGACGCCGAACTGGTGTTCATCGGTTATGGCGTTGTCTCGCGCATTCTGCAGACCGTTGTGGATGATATGCGCGCGGAAGGCAAAAAAGTGGGCATGATGCGTCCGATTACGCTGTGGCCTTTCCCGAGCGAACATATCTCCGCGCTCGGCGACCGGGTGAAGCAATTCCTCGTCGTCGAGTTGTCCAATGGTCAGATGGTGGACGACGTGCGCCTCGCCCTGATGGGCAAGAAGCCGGTCCATTTCTACAATCGCATGGGTGGCGTGGTTCCTTCCGCGGAGGAGATTCATGCCAGGGCCAACACTCTTTGGGAGGCGTGAGACATGGCTGAGAAGAAATTGAGCAAAGCGGACAGTTTTTATAAAGTGTATGATCGCAATCCCAGCGCCATCAAGGACGTGACCCACTATTGTCCGGGCTGCGGCCATGGCGTTTTGACAAAGCTCATCGCTGAAGCGATCGATGATTTCGGCATCCGCGAACGGACCATTTTGATGAGTCCGGTGGGCTGCAGTGTGTTTGGGTATTACTATTTCCGCACGGGTAATATCCAGTGTGCGCATGGCCGTGCACCCGCAGCGGCAACCGGCATCAAACGCGCCTATCCCGAATCGATTGTCATCAGCTATCAGGGCGACGGAGATCTCGCGGCCATCGGCGGCAACGAAATCGTCCAGGCCGCCAATCGCGGTGAGAACATCACGGTCTTTTTTGTCAACAATGCCATTTACGGCATGACCGGCGGCCAATTGGCGCCGACCACGCTGATCGGACAAAAGACGACGACAACGCCCTTCGGCCGCAACGCCGAAAACGAGGGTTTTCCGATCCGCGTCGCGGAGATGATCGCTACCCTGGAAGCGCCGGTATATGTGGAGCGCGTGATGTTGGGAGACGCGAAAAATACCAACAAGGCGCGGCGCGCGGTGCGCAAAGGAATTCAGAATCAAATCGACAACAAGGGCTTTTCGCTCATCGAAGTACTCTCCGTCTGCCCGTCCGGGTGGAAAATGACGCCGGTGCAATCAAAACAGTGGATGAATGACTTTATGCTCAAGCAGTTTCCACTCGGCGTATACCGGGATCGCAGCGAAGAGACCGCGGTGCGCGAAAACCGTCGTCACGTTTTTTCCGTCGATGGCATCCGGGAAAAGCTGGAACTGCCGCAACAGGGTGAAGAAGCGGTCAAGGTGGAAAAACCCGCCGCGGAATTCCAGAATCCCCGTCTCAAACTGGCCGGTTTCGGCGGACAGGGCATCCTCATGATGGGCCTGATGATCGCTGAAGCGGGCATGCGGGCCGGCTACCACGTCTCCTGGATCCCCTCCTACGGACCGGAGATGCGCGGTGGAACCGCCAACTGCCACGTCAACCTCTCGGAGCGGCGCATCGGTTCCCCCGTGGTCAGCAAGCCCACCGTGCTGGTGGTGATGAACCAGCCCTCCCTGGACAAGTTCGAGCGCGAGGTGGCACCGGGTGGATTGATCATCTATGATACCGCACTGGTGCCCAATCCGCCCACTCGAACCGATGTCCGGCTGCTGGCCTTGCCGGCGACCACCATCGCCGATGAGTTGGGCAACACCCGCATCGCCAACATGGTGGTTCTGGGCGCGTATATCGCTTACTCGCGCATCCTGCCCAAAGAAGTCGTTTTCTCGGCCCTGCCCGCGTTGATCAAGCGCAAGAACCTGCTGCCGCTCAACGAGCAAGCCGTGGAAAAAGGCATGGCGTTCGTGCACAGCATGCGGAGTTAAGACAAAAGCGTGACGATTCGGTGCGATGAAGAAGTACAGCATTCCCTGAAACAACGGATTTTCGATGAATTGTTGCCCTTTGTGGCCAAACCGGGCCGCTATATCGGCAATGAATTCAACATGATCCGCAAGAGCCCGGCAGAGTATGATACGCGCGTGGCACTGGTATTTCCGGATGTCTACGAGGTGGGAATGTCCTATATGGGCTTTCCCATCCTCTATCACCTCCTCAACCGGCAGCCGCGTGTCTACGCCGAGCGCGCATTTGCCCCCTGGCTCGATATGGCGGAGCAGATGCGCAGCAAGGCGGTGCCGTTGTTCTCGCTCGAGACGTTCACGCCCCTGGCGGATTTCGACGTGGTGGGATTCACGCTGCAGTATGAGCTGCATTATACCTCCATCGTCGATTTGATCGATCTGGCCGGATTGCCGCTACGGGCGCTGGAACGTCAACACGGTCCATTGGTCATTGGGGGAGGACCTTCGGTGTTCAACCCCGAGCCGGTGGCTGAGTTTTTCGATTTGCTGGTGATCGGTGATGGGGAAGAGGCGCTGCCGGAAGTGGTGGCCGCGGTGCAACGAGCGAAACAGGGCACCTGGTCGCGTCAGGCATTGCTGCAAGCCTGCGCACAGATCCCCGGGGTTTACGTACCGCAGTTTTATCAGCCGCACTATGCCCCATCGGGCGCGTTCGCCGGACTGATCCCGTCGTCATCCGGGATTCCCGAGCGCATCCGCGCCCGCATCGTATCCACACTGGATGCGAACAACTATCCCGGCCGTCCACTGGTGCCGGTGATTTCCACGACCCACGATCGCGTCTCGCTGGAAATCGCGCGCGGTTGTTCGCGCGGCTGCCGATTTTGCAATGCCGGCATGATCTACCGCCCGGTGCGGCAGCGCAGCGTCGCCGACCTCACCGCGCAAGCCGTGGCCAACATCGACCACACCGGCTATGACGAAGTCTCGCTGGTATCGTTGTCGACCTCGGATTACGAAGAACTGGAAGCCTTGCTGACGCAGTTGCAGGCGCAGCTCGGCCCGCGCATGGTCAATCTCTCGTTTCCCTCGCTGCGGCCGGAAAAATTCACGCCGCAGCTGGCGCGCTTTGCCAAGGGCGTGCGCAAATCCGGGCTCACCCTGGCGCCTGAAGCGGGGACACAACGGCTGCGCGATGTGATCAACAAGACGACGACGGCGGAAGACCTGCTGCGCGCCGTCGATCTCGCCTTCCGGGAGGGCTGGCGCCTGGTCAAACTCTATTTCATGATCGGGCAACCGACGGAGACGGATCAGGATCTGGAAGGCATGATCGAACTCATTCATCAGGTGGTTGCGCTGGGACGGCGCCATCACGGGGTCAAGATCAACGTTTCGGTTTCACCTTTTATCCCCAAAGCCATCACGCCTTTTCAATGGGTGGCCCAGGATCCGCCGCAGGAGACGCGGCGCAAGATCGAGCTGGTGCGCAGCCGCACCCGCGATCGCGCCGTCAAAGTATCGTGGCGGGATGCGGAAGTGGCTGAAATCGAGGGCGTGCTGGCGCGCGGTGACCGGCGGCTCGCGCCCGTCATTCTCCACGCCTGGCGCAGCGGTTCGCGGCTGGAAGGCTGGTCGGAACATTTTTCCTACGAGAATTGGCAACAGGGATTGCGCGCGCAGCAGTTGACCGCGGCGCAATTCACCGGCGGCTATGCCGATGACGCGGCGTTGCCCTGGGATCACCTTGAGAAGGGGGTGACGAAAAAATTCCTGCGCGATGAGTACCAGCGGGCGCTGGGGCAAGCGGTCACCAACGACTGCCGCGAAGCCGATTGCAACCGCTGCGGGCTCATGGGACAGCCGCTGTGTCAGGAGATCATCGACCGCGATCGCATCGAGGCGCCGGCAGAAAAGACGGAACAAGCGCTGGAAATGCCCCGCGGCGAACTTTTGCCACGGCCTCATGAGGGTATCTGGGTGCGTCTTCATTACAGCCGCGGGGAAGAGATGCGCTGGATTTCGCATCTGGATTTTATTCATGTCTTTGAACGGGCGATGCGCCGCGCCCGCTGGCCGGTGGTCTACAGCGAGGGGTTCAATCCCCATCCACGGATGTCTTTCGGCCCACCGCTGCCGACCGGATACACCAGCCGCGCGGAGTATCTCGATATCCAGCTGGCGGAAGCCGATCCTGAATGGCTGATCGCCTCGCTGGCACAGCAACTTCCCGGTGGTGTCTCGCCGGGGAAAATTTTGCCCACCCCGCGCAAACCGCGCGCCCTGGGCGATGTCATCGATAGCGCCGAATACGGGATTCATTGGCCGGTCCAGCCCTGGCCGGATGATATGGCGGCGCGGATCGATGGGCTATTGCAGCAAACAGAACTTGAGGCGGTGCGGCAAAAAGCCGGCGAGGCTGCACGCCGTGTCGACATCCGCCCCTACATCAAAAATATCAGCGTGCAGAATCGACGTCTGCATGTCATCTCCCATATCGATCACGGCAAAAGCGTGCGTATGGATGAGATCATCAACTTGTTGTTTCCGCTGCAAAGCGACCGTGTCCGCATGGCCCGCTATGAGCGCATCGCACTGTGGATCACGCAGGCAGGTGTCCCCTGTTCACCGCTGGATGTTGCGGCAACAATGAAAAATCTGGATTAACGAGGCAAAATGAAAAAAGAGATCATTATCAATAGTTCTATCGGTGAGACGCGCATCGCCATTACGGAAGATGGCCGGCTGGCTGAGCTCTATTTCGAAAAACCGGAAAATGAGCGCATGGTCGGTGATATCTACTATGGCCGCGTCGCCAAGGTCGTCAAAGGCATGCAAGCCGCCTTTGTGGATATCGGCCTCAAGCAGGATGCGTTTCTGCATTTCTCCGACATTGGAGAAAATATCAACCAGTTCAATCATCTTTTTCCGCAGGAAGAGCGCAAGGCGGCACCCCACAAGGGGCGCGGCCGCGAGCGCGACAACGGCGATGCGTATCTGCGTCAGGGACACCCCATCCTGGTGCAGGTGACCAAGGAGCCGATCTCCAACAAGGGCGCCCGTGTCACCACCGAAGTCTCCCTGCCCGGCCGTTTTCTCGTCCTCATCCCCTATGATGACATGATCGGCGTGTCGCGCAAGATCACCAACCGCCGCGAACGCGCCCGGCTCAAGCAGCTCGGACGCGCCATCAAACCCGATGGTTTCGGCCTGGTGATTCGCACCGTCTCCGAGGGCAAAGACGAGGAGATGCTGCGCGCGGACATGGAGTCCCTGGTCAAGATGTGGGAGCAGATCAAAAAGAACATCACTAACAACAAAGCCCCTTTTCTCGTCCACAAGGATATGGACGTGCTTTCCAGCGTCATCCGCGATCTCTTCACACCCGATATCACCCGGCTGGCAATCGATAACAAGAAAATGCACAAACAGATCATCAAGTATCTGCGCGACGTGGCGGCACCCCTGGTGAATCGTACGGAACTCTACTCCGACCGCACGCCGATTTTTGATCGCTTTGGCATCGAGACGGAGATCAGCCGCAGTCTGGCGCGCAAGGTCTGGTTGAAGAGCGGGGGGTATATCTTTTTTGACCACACCGAAGCGCTGGCGGCCATCGATGTCAACAGCGGACGCTTCATCGGCAAACGCGACCACGATGCCAACAGCCTCAAGATCAATCTCGAGGCAGCCCGGGAAATCGCCCGGCAGCTGCGCATACGTGACATCGGCGGCATTGTCATCATCGATTTCATCGATATGGTGGATGCCAGGAACCGCAAAAAGCTCGAAGATGAATTTTTCGACGAGCTCAAAAATGACCGCGCCCAGGTCAATGTGGCGCCCATTTCCCAGTTCGGCATCATCGAGATGACGCGCGAACGAATTCGGCCGGCGCTGCTCTTCACCATCAGCGAAGCCTGTCCCGCCTGCCTCGGCACCGGCCGCGTCATCTCCAAGACCACGACGCTGGCGCGGATCGAGCGCTGGATTCAACGCTACCGCGCCGAAAAGGGCGAACGCAACCTGCAGCTCATGGTGCATCCGGAACTGGCGGCCTTTCTCTCAGCCGGCTATCGCAGTCAGATTATCCGGCTGAGCTGGAAATACTGGACGCGTATCAAACTGGCAGCCGATGAACACATGAGCATGGAAGAGTTCCGCTTCCTCGACAAGGAAGGCGAGAATGATCTGACCAATAAATTCAGCTGATCGCTCCCGCTAAAAATACGACGCTGTGGATAATATCAGCTTGACAAAAAAGAAAAAAATTGCTATATTTACAAGCTTTATTGGTTTGAACGATAAAAATCACGGAGACTCTATTCATGTATGCCATTGTTGACATAGCCGGCGAGCAGTTCAAGGTGCAGAAAGATGATCAAATCATCGCGCCCAAACTGGCGGGTGAAGCCGGCGCCAAAATCGAATTGGATAAAGTGATGATGCTGGCCGGCGAAGGCCCGGTCAGAGTGGGCACCCCCTATATCGAGGGCGCCCGAGTGCAAGCCACGATTGTGGAACACAGCAAGGGTAAAAAAGTGCCTGTCTTCAAGAAAATCAAAACAGAAGGCTATACCCTGTTCAAAGGGCACCGTCAGCATCAGACCAAACTTGTAATTGACCAGATTATTGCCTAGACGCGGATTTGTTTTCCGCTGTTGTTATCAGGAGGTTTTTTTATGGCTCATAAAAAAGGTGTCGGCAGTTCACGCAATGGACGCGACAGCAATCCGCAGATGCTGGGCGTCAA
>DCUM01000066.1:0-20655 GCA_002327255.1 bacterium UBA2214 | reverse complement strand
GGGGTACTCCCCAAAACATACTACAAAAATTATGCCATTCTTTCGATTTTTGACTTGACTCTTTAAAGCTATTGTCCTATATTAATTATGCAAAGTTTGTTTCCCTTTTGAAGCCGACGGGTTGGGTCGATGGTGGCGGTTGCCGCAGGCAGCAGAAGGGTTTTTTTTGGGCAGAAAAGGGAAAAACGGATATGTCTGTGACCTTGGCTGAAGTCGAACGCATCGCTGCGCTGGCTAAACTCTCCTTTTCGCAAGAAGAAAAGGTGCAGTTCACCGGGCAATTCAATCAAATCCTCGCCTATGTCGACAAGCTCAACGAGTTGGACCTCACCGCCGTCGAGCCTACCGCACATGTTCTCTCCGGAACGCCGCTGCTGCGCGCCGATGAAACGCGTCTGTCGCTGACGCCGGAACAGGCGCTCGCCAATGCCCCGCGCCGCAAGGAGCACTTTTTCAGCGTACCCAAAGTGATCGGGGGTTGAGATGGTCCTGCGCAGTGCCGCCATCATCCCCGCGCGCTTCGCATCATCCCGGTTTCCCGGCAAACCCCTGGCTCTGATCGCCGGCAAACCGATGATCCAGTGGGTTTATGAACGCGCCCGCCAGGCCCGCGGCTTCTCGCATCTGCTGGTGGCCACCGATGATCAGCGCATTCTCGATGCCGTGCATGCTTTCGGCGGTGAAGCGGTGATGACCCCTGTGGAGCTGTCCTCGGGAACCGACCGCGTCGCCTGGGTCGCACAAAATCTCGATGTCGATGTGGTGGTCAATGTCCAGGGGGATGAGCCCCTGATCGAACCGGCTGCCCTGGAACTGGTGGTGGAGACGCTGCGCTCCGATCCCGATGCCGTCATGGCCACCCTGGCGCGCGTCGTGCACGATGCGGAAGAACTGCGGCATCACGACACCGCGCGCGTGGTCATGGATCACCGCCAACGCGCGCTCTATTTTTCCCGGGCCGCCCTGCCCTTCGCCCGCGACCTTGCGGATGTGAACGACTGGCCGCGCCACTACACCTATTATGACCAAATCGGCATCTACGCTTACAGGAAAGCGTTCCTGCTGGCCTATAAAGAGCTGCCCTTTTCACAGCTGGAGCAAGCCGAAAAACTCGAACAACTCAGGGCACTGGAAAACGGTCACATCCTCAAGGTGGGCATCTGTGATTTCCGCCCCGTCTGTGTCGATGTGCCGGAACATATTGCCGTTGTTGAAAAACGCATGCAGGAGATGAAAATTGCGGGATAAAGGACACACCAAATACATCTTTTTCACCGGAGGCGTGGTCTCGAGCCTCGGTAAAGGCATCTCGGCGGCCTCGATCGGACGGCTGCTCAAGGCGCGTGGCTACAACGTCACCATCATCAAACTGGATCCCTATATCAATGTCGATCCCGGCACCCTGAGTCCGTTTCAGCATGGTGAAGTTTACGTCACCGATGACGGCGCCGAGACCGATCTCGACCTCGGCCACTACGAGCGCTTTATTCATACCACCATGACGCGGCGCAACAATACCACCACCGGTCAGATCTATTACACCGTCATCACCAGGGAACGCCGCGGGGATTATCTCGGCAAGACCGTTCAGGTCATCCCGCACATCACCGATGAGATCAAGCGCCGGATTCTGCAGGCCGGTGAGGGCGACGGCCGCTACGATGTCGTGCTCATCGAAGTGGGGGGCACGGTCGGCGATATCGAAAGCCAGCCTTTTCTCGAGGCCATCCGCCAGTTCACCCTGGAGCAGGGTCACCAGAATGTCATGAATGTGCACCTCACGCTGGTGCCCTATATTCGCGCTTCCGGGGAGATCAAAACCAAACCGACGCAGCACTCGGTCATGAAGCTGCGCGAGATCGGATTGCAGCCGGACATGCTGCTGTGCCGCACCGAGGTGCCGTTGCCGCCGGAAGCGCGCGATAAAATCGCCCTGTTTTGCTCGCTGTTGCCGGAGATGGTTTTTGAAGCGCGTGACGTCAGTTCCATCTACGAAGTCCCGCTTCTTTTCGAAAAAGAGGGTGTGGGCGACCGCGTCGTCACCCGCTTGGGACTGGAACCGTGTGAGCCGGATCTTTCCGGCTGGAAAAATTTTGTCCGCAAGGTCAAAGACCCGAGCGGTTATGTGCGTATCGCCATCTGCGGCAAATACACCAACCTGCACGATTCCTACAAGAGCATCATCGAAGCCTTTGTCCATTCGGGCGTGGAAAATGATGTCCGGGTCGAGTTGAAGTGGCTCGACTCCGAGGAAGTCGAAGCCAAGGGCCCGGCGCAGTTTTTTGGCGACGTCGCCGGTCTGCTCATCCCGGGTGGTTTTGGCGAGCGCGGTATCGAAGGCAAAATCGCCGCCATTCGCCATGCGCGTGAGAAGGGCATTCCCTTTTTCGGCATCTGCCTCGGTCTGCAGTGTGCGGTGATCGAATTCGCGCGCCATGTCTGCGGCCTGGCGGAGGCCAACAGCACCGAGTTCAATCCATCGACGCCGGCGCCGGTCATCGATCTCATGGAAACCCAGGTGCAAGTGGCGCAAAAAGGCGGCACCATGCGTTTGGGCGCCTACCGCTGCCGGCTCGAACCGGGAACCCACACCCACGAAGCCTATCAAACCGCGGAAATCAGCGAGCGCCATCGCCACCGCTATGAAGTCAACAACGATTTTTTGCCGGTTTTGAAAGCGCAGGGTTTGCGCATCGCCGGCACCAATCCCGATAACAACCTGGTGGAAGTGATCGAACTCGGCGATCATCCCTGGTTCGTCGGCGTGCAGTTTCATCCGGAATTGAAATCGCGCGTGCTCCATGCGCACCCACTCTTCCGCGAATTCGTCGCCGCCGCCCTGGCCTACAAGCACCACCAGCAGGAAAATGATGAGAAGGAAACCTTTCATGAAGACCATTGAGGCGGGATCCATCCGGATTGGTCCCGGCGAACCCCTGGCCCTGATCGCCGGACCCTGCGTCATCGAGAGCGAAGCGATCGTCCTGCGCACGGCCGAGCAGGTGCAAAAAATCGCCGCCCGGCTCGGCATGCCCTTCATTCTGAAATCCTCCTACACCAAGGATAACCGTTCCTCGTCGCAGACCTATCAGGGCGCGGGGATGCAGGAGGGTTTGAAAATTTTGCAAAAAGCGCGGCAGGAACTGGGGGTGCCGGTGCTGTCCGATATTCACAACGAGTTCGAGGCCGGGCCGGCCGCGGAGGTTCTGGACGTTTTACAGATTCCCGCCTATCTCTCCATGCAGACTTCCCTGACGGTGGCGGCTGCCAAAACCGGCAAGGCCATCAACATCAAAAAAGGCCAGTTTCTCGATCCCATGGACATGAAAAATGTCATCGCCAAGATCGAGAACGAGGGCAATCACAATATCATGCTCACGGAACGCGGCACCTTTTTCGGCTATCACAATCTGGTGATCGATTACCGCAGCCTGCCGGTGATGCGCAGCCTCGGCTATCCGGTGGTGATCGATCCCACCCATGCCATTCGCGTCTACGGCATCTCTTCCAGCGATCCGCGCGGCGGCAATCCGCAATTTGTGCCGGCGCTCTCCCGCGCCGCCATCGCCGCCGGGTGCGAAGTGATTTTTATCGAAACCCATCCCCGCTGTGAAGAGGCCCTCTGCGATGCCGCGAGTATGTGGCCGCTGCAGCGGCTCGAGAACCTGCTCGTACAGGTCAAGAAGATGGATGATCTGCGGCGCGAACTGGAGGCCAAGTACCCAGCCTGACGGGTGGCGGAGCGATGGAAGGCAGAAAAGAAAATAACGGCATGAACCATGCGGAGTTGATCGCCAGCGCCAGAGAGGTGTTGCGCATCGAGAGCCATGCGGTCGCCGAACTCATCGGGCGGGTCGGCGAAAATTTTGCCCGCGCGGTGGAACTGATCTTCGACTGCAAGGGACGCGTCATCGTCACCGGACTGGGCAAATCGGGCATCGTCGGCACCAAGATCGCGGCGACGCTCACCAGCACCGGCACCTCGGCGCTCTTCCTGCACCCCGTCGAGGCGGTGCATGGCGATCTCGGCATGGTCCTGAAAAACGACGTGGTGATCTGTATCTCCAAAAGCGGCGAGACCAACGAGATCACCAAACTTTTTCCCATGCTGAAAGAGATCGGCGTGCCGATCATCACCATGACCGGGAATCTGCGTTCCGCCCTGGCGCAGCGCAGCGATGTGGTGCTCGATGTCGGCGTGGCCGAGGAGGCCTGTCCCCATGACCTGGCGCCCACCGCCAGCACAACAGCCACCATGGCCATGGGCGACGCCCTGGCCGTGGCGTTGCTGAGAAAACGGCAGTTCAAATCCGAGGATTTTGCTTTTTTGCATCCCGGCGGGTCGCTGGGGAAAAAACTGTTGAAAATATCCGAGCTGATGTTCACGGGTGATCATATTCCCCGCGTCCCCGCAACGGCCACCCTGCAGGAAGTGATCTTTGAAATAACCTGCAAACGTTTTGGTTGCACCTGCGTGGTCGATGAGACCGGCCATCTCATCGGTTTGATTACGGATGGAGATTTGCGCCGCACCATGCAGCGCCTCGAGGACCTCAGCCGTCTTTGCGCCCGGGACATCATGAATCAGAATCCCAAAACCATTCTCAACTCCGTCCGGGCCACCCAGGCCCTCGATGTGATGAAGCATTTCAATATCATGCAGGTGGTGGTGGTGGACGGCGACAACCAACCGGTCGGCATGGTGCATATCCATGATCTTTTGGAAGCGGGGATCGGTTCCTGATGGCGCCCTTGAAAAAAAGAGTCAAGAATACGCTGATCTACTGGCTGGTGATCGCCGTGGTGGGACTCTTGCGCGCGTTGCCGCGCAAGGCCGCGCTGGGCATAATGCGCGGGCTCGGTTCTCTCGCTTTCACGGTGGCGGGCAAGGAGCGGGAAAAGACCCTCCGCCATCTCACCTGGGCTTACGGGCATGCGTCCACGCCGCAGGAAATAAAACGGATGGGACGCACGGTTTTTAAAAACCTCGCGGCCACCGCGGCGGACGCCGTGCGGCTGCCGAAAATCCTCGATGCGGGCATCAACAACCTGGTGCGTTGTCAGGGCGTGGAAAAACTGCGGGCGGCGCATGCCCGCGGCAAAGGGGTGATCGTGCTCACCGGGCACTTTGGCAATTGGGAGCTGTTCGGCGCCTGGGTTGCCCAGAATGGTTTCCCCACCAAAGTGGTGGGGCGCAGCGCCTATGATCCGCGCCTGGACCGGATGATCGTCTCGATGCGAAACCGGGCCGGATATACCAATATCGCCCGCGGCAAGGGGACACGCGAACTCTTGCGCGCGTTGCGCGATAATTACTGCGTCGGCATGCTGGTGGATCAGGACACCAAAGTCGAGGGCGTCTTCGTCCGCTTCTTCGGACGGCCCGCCCACACCGCGGTCGGGCCGGTGATATTGGCGGCCAAATTGGGCGCGGCTCTGCTGCCCGCCTTCATTCATCGCGAGCCCGACGATACCTATGTGATCGAGTTCGATGACGAAATTATCCTCGAAAACAGCGCTGATGAGGCACAAGACCTGGTGACCAACACACAAAAAATATCCGATGCCTATGAAAAGGCCATTCGCCGCTTCCCCGAACAGTGGGTGTGGATGCACGAACGCTGGAAAAAGCAGCCCGGCGATGTCATCGAGCAGGTGGATGCATGAGCCGGTCATGGATACACTTTTTTATCCTCACGGTGCTGATCCTCTCCGCTTGCCGGAGTGAAAAAACCGCGCCGGATAGCCTCACCGAGGCGCACAAGGAGATACCCGATCAGGAAGGATGGAATTCCAAAGTCACCGCCACCAAAAACGGCCGCCTCGAAGCGGTAGTACAATACGGCCATATGGCCCGTTACAGCAATCAGAAACGCGCCTTTTTTGATGAAGGCGTCGCCGTCGATTTTTATGATCTCTACGGCCGCCAGCGCTCCCGGGTGACGGCTGAAAGAGGCGAATTGTTCGAAGCGACCAATGATATCACCGCCATGGGGAACGTGGTGGTCACCTCGGATACGGGCGTGACGGTCTTGACGGAACGGCTCGGATACCGCCAGGCGAGCGCAAAGATCTACTCCGATGTCGATGTCACCCTCATCACCGTTCAGGGGGACACCTTGTATGGCACCGGATTTGAATCGGACACACAAATGAAGCAATGGGAGATCAAAAAACCGCGTGGCACCGCCCATGCCGGTGTCAACCTCTCGCCGGAGCAGCTGCGCAGACGTCCCGCATCGGATGACAGCAGCGCCGCGGCGCCGCAGCCTTGACCGTATTCTCTGGTGCGCCTGATGAAAAAGAAAATTGTCCTTGCCATCGTGGCTTTAGTTCTTTATATTGTCTGCCCTTCGCTGCGGGCACAGACCGGTGGACGCCTGGTGCTGGTGCATGCCGATTCCGCGCGCGGATTTCTCCACGAAGGCCGCATGGTGCGTGAACTGACCGGCAATGTGGTGTTTCAACAGGATTCCAGTCACATGTATTGCCACCAGGCCCGCCAATTTGTCGATGAGGCCTATGTCCACTTCAGCGGTGCGGTGCGGATCATCACGCCACCGCGGCAGCTGCTGGCCGATGAAATTTATCATTACGAGCAGCGGCGGGAGCAGGTCGCACGCGGTCATGCCCGGCTCATCGATCTCGTGCGCACGCTCGATGCCGAATCGTTGCACTATTACGAAGTGCAGGACCGCGCCGTGGCCGCAGGGCATGCGGTTCTGCAGGACCGCGATGAATGGGTGACATTGCGCGGCCGCCTCATCGAATATAAGCGCAGTGCGGGATACGCGGACGTTCAGGGTCAACCCGTTTTCGTCCGCCAGGATACCTCGGCGCACGACAGCCTGGTCATCCGCAGCCGCATCATGGAGATGTTCGATGATGGCAAGCGTATTCAGGCAAGGGACAGCGTGACCCTGGTGCAGGGGACGATGTCCGCACAATGCGGATTGCTGAGCTATTTGCGGACGCAGGAAAAGATCACCCTGGCGCTGCAGCCGCGGGCGCAGCGCGATCAGGATCGCATGCGCGGCGTGGAAATCGATCTTCTTCTCAAGGATCGCACCCTGACGGGCATGCAGATACGCGGTCAGGCCATGGTCATGACCCGCGTCGATACGCTGCTGAGCGCGGAGATGATGCACGATTTTCTCAGCGGCGAAGAGCTCTACGTGGGCGTCCGGGACAATCAGGTCGATTCGGTTTATGTCAAGGGCAGAGCGACCAGTTATTATCATTTTTTTGATGAAAAGAAATATTTGGGGATCAACAAGTTGCTTGGCGATGAAATCGGCATGGGTTTTCGCGATGGCAAAGTGCAACGCGTCACGGTCACGAGCACCCCGGCGACCTCCAATGGCATCTTTTATCCGCGCCGGCAGCAAAGCGCGCTGGTCACGGAACTGAACGAGCTCCTGGCGCAATTCCAGCGTGGAGCGGCGGCACCCCAACAGCAATGAAGAAGGAACCTCCTTGCGATGGCGGAACAACCGGTACTCAGCTGTCATAACCTGGTCAAGATTTACGGCAAGCGCACGGTCGTCAATCAGGTCAGCATCTCCATTCAACGCGGCGAGACCGTTGGCTTGTTGGGTCCCAATGGTGCCGGCAAGACCACGACGTTTTATATGATCGTCGGCATGATTCATCCCAATGCCGGACACATCACCCTGGATAATCAGGACATCACCACTTTACCGATGTACAAGCGGGCGCGTCTCGGCATCGGCTATCTGCCGCAGGAGGCTTCTGCGTTCCGGCGTCTCAGCGTCGAGGACAATATCCTGGCTATCCTGGAGACCTTGCCGCTGACCAAAGAGGAGCGCAAAGCGCGCTGTGAGGCGCTGCTGGAGGATTTGGGGATCACGCGGGTGGCCAGGAGCAAAGCCTACATGCTTTCCGGAGGCGAGCGGCGCCGCCTTGAAATCTGCCGTGCCCTGGTGACCAATCCCAGCTTCATCCTGCTGGATGAGCCTTTCGCGGGTGTGGATCCCATCGCGGTGGAGGATATTCAGCATATTGTGGCCGATCTCAAGAAACGCAACATCGGCGTCCTCATCACGGATCATAATGTGCATGAAACGCTTTCCATCACCGACCGGGCTTATCTGTTGTTTGACGGGCGTGTTCTGAAATCGGGTTCGGCGGAGTATTTGGCCAATGACGAAGAGGCCCGTAAATTATATTTTGGCGACAAGTTCAAATTGGATCGTTAGGTTCTGGAGCAAAACAAGATGGTACAAATTTCGCAAAAACTGGTGATGCAACTGAAGCAGTCTCCACAACAGGTTTTACTCTCATCGTTGCTGCAGCTGCCGGTGTTGAGTCTGGAGCAGCGCATCCGTCTGGAATTGGAAACCAATCCGCTGCTTGAACTGGAGATGGAAGATGAACTGCTTCAGGAGGAAAACCAGGAACCGACCCAGGAACGCGAAGAAGTGGCGGAGGAAGAAAAGCCCGTCGACGAACCCAAAGAGGAGATCGATTGGGAAGAGATTTTGAACGATGAAGAAAGCTTCGAAGTGCGCATGCCGCGGGAAAAAAATGTCGATACCTATGAACGCCCCGAAGTCTATCATGAGAACCTCACCGATCATCTCATCACGCAGATGCATCTGGCCGATCTGACACCGGATGAAGAAGTGATTGCCGAATATATCATATGGAACATCAACAGTGTCGGATATCTGGGCACCACGGTGGAAGATATCTCCGAGAGTATTCAGGAAGACCCGGAAGTGGTCGAACGCGTACTCGGCGTCATTCAGCGCTTCGATCCGGTCGGAATCGGCGCCCGCGATCTCCAGGAATGTCTGCTGGTGCAACTCATGGAAGAACGGCCGCATAACCGGCTGGCCATCGATATCATCCGGGATCATTATGAAGATTTCAGCAACAAGCGCTTTGAAAAACTGGCCAAGGATCTGGGAATCGATCTCGAAACGGTAAAACAGACCATTGCGCACATCACCAAACTCAATCCCAAGCCGGGTGAGGGTTATGCCTCTTTTGTGGACAATTATATCATCCCCGATCTCGAGGTTCGCGAGGAGGATGGTGAATTCAAGATATATATGCACGACTGGAACGTCCCGCAGCTCCGCATCAATAACGAGTACCGCAAGATGATGCTGGATCGCAAGCATACCACCAAGGAGACCCGGGATTATATCAAAAACCGGCTCGAGTCGGCGCGCTGGCTGATCAATTCCATTCATCAGCGACGCGCCACCATTCTGCGCGTCATGGAGACCATTGTCGATAAACAGATCGAGTTTTTCGAACACGGACCTGAAAAACTCAGACCGTTGATCCTCAAGGATATTGCCGACGAAATCGGCATGGATATCTCAACGGTCAGCCGCGTCACCAACGGCAAATATGTGCAGACAGAATGGGGCCTGTTCGAGCTCAAATACTTTTTCAGTGAAAAGATTCGCAGTGATGAAGGGGAAGACGTCTCCAACAAGATCATCAAAAGCCTCATCAAGGAGATCATTCAAGAGGAGCCCCCCAAGAAACCCTATAATGACCAAAAGATCGCCGAGATGCTGAAAAAGAAGGGTTTTAGTGTGGCGCGGCGCACGGTGGCCAAATACCGCGAGCAGATGATGATCCCGGTGTCGCGGCTGCGGCGCAAGATCTGAGGACGCTGCCGCACCGCATCCTCGCTCCGTGGAGGGTGTAGCGCCGCGGCACAGAGCAGGAGAGAGAGCCGTCGTGTTCATGGCTTTTCTCCGCGTCCCTGCGGGATCAGATTCACAGCAACCGGGCGCCTTTTCACGAATTATTCAAGCGATACAGTTATCTGGAAACTATTCTATGTCCTATCATGAAGCGATCCATTCAACCACCATTCTGGGCCTGCGCCACCGCGGCACCGCGGTGCTGGCGGGCGACGGCCAGGTCACCTATGGCGACATGGTGCTGAAAACAAAGGCGCGCAAGGTGCGCAAGCTCTATCATGACCAGGTGCTGGCGGGATTCGCCGGCGGTGCTGCAGATGCCTTCACCCTCTTTGACCGTTTTGAGGCCAAGCTGGAAGAATTCAACGGCAATCTGGCCCGCGCGGCGGTCGAACTGGCCAAAGACTGGCGCATGGACCGTTATCTGCGCCGTCTCGACGCCCAGCTGGTGGTCCTCAATAAAGAAAAAATATTTCTGCTCAGCGGTACCGGCGATCTCATTGAACCCGACGACCCGGTCATCGCCATCGGCACCGGCGGGCCCTTCGCCCTGGCTGCCGCCCGTGCCCTCATCAAACACACGAATCTTTCCGCCGTGGAGATCGTCAAGGAGTCGATGGAAATCGCCGCCAATATCTGCATCTTTACCAACAGCAAACTGAGCATCGAGACGCTGGAATAAAACCATGAACATGACGCCGCAACAGATTGTCAGCGAACTGGATAAATATATCATCGGTCAGGACGAAGCCAAACGGGCGGTCGCCATCGCGCTGCGCAACCGCTGGCGACGGCAGTCGATCAGTGCCGAATTGCGCGAAGAGATCATGCCCAACAACATCATCCTCATCGGGCCGACAGGCGTTGGCAAGACCGAGCTGGCACGCCGTCTCGCCCGCCTCGGCGGCGCACCCTTCATCAAAGTGGAAGCCTCCAAGTTCACCGAGGTCGGTTATGTCGGACGCGACGTGGAATCCATCATTCGCGATCTCGTCGACCTGGCCGTCAATATGGTGCGCAGCGAACGCACCGAAGCCGTGCAGGAACGCGCCCGTGAACTGGCCATCGAGAGAATGCTCGAACTCCTGTTGACACCCCCGGAAGGCACGACCCTCGTAGAGGCCGCGCCGCGGACCTCTGCAAGGCGCAAGCCGCGCATTTCACGCGAGAGACTGCGCCACGAACTCTTGCAGGGCCACCTCGACGACCGGCTCATCGAGATGGAAGTGGCCAGCGAGTTCTCCCCGTTGATGCAGGTCATCTCGCCCATCGGCATCGAAGAGATGGGCCTCAACATCCAGGATTTATTCGGCCCCATGTTGCCGAAAAAGACCAAACGACGCAAGATGACCATCGCCGAAGCCATCCTCCTGCAAACGCAGGAGGAGATTCAAAAACTCATCGACATGGACGATGTGGTGCGTGACGCCATCTACCGCGTCGAAGAGACGGGCATCGTTTTCCTCGATGAGATCGACAAGATCGCCGGGGAGAGCGATGGCATGGGACCCGATGTCTCCCGCGAAGGCGTACAGCGCGATCTGCTGCCGGTCATCGAAGGCACCAATGTCATCACCAAATACGGCATGGTGCGCACCGATCATGTCCTCTTCATCGCCTCGGGCGCCTTTCATGTGTCGCGGCCATCGGATTTGATCCCGGAACTGCAGGGCCGTTTCCCGATCCGCGTCGAATTGCACAGCCTCACCGCCAGGGACTTTGAACGCATTCTCGTGGAACCGCAAAATGCGCTGATCAAACAGTACACCGCCCTGCTGGCCACCGAGGATGTCGTCCTCCTTTTTACAAAGGGCGCCATCACCGAAATCGCCCGCATCGCCTCCGAAGTGAATGAGCGCTCTGAAAATATCGGCGCCCGCCGCTTGCATACCATCATGACGCTCCTGCTGGAAGAGTATCTCTTTAAATTGCCCGATCCGGCCGTGAAAAAAATTCGCGTCGATAAAAAGATGGTTCAGGATATATTAAAGGAAATTGTTGCCGACGAAGATTTGAGCCGGTACGTATTGTAAAGACAAGGAGGATTTTGTGAAACGCGACTTTCTCGCCGAAACCGATTTCAGCAAGGAGGAAATCCTGCAAACCTTTGAACTCGCCCGCGAGCTCAAGGAGAAGACCAAAAAGGGCATCGAACACCATCTCCTCAAGGGGCAGGTCCTTGCCATGATCTTTCAAAAGCCCTCCAATCGCACCCGGGTCTCCTTTGAAGTCGGCATGTATCAGTTGGGTGGACACGCCGTCTATCTCGGACCCCAGGAGATCGGCCTCGGCACCCGCGAATCGGTTCCCGATGTCGCCCGCGTTCTCGAACGCTTCTCCCAGGGCATCATGGCGCGCGTCTTCGGCCATCATCTCGTGACCGGACTGGCGGCAGCGGCGCGGATTCCCGTCATCAACGGTCTCTCCGATCTCCTCCACCCCTGTCAAATTCTCGGCGATCTCCTGACCATCATCGAACACAAAGGGCACTATGAGGGCATCAAACTCGCCTACGTCGGCGATGGCAACAACATCGTCAATTCCTTCATCAACGTCGCCGGAATCCTGCCGCTGGATTTGCGCATCGCCACGCCCAAAGGCTATGAACCCAATGCCGAAATCCTCCAGTCCGCCCGCAGCAAAGGGGTGAGCCGGATTTCATGGAGCGAAGATCCGGTTGACGCCGTGACCGGCGCGGATGTGATCTATACCGATACCTGGGCCAGCATGGGGCAGGAATCGGAAACCGAGATGCGCCGCAAGATTTTCCAGCCCTTTCAGGTGAATGATGAACTGGTTTCTCACGCGGCCAAAGACCATATCTTCATGCACTGCCTGCCGGCACATCGCGGCGATGAAGTGACCGATGCCGTCATGGATGGCCCCCATTCGGTGGTCTTTGACGAAGCGGAGAACCGAATGCATATTCAAAAGGCGATTCTGGTGAAGTTGATGGCCTAGCCTGAGCAGAGGAAGCAGCCGTGAGCATCGATATCATTCGTTTTACAGAAAAAGACCAGACCGCATGGGATGAATTTGTCTGGTCGGCCAATAATGGCACGCTCTTTCAGACGCGCCGGTTTCTCGGCTATCACCCGCCGGGACGATTTGTCGACCATTCGCTCAGTTTTTATGACGGCGGCAGGAGAGTGGCGCTGCTGCCGGCGGTCGATTTCCAGGACGGCGACCAGCGCATCCTGATTTCGCATCGCGGCGCCTCCTACGGCGGACTGGTGGTGCGCGATACCCTGGGCATCAGCGAGAGTTTCGCTCTGGTGCGCGCGCTCATTGCCCATGGCCGGGAGCAGGGTTTCGCTGCCATCGATGTGACGCCGCCCCCCCAGGTCTATCTGAACCGCCCCAGCAATTACATCGATTTTGCGCTGGTGCAAAATGGATTCATCTATCGCAAGCGGGAAATTTCCAGCGTCATCCCGCTGGATTATCACCGCGATCACATCCTTTACACCTTCAGTGAAAGCTCGCGGCGCGCTGTGCGGCGGGCCTGGAAGATGGGCACCGTGGTGCGCGAGTCCGAGGCGTATGCGGACTTTTACGCCATTCTCAGGAACAATCTGCGCCTGCGCCATAACGTCTCGCCCACCCATACGCTGGAAGAACTGCTGCACGTCAGGGAGATTTTCCCGGATCGCGTCAAACTGTTCGCCGCCTATCACGGTGAAATTATGGTGGCGGGCGTGGTCCTGTTCATTTGCAATCCACGCGTGGTGCTCGCCTTTTACATCAGCCATGACGATGCGTATCAGCAATATCGCGGCGTCAATGCCCTCTTCCATGATATCATCGATTGGGCGATCCAGGAGGGCTTCCGCTTTCTCGATTTCGGGATTTTTACCGTCCATGAAGATCCCAACTGGGGGCTGGCGCATTTCAAGGAGAGTTTTGGCGCCCAGGGCGTATTTCGCGACAGTTTGCGGATTCAGTTGACCACTTGATCAAGCCGGCCGGATGTCTGATTTGCATAAACTGAAAATCGTACATATCGCCCCAACCAACCTTTCCGGGGTTCCCGGCGAACTGGTTCGGGCTGAACGGGAATTGGGTCACGAGAGTCGCTTGGTGACCCTTTTTCGCGACCGCCGCCGCTATTACGAAGACATCTGTCTCGAATTGCCCTTCATCGATTTTTCCGGCACGCGATGGATCAAACGTCTCGTATCCGCCCCGGAACGGCAGCGCGTCGATAACCGGCTGCGCATTCCGCAACAAATCCCGCTGCGCTGGCAGCCGCATGGCGTCCTGGAAAGGCTGCTGGTACGGATGCGCGACCGTCTCTGGCGCCCCAAAATCCAGGCGGCCATACGCGCCCATGAACTGGAGGGATTCGATGTCTATCAGCTCGATGGCGGACTCGATTTCACGCGCCAGCCGCATTTCATCCCGGCCATGCGCACAGCCGGGCGCTGCATCATCTGCTGCTATACGGGCAGCGATCTGCGCACGCGCGGCGTCATCCCGGAAATCGATGATGTCAGCTGCCTCAATGTGTCGGTTGAATTCGATCATCGCCTGCTGCATCCGCGTTTGCATCACGTTTTTTTCCCCTTTGACGTCCGGCGTTTCAGACCGCGCGATACCACCCGGTCACGCCGTGTGCTGCGCATCGGACATGCGCCCACCAGCCGGGCTGCCAAAGGCAGCGACGAGATCATCCCTGTTTTGCAGGAACTGAGCAGAAAGGGCCGTGTGGAGATCGCCCTCATTGAAAGACTTCCCTATGACGCCGCCATCGCCCTCAAGGGCAGCTGCGATCTCTTCGTCGATCAGATCGGCGATCTTGGTTATGGCATCAATGCGCTCGAGGCACTGGCCATGGGCATTCCGGCGCTCAGTTGTCTCGCGCCCGGATTCGCAGAAGCCTATCCCGATCATCCCTTTGTGGAGGTGAATGCAGGGAATCTGATGCAGGAGCTGGAGCGGCTGCTCGATGACGGGGATTACAGGCGGCATCTCAGCCTGGCGGGCCCGCAGTGGGTCGCCCGCCATCATGATGCCAGAGCGGTGGTGCAGCAGATCCATCGATTGGCGGGATTATGAACGTATGAAAATTCTTTTTGCAAATACCATCCAGATGTTCGGCGGCGGGGAGGTATGGATGCTGCGCGCGCTGAGCGAACTGCAGCGCCGCGGGCATACGGTGGCCCTGTTGTGCCGGCCCGGCACGGAGGTGGCCCGGCGCGCCAGTGAAGCCGGCATCACGGTGCATGCCATGCCGGTGCGCGGCGATTTTGGCCCGCTCACGATCTGGCGCGCCATCCGTCTGTTGCGCGCGGAACACTATCAGATCATCCTGACCAACATGGACAAGGAATTGCGTTTCATGGGCATCGCGGCACGATGCGCACCCGGCTGTCGCGTCATCGCACGGCGCGGCATCGATTACCCGCTGAAAAACCGCTGGCGCTATCGCTTCACCTACAACGTGCTCGCCTCCGCCGTCATTGCCAATTCGCAGGCCACCCAAAAAGCGCTGCTGCGCAACGCCCCGTGGCTCGATCCGCAGCGGATTCACGTCATCTATAACGGCATCGATCCGCAGCCCTTTTTGCTGCCTGCCAGCGGGAACTTTCGCAGCCGCCTGGGGTTAGAGAGGCAGCATTTTGTGATCGGATTTGTGGGACAGCTCGATGAACGCAAGGGACTCGAATGGCTGCTCCCCGCTTTCAGGGAAACCTGGCGCCAATTCCCCGCGGCCCGGCTCGCCCTGGTCGGCGAGGGCCCCCTGCGCCCCTGGATCGAGACCTTTTGCCGCGAAAATCACCTCACCGGAGCGGTTCATCTGGCGGGATTTGTCGCCGGGGTGGAAGAGGTGATGCGCGATATCGATGTGCTGGTGCTGCCCTCCCTGTGGGAAGGTTTCGGGATCGTGCTCATCGAAGCCATGGCCGCGGGCAAGCCGTGCATCACCACCGCGGTCAGTTCCATGCCGGAGATCGTCGTCCATGGTGTGACCGGTTATGTCGTTCCGGTGCGGGATGCACAGGCGCTCGGCAACGCCTTGTGCGAACTGCTCAACGATCCCGGACGTGCGGCTGCCATGGGCCGGGCGGGCCGCCAGCGCGTGGAAAAACATTTTACACTCGCCCGCATGGTCGATGAACTGGAACAGCTTTTCGGGCGTGTCCTCGACAAGAGGGTGTCATCGTGAAACCCTGGAATCGTTTCGAACAGTTTTTCAAACACAAACAGCTTTATCTGTTTGAAAAAATGTTCGGATACCGCGAAATGACGCCTGATGAGGCCGATTGGACCTCCATCGAACGCATCCTCATCGTACGCCAGCACGATCAACTGGGGGATTTTCTGCTCGCGACGCCGGTTTTCAAGGCGGTGCGGCAGCGTTTTCCGAATGCCCATATCAGCGTGGTGGCGCGCAAATATACGGCTGCGGTGGCTGAAGCCAACGAAACCATCGATGCGGTCATCCCCTTTTACGAACACGGCACGGATTGGACCTGGCGGGCTTTGCGCCGGGTGCTGGCGCTCTTCCGCCACAAATCGGATCTGGTGATCGTGCTCAATACCGTGTCGCACTCCCTGACCAGTGATCTCATCGGCCGCTGGGCGGCGCGGCGCTACGTCCTGGGTTCTGAACACCGCCGGTTTCAGGGAACCACCCGTAATTTTTTCTATAATCTGATCGCGCCGTACCGTCCTGAAGAAGTGCACCAGAGTCAGCGGAATCTCGATATCGTCCGCTATATCGGCATCGCGGGCGAGGATTTGCGGGAACACATGCGGCTGCGCCAGGAAGAGGTCGATTGGGCGAAACGTCATCTGCTCGAGCTCGGCTGGCGGCCTGAGCGGCCGCTCATCGCGATCCATCCCGGCGCGGGCAAGGCCGGCAACCGCTGGCCCGTGGAAAATTTTGCACAGGCTGCTACCCGGCTGGCACAAACCGGCAACGCCCAGCTCTATCTGACCTGGGGCCAGCATGAAGGGGCTCTGGGCGAACGCCTCCGGGCCGCCTTGACCGTGCCGGCGATCTCTTCGCTGCAGCAGGATATCCGCAAACTGGCAGCCATCTTGTCCCTGGCACAGCTCTTCCTCTGCAACGATACGGGTGTCATGCACGTCGGCGCCGCGGTGGGGACACCCCTGGTCGCCATTTTCGGGCCCACAAATCCGGCGTTATGGAAACCCTGGGGAGATTCCTTTGTCGCCGTCAGGGCTGAGGATCATCTCTGCGCCTCTGTCACCGTGGAAAAAGTCGTGACCGAAAGCCGGGCCCTGCTGTCGAGAAAGAGATTTAATTAAATAAATTATAATTATTTGTGCAATATCAAGATTAATGAGCCTGGATGCACAAAGTAAAAAATATTGTTGCATCTTTACTTTCCATTTGATATTTTTGGTCGATTTCATCCGTAACATTTACAAAAACCGAGGTAACAATGGCAGCAAAGAAATTCGTTGACGATGATGATTTGCAGGACGAGAACCTCCCGCAGGACGATGAAGAGGAAGCGCAGGAAGATGAGGATGATCCTGAAGAGGAGGAACTCGAAGAAGTCATAGATGAAGAGGCTGAAATCGCCACCGAAGATCTCGAACTCGAAGATGATGATGATTGGGACGACGAGTTCTGGGAAGACGATGATGATGACTGGGACGACGATGACGAATGGGAAGAAGAGAATGAAGAAGATTGGCTGGATGGCACCCCCGAATGGGAAGGCGATGACGATTGGGAATAATCGGGGATATTTCTCAGCGGCCCTCGAACAAGCTCACGACGCCGGGTGATGAAGAGGGACGATTCCGGCCCGACTTTCCGCGCCTCGGTGTCGGCGCTTTGGTCTTTCGCAATGATTCCTTTCTTCTGGTCAAACGGGGCAAGCCGCCCCGCAAAGGCGTATGGACGCCTCCGGGCGGATTGATCCGGCTGGGCGAAACCATCACCAGCGCCCTGCATCGCGAACTTTACGAAGAGTGCCAGGTGCGGGCGCGTTTCGGCACAGATCCGGAAATTTTTCAGTTCATTGAAAAAAATGAAACTTGCATCGATTATCACTATGTCGTGCTCGATTATCTCGGCATCTATCTCGATGGCCAGGTCTGCGCGGGAGATGATGTCGAGGCAGCCGGCTGGTTCACGCTGAATGATCTTGACGGTCTGGATACCACGGCGGAGACCAGAGAGCTCGTCCACAAAGGACTCGCCTGGCAAAACCGTTCATGATAAAAACCATGTCAATCGCTTTTTCTTAAAAGCCCGGAATGTCCTCCGGGCTTTTTCATCATTTTGGGATCGTGATCATGCTGCACCACAGCAACGACAAGCCGGTTCGCATCGATTTTTCCGCCATCCACCGGATTCTCATCATCAAGCTGCGCGCCATCGGCGATGTGGTGATGTCCACCATCGTCATCGATAATCTGCGCCGGGCTTTTCCGCACGCCCATTTGGCCTTTCTGACCGAAGCGCCCTGTGCGGAGGTCGTGCTGGGCCACCCGGAGCTGCAGCAGGTCCTGGTTCTCGAGCGCAAGGCAACGGCGCAGCTGCGGCCCCTGGCGCGCCTGCGCGCGAATTGGAATTTCCTCCGCTCCATACGCCGGCAAAAATTCGATCTGGTGTTCGATTTCTTCGGCAATCCGCGCAGCGCGCTGATCACCCGGTTGAGCGGCGCCGCGTGGCGCGTCGGCTATGATTACCGCATCCGGCAGTGGTTTTACAATGTCGTCGTGCCGTCGCGCGCCCATGAAATCCATGAAGCGGAATGGCACCTGGACGCGCTGCAGCACCTTGGCATTCCCACCCCATCCCGGCGTCTCACCATGGCCATTGCGCAGCACCATCGCGATTTTGCCGGCGATTTTTGGCGTGAAGCAGGCCTGCTGGAAAGCAAGGTGGTCGCCGTCAATTTTTCCGGCGGCTGGCCCGCCAAGCGCTGGCCGGTCGACCGTTTTGCCGCTCTGGCCGCTCGCCTGGCCCGGGAATACCCGGTCAAAATCATCGTCATCTGGGGCCCTGGTGAACACGCCGACGCCCTGCGGCTGCAGGCCCTTTGTCCGCATCCGCTGACGCTCATCCCGCCGACCCCTCTCAAGGAACTGGCGGCGATTCTCGAAAGAGTCCATTTGCTCGTCAGCACGGATTCCGGGCCGATGCACATCGCCGCCGCCGCGGGCACGCCCTGCGTGGCGCTCTTTGGTCCGACCAACCATCGCCTGCAAGGGCCTTATGGCGACGGCCACGAGATCGTCGTCAAGGAGGGGCTCGATTGCCTCGGCTGCAACCGTCTCGATTGTGATCACGCGGCCTGCATGCAATCGTTGACGGTTGATGAGGTGATGGCGGCAACGCGCCGCGCCCTGCAACGTCTGCAGATTGCGCCCCTGATTTGATACGAAATCGTTGAGCAAAATAATGAAAAAAATATCCATCGCCATCATCACCCGCAATGAAGCGGCCAACATCGGCGACTGCCTGCGCAGCGTGGCCTGGGCCGATGAGATCGTCGTGGTCGACGCCGGCAGCACGGACGATACGGCGGCCATCTGTGAGAAGCTGGGCGCGCGGGTCATGCACCGTGAGTGGACGGGTTTTGCGGATCAGAAGCAATTCGCCCTCGAGCAGTGCTCCCACCCCTGGGTGCTCTCCCTGGATGCCGATGAACGGATACGACCCGAATTGGCACTGTCGATCCGCCAGTTGCTGGCGCAAGAGCGTGTCGCCGCGGAGGGCTACCGCATTGCGCGGCGCTCCTATTTCCTCGGCCGCTGGATCAGGCACTGCGGCTGGTATCCGGGCTATCAGGTGCGCCTCTTCCGGCGCGACCGCACCCGCGTCAGCCGCAGCCGCGTGCACGAAGGCTTTCTCGTCGATGGCGCCGTCGCCACCCTGACCGGCGACATCGATCACTATTCCCATCCCACCCTGCACGACAGCCTCGGCAAACTGAACCGCTATTCGACCCTCGAGGCGTTTGACCGGCTCGAGCGTCGGCGCGTGCATGGTTATGATTTCTTGACCCATCCCCTGGCGGCCTTTCTGCGCAAATACATCGCGCAGGGCGGATTCCGCGATGGCATGGCGGGTTTTCTGCTCTGCTGGGTCAGCGCCCTGCTCAAGATGGTCATGTATATGAAAATTTGGCATTTGCAGCATCTGCCCGCCGCCGAGGTGGCGCGCCGTGAGGAGGCCAGCCGGTGATACCGCTCTCCGTCATCGTCATCACCCGCAACGAGGCGCGCCATATCGCCGCCTGCCTGCAGAGTGTCGCCTGGGCCGATGAGCTCATCGTGGTCGACAGCCAGAGTGAGGATGATACCGTGGCCATTGCCCGGACTTTTACGGACACCGTTTATATCGAACCCTGGCGCGGTTTCAGCGGCCAGAAGAATTTCGCCTGCGAAAAGGCGCACGGGGCGTGGATATTGTGGATCGATGCCGATGAACGCGTCACGACGCCCCTGGCCGCGGAAATCCGCGCCGTCCTGGCGGCTGATCCGGCGTGCGCCGGTTTCGAAATGCCGCGCAAGGCTTTTTTTCTCGGCCGCTGGATCAGGCACTGCGGCTGGTATCCCGGACACGTCGTGCGCCTCTTCCGCCGCGGCGCCGGCCGTTTCGACGATCGTCAGGTGCACGAAGGGCTGATCCTGCAGGGCGGCATCGGCCGCTTGCGCGGCGACCTCGAGCACTATACCGATGACTCCCTCGAACACTATATGACCAAGTTCAACCGCTATACGACCCTGGCGGCGCAGGAATTGTCCGCGCGAGGCCGGCGCGCCGGCCTCGGCGCCATCCTTTTCAGACCCTTGCACGCCTTCATCAAGATGTATCTCTTCAAACGCGGATTCCGCGACGGCATCGAGGGGTTGATGCTCTGCCTGCTCTCGGCCCATTACGTGGCGGCCAAATACGCCAAGACCTGGGAGCTGGGACAAAAAGCGCCGACCGTCTGAAAATGATACCCTGAACCCCTGACAGAGAACCGGC
>DCUM01000255.1:7070-16153 GCA_002327255.1 bacterium UBA2214 | reverse complement strand
TTGGTGGCTGGTGAGGTCGTGCCAATACCGACGTTTCCATTTTGCGCGATTTGCATGAGGGTCGCGTTCGCACTGTTTCTCACCCGCAGCTGCGCCTGGACCTCCCCATGAAAGGCCATGACCATCAAAATCGTTGCCACAAGCACAACGGCCTTGCCGGCTGCAAATAAATTTGCACTTTGCAGTTGAGACTTTTGCATCGATTTCATAAGCAACTCCTGTCTTGCAGCGATGATAATAATTTGCTATTTGCCCTAAATGTCGCGATATGCCCTGATTCATCAAAAAAAAGTGACATCTGTAAAATAAATGTTACAATGCGACGGTGATCACCCTGCCACCGCTGACAATTTACTGTTATTTTTTAATTACTTATACATAAAATGTCTCTTGCCTGTTTTCCCGCACTCCTCTGACAGTTACTTTGCAATTACTATGCCAAAACGATGCATACACCGAATAGCGCATCACCATGACCGGTAGAAAAGCGATTGATCACATTGTGGTTGTGTAAAATGGAGATATTTTGATCGTTTTCTTGAAGGGAAAATCGCGCTCATATAACGGCCCTGTACACTGATCTGTCGCCAAAGGGCTGTCTTGAAAATAAATCAGCAAAAAAATGCCTCACTCCGCGCCGTTTCAAGGGGTGATAGAAATGGCGGCTGTCGAGCAAGGCATTGAAAAAATCACCAATGAATCAAGTATATTACCTGAATGATACCTCATTTTCTACAAGCTGACGTTCAAAACGGGTCGATGCATCCCTTTCCCCGAACGACCCTCATGGTGTGCACCGCATTGGGCTTCCATTAAAAAATGCAAAACCTTCCGTACACAGCGGCTGCCCCCTGCAAGCCACAGGACGTGTTTTTCATCCCACCCGGTAACCGATTTTTTGCAGAAACGAACGCCGTGCGCTGACATCCGCTTCGGTTTCAATTCCGAGGGGCGGCTGCCCATCGATGACGCCGAGGATGCCCCGGCCCTGCTCGCTTTCAACGACCACCGCCTGCACCGCATTGGCGGAGGCGCAGAAAAAGCCGACGATCTCGGGCACATCGCGCAAAACCCGCAGGACGTTGATGGGATAGGCATTGCCGAGGAAGAGGATGAAGGCGTGGCCGGCACCGAGAGCCAGGGCGTTGTCGCGCGCCAGTTCGATCAATTGGGGATCGGTGCCGGTGAGACGCACCAGCCGCGGCCCGGAAGCCTCGCAAAAGGCCAAACCAAACCGGATGCCCGGCACCGCCGCCACCAGGGCTTCATGAACATCATCCACGGTTTTGATGAAATGCGTCTGGCCAAGAATAAAATTGAGGGCATCGGGATTTTTGATGGGAATGAGCTTTAACTCCATATGACCTCCGGGGCGTATTTTTATCCCAAAATTTCCAACACTTTTTTGTAATCGGTCAAATTCGGCAGGAGAAAATCCGGATTGTAAGGCGCCAAATCTGCTGCGGAATGATGCGCAGCGGCGACAGCCACTGCCTTGGCGCCGTGGGGATGCGCGCAGAGAATATCGGAGGGTGTATCGCCGACCACAAAGACCTCCTCCGGCCGCGGCTCCAGATCGTGAAGCCGCTTGAAGCGTTGAATGGCGAAGGGCAGGAGTTCCTTGCGGACTTCCGAATCGTCTGAAAAAGCCCCGAATGCAAAAAAATGATCCAGAGCGAAATCCGCCAGCTTGATATAGCCGCTGGTCCGCCAGTTGCCGGTCAAAAGACCGAGATAGACGTCCGGAAGCGCCGACAACGCCTCCAGTATCTCGAGAACACCGGGCATGATGCGTTTGCCGGAGCCCGGCAGGGGCATCTCCTGGTGCAAATATTCGAAATAGAGCGACTGGAATTCCTCCAGCACTTCATGGGAATAGGGCAGACCATGGAGGCGCAGGGCATCCTTGAGAATGGAGGTATCGGTTCGGCCCGCCAGCTGCACACCGGTGAAGGCATCGGCGATCTCAAAGAGCTGATCAAAGGCCCGGGTCATGGCACGGACACCGGCGCCGCCGGAGAGAAGCAGGGTGCCATCAATGTCAAAGAGTACGAGTTTCACATGCGCTCCCTTGAATATCCTGTCTCGAGAAAATAATCAAAAGATTCACCTTCTGCAACATAAAAATGCCCCTTGCGGGGCATGCACAACTATTTCACCGCCGGCCTGGCGAAAACCGCGTCAGGCGCGGCGAGGGGTTTGCAGCAGAGGGGTATGGGTTGGCGTCAATGAGCAGGCCATCATTCGCATGACGCCACGGCAAAGTTACCGGCGGAATTCGCTGACTAAAACGCGCCCTCCACACCCAGTCCCGGCTTGTCCGGCAGGATCAGCCAGCCATCCTTGACCTGGACGCCCTTGAAAGGGTCGCTGGCGAGCAGCAGATGGCCGTCGAGGTCCGGATAATCCGTCAGGGGCGAAAGATGCGCCGCCGCGGTGATGGAGAGCGAGCTGGAGACCATGCAGCCCAGCATGATCTTCATACCCAGGGAACGCGCCATCCAGATCATGCGCAAGGATTCCTGCAAGCCGCCCGCTTTATCGACCTTGATATTGATCCCGTCAAAGGCTTCCGCCAGCTTGGGGATGTCGCCGCTGGTCTTGACCGACTCATCGGCGATGATGGGAATCGGGGCGCGCGCTTTCACCCAGGCGGTCTCTTCCATCATCTCCACCGGCATGGGCTGTTCAACAATATCGACGCCGTTCTGCGCCAGCCATTCGACCTTGCGCAGGGCGAGTTCCTTCTCTTTCCAGCCCTCGTTGGCATCGACGCGCAGCGTCTTGTTCGTCACGCTACGCACCGCGGCGAGGATTTCTTCATCATTGTCCTTGCCCATCTTGATCTTGAGCAGCGGATAGGGCGCGGCTTCCTCCACCTTCTGCCGGACCATATCCATGGTGTCGATGCCGATTGAAAAAGTGGTCTGCGGCGCCTTGGCGGGATCCAGACCCCACATCTGGTAGAGCGGAATTCCCAGAGACTTGCTGATCCAATCCATCAAGGCGATATCAATGGCCGCCTTGGCCGCGGTTTGCCCCTCACACACCGCCTGGACGGCCTCGTTGACATCTACGAATTTCCACGGATCGCAGGCCGCCAGTATGGGGCGTGCTTTTTCCAGGGTCTCGACTATGGACTCCAGAGATTCGCCGTAGCGGACATTGTGGGCGGCCTCACCCCAGCCGCAAACGCCATCCTTTTTCAACTGGACGAAAGCGTATTCTTTGTAGGTGCTGGTATTGCGGGCAATGGTCCAGGCATGACGCAAATCGAGCCGTTTGGTCTTGATTTCCATATTAAAGCCACCGCTGGATTTACCCTTTTTCGCGCACTGCACCAGCAGCGGCGACGCGGCGGAAGCGGCACCCGCGGCGAGAACCGTTTTGCCGGTCGTTCTCAAAAATTCTTTTCTGGACATGGACATTCTTATCCTCCTGATAAATTTGCATAACTTACGAGATTCACCGCAAAAAGGCAACTGAAATGAAAGATGAGCGCCATTAAAATGGCCTGGTTATCCGTGCTCTTTGCTGCAATCCTGAAAAATCATAGACCCCGGGGTCGAATTCCTAGATCCCGGGGTCGCCCGGAGGGGCTTTATATTTGAAATCAATGCGATTTTTTGACAAATCCATGCAGACAGCCATCCCGGCTGTTACTTTTTGAACTTTTTAACGTATGAAAGAGGCAAACTCGAGGTGAACTTTGACTTCCCAACACACAGAACAACAGCCCCTGGGACGGGTGATCCGCGATGATCTGCGCCGCGGCGGTCACTTTACCCAGATGCGGCGCGAATATGGCGAACTGAAAGAGTTCTATCTGAGCGAAGAGCAGCACGCCAGACTGCGCACGGCATCGGCCGTCAAGGGATTCTTTTTGACGACCTGGTGGCTCTTCAAGAGTTTATTGCTGCACATGAGTTCGTTCCGGCGCATTCTGCTCCTGGTCACCCTCGTCCTGCTCGGTCTGCCGCGCTGCGAGATGCATGCTCAGCGACTGCAGACATCGACGGAGACCGGCGGCGCGGTGATCGTTGTGCTGCTTCTGCTGCTGATGATGGAAGTGAAAGACAAAATGCTCGCCCGCAGCGAATTGCAGGCCGGCCGCGTGGTGCAAAAAGCCCTCATCCCGGAAAATCCGCCGCAAATCCCCGGATGGTCCGTTTGGCTCTACTACCATCCCGCCAACGATGTCGGCGGTGATTTGCTCGACTATTTGCCGCTCAGCGACAAACGCCACGGTCTCGCCATCGGCGACATCGCCGACAAGGGGCTGGGGGCCGCCCTCCTGATGGCAAAATTGCAGGCAACGCTGCGCGCACTGGCCCCCGACACCCCGAACCTGGCGAAACTGGCGTTCAAAACCAATCAGATTTATGTACGCGATACACTGGCCAACCGCTTCGCTTCCCTGATCTATATCGAAATATCCCCCGATTCGGACAAAGTGCGGTTTGTCAATGCCGGACATCAGCCGCCTTTTCTGATCAAATCCGGCATCATCGAAGAGTGGCGCAAAGGGAACCCCGCGTTGGGTATCCAGGCAGGCATCGAATTCGCCGCCGATAGCATCGACCTGGCGCCCGGCGACATGCTGTTATTCTATTCGGATGGATTGGTGGATGCGCGCGACTGGGAAGGTGCGTTCTATGGCGAAGAACGCCTGCGCGCCGATCTGGAACGCTATAAAATTGCAGATGCCAAGTTGCTGGGTGAAAAACTGATCCGGCGTCTGCAGACGTTCGTCGGCGATTCGCCCACCCATGACGATATCACCATGATCCTGCTGCAACGCACGAAATGATCAAACGGTGGGCCAGGGTCCACCCTGCCCCCCCGGGTGCGCCGGGCGCCAGCCCGGCGATGTAGGTGGGCTGACGCCCACCCTGCGATTCCTGAATTGCCTCCCGCAGGCGCAGAGACCAACAGCCGTGTAAGAGAGGTGGACCCCACCAGGAGCAGGTGGAGCCCACTGTCGCGCGCTTTTACGTGTCGACTGTGTATTCCGTGGTCTGGTTTTGGGCGGACACTTTGCGCTCGCGGGGATTCCAGGCGCGCCAGCCCGGCGATGCAGGTGGGCGGACACCCAACCGCAAGTTGCTTAATCCAGCCCCGCCACCTGGCGGCCGCGCGGATAGCTCGCCTTGAAATGAATGGTCAGCTCTTTCTTCTCCCTGGGCTTCAGTTCCAGCGTCCACTCGAGCTTTTGATTCTCGCGGTTCCATTCCTGCGGCTGCGGCACCAGTTTAATATCTTCGATTTTGAGCTCTTCCTGCAGCGAGCGCGGCAATTGATCCATCAGCGTCAACCGCACCGCCTGCGTCTTGTAATTTTCCACCGTGATGCGGTAATCGTATTCCACTTCGTGCTTCTTGTTCAACATGCCGGCGGTGCTGTCAAATTTTTTGACCAGCTCGTGTTTCACTTTCATGCCTTCATCGATGCCAAGCGACAAATCCACTTTTTCGCCCGGCGCCAGAGCGGCAAATTCGCTGCGTCCGACAAAATCGCCGTCCACATAGACCAGCGCCACACCTGGCAACAGCGGATAGGCGCTGCTGTTGGTCAGTTTGCCCTGCAGGTAGACAAACGGACTCAATTTGGGTATGGTCACATAAGCCATCTCGGCGGAGAAGGTCTCGCGCGTGATCAGCACCTTGGCCGCTTCTTCACCGCTGTAGACATCGCGCTTGCCGCTGACGGCAAATTGTGCGGAAATGGATTTATGCGCCAGCACCGTGGGCGGCGGCGCCGCCGCGACGGCCATGTCCAGGACACCCGTAGCATCTTGTTGCAGGGCCATCTCCGCCGTTTTGCGCGACAGCTTGTAGGCAGTGACCGGCCGCTCCTCCCACAAGCGCACATCCCACGGCCGCAGCTCGGGCGCCGTGGCGCTGCGCTGTGGCGCAGCAGTCGAGAGGATCAGATCGACGTTTTCCCACTCCTCGCCCGTCTTTTGCCGGACATGAGCGCTGTAAACCACCTCCACCTGGCCCGACTGCGGCGTGGCCCGGATTTCATAGGAGGGCGACCAACTGACATCACCGATGAGATAGGAGACGGTCAATTGCACGGTTACGGCTTTCGGCGCCCGCAGGGAGAGTGCGATCGATTTTTCTTCGCGCGGTTTGGCCGACTGCATCTCGTTCATCTGCTTTTTCAATACTTCGATTTTTGCCTTGGTCTCGTTGTGTTTTATGTCAATTTCGATGATCTGCTCATAGATCTTGCCCAGATTCTCTCCGATGTACGCCATGCTGGATGCCCAGGCGCCGGTATTGGGTCTGCCGGAAGCGACCTGCTGTCCCGCCTGGGTGCTCTGCGTCGATTGAATCGAGGTGAGAAAGGTCTCCTGAGCGCCCAGCGATTTTCGTTCCCCTTCCAGCAGCTTGTTCTGTTTTTCGAGATCGGCGATCTCATCCGACAGCTTGCGCACCTGGCCCTCTTCCGGCTTTTCGAGGAACCAGCGCTCCACGATGACATCCTCCAGTTGCACGCCGTCCGCGCCATCCAGTTTGGCATAGACCGATTCATCCTGCAGCAGGGCGGGCAGACCGGGGATCGTCACCTCGTTGAGTCCCTGTTGCAGACGCACCGTGGCCTGGCGCTGCACCATGGCCACCCGGGGATAGACAACGACCTCGACGATTTGCGTCTTGATATCCGCCGCAAAGACGGCGGTGGCTGTCAACAAGAGAAGCGCGATTTTTTTAAACATACTATTCTCCATTTAGCCTCTTGCATAAATTCACGGGTAACTTAATAGAGTGGACTCATGTAGTTTATGAATAATTCAGGTCAGATAGCATTACCAGCCCTTTTCCGCCAGCACGAGCATCTCGAAATGATCGCCGGTCAGGGGCTTGTTCTCCTGAAAATCGCCGCAATCGCATCCCCAGATGCGGATATTGCGGCATTGCAACGTCTTGAGCATCCAGGTGATCTCGGACGGTGCATAATAGCGCTCGTTACACGCCATGGTGCGCATCTGGCCATCGTCGTCGGCGCAGGAGAAGGCTGAGTGATCGCGAAACGTCATAAAATCGAAATGATGCCCGCTGCTCTGCCCTTCCACGATATTCTCGGCCATGAACTGCTCGGTCGAGTGGGTCAGGGGGTACAGGGCGTTCAGGGTGGTGAAGATGAAAACTCCCCTGGGTTTGAGGGCCATCACGGCGTTGGTGAGGATGGCAAAGTTCATCTCGTCGGTCTCCATCAGCGAAAAGCCCCCCTCGCAGAGCATGATCGCCACATCGAACGCTTCATCATACTGCAAATGCCGGGCATCGGCGACGGCGAAATCGACCTGGACGCCCGCTTCATCGGCCTTTTCCCGGGCGCGCTGAATCTGGGAAGGCGAGAGATCGATGCCGGTCACGGTGTAACCGCGCCGGGCGAACTCGATGGCGTGGCGGCCGGTGCCGCAGCCGATATCCAGGATGGTGCGCGTGCGATCGCCTGCAATCATCTTTTCGATGAATTCCACCTCCTGCAGCGTGCCCTGGGTGAAGCGCTCGTTGTCGTAGGTGCGGGCGTAATTGGTGAAGAGCGTCTGGTACCAGTGGGACATGATCAATTCCTTTTGGGGGTCAGCGGAAAAAATGACGAACCATGTGAAGCAACGGCCATAAAAAAAGCAGCAATAATATGAATGCGGTGATCCTGAGCGGCAACCGGGAGCGTGGAAATTCATAGCCGCAGATCGGACAGCGCTCGGCATCGCCACGGATTTCCACCGCGCATGAAGGACATTCTTTACGCATCACCACCCCGCCTGTAATAAATTCAGCAAACCACAACGCAGGTATTTTAAAATATTAAAGAAACGCCCAAATAGCAAGATAAAAGTAATGGATTTGGGATACCCTCACTCAAGAGGAGGGGGAAGCTGTTATAAAAGGCNNGGTGACGCAAGAGGTGTTGACTCTGTGACGCGATTTTCCTATATTAACAGGTCTTGACACAATTTTTGAAAGTAGAGCCATGCACGACCCGCGTCTCGATAAAATCGCCCGCCTCATCACGACCCATTCCCTCAGGCTGCAGCCGGGGGAGAACGTCTATCTCGAAGTCACCGATGTACCCGAAGAGATGGTCATCGCGCTCATCCGCCAGATTCGCACGGCGGGCGCCAGCCCTTTTGTCAATTTAAAAAGCAACCGCATCCAGCGCGAGATTTACCACCGCAGCGATGCCGGCGCCCTGGAAAAGATGGGCGCCTGGGAAGCGGCGCAACTGGCGGAGATGCAGGCGTACATCGGACTGCGCGGCAGTCACAACGTCAGCGAATTTTCCGACGTGGCCGACGAACAGATGCGGCTCTACCGTGCGCTGTGGTGGCAGCCGGTGCATCAGGCCCTTCGCATTCCCCGGACGCGCTGGGTGGTGCTGCGCTGGCCCCATGCGGCCATGGCGCAACTGGCGCAGATGAGCACCGAGGCGTTCGAGGATTTCTACTTTCGCGTCTGCACGCTCGATTACGGCAAGATGGCCCGCGCCATGAAGCATCTCGTGGCGCGCATGCAGCATACGGATCGCGTCCGCATCACCGGGCCCGGCACCGATCTGCATTTTTCCATCCAGGGCATGCCCGCCATCGCCTGCGCCGGCGAATACAATCTGCCCGACGGCGAAGTCTATAGCGCACCGCTCAGGACTTCGGCACAGGGACGGGTTCGCTTCAGCGCCCGCACCATCTACCTCGGCGTGGTTCATGAAGGCGTCGAACTGGAATTCAGGGATGGCAAAATCATCTCGGCCCGATCGGACAAGAGCGACGCACTCAACCGGATACTCGACTCGGACGAGGGCGCCCGCTATCTCGGCGAATTCGCCCTGGGGGTCAATCCCCATATCACGCGCCCCATGCTCGACATCCTCTTCGACGAAAAAATCGCCGGTTCGTTTCACCTCACGCCCGGCAGCTGCCTCGACAACACCCCCAACGGCAACCGCTCCCAGATTCATTGGGATCTGGTCGGCATCCAGACGCCGGAGTATGGGGGCGGGGACATCTATTTCGATGATCAATTGATCCGCCACGACGGCCGCTTCATCCCGGCTGAACTGCAGGCGTT
>DCUM01000255.1:164-7064 GCA_002327255.1 bacterium UBA2214 | reverse complement strand
TGACACTACGATCCCGAAGCGGCCAGGTTGGCCGATGCGCTGAAAAAAAAATATCAGGTGTCTGTGGAACTGATTCCCTCCGGCGGCGGCGTCTTTGAAGTGCGCCGCGACGGCGAGCTGCTCTTTTCGAAAAAAGCCAGCGGACGCTTTCCGCAACACGAAGAAATATTTGCCAAACTGGATGGATAAAAAGGACTTTTAATGATACTCCTTTCACGAGTTGTGTTGGCAATACTGTTGATGTATGCCTTCCCTATCACCCGGGACTATAGCATGGCGAAGAACAAAACCCTGTCGCAACTCAAACAGGATATCCTGGCGATCACCGCGGCGGAGAGCGCCCGGTTCGCCGTCGCTTTTCGCGACCTCGACGGCGGCGATTCCCTGTATCTCGACGCGGATACACTGATGCACGCCGCCTCCACCATGAAGGTGGCGGTGATGATCGAGGTCTTCCGCCAGGCCCATCTCGGCCATTTTCGCATCGACGATTCGCTGCAGGTGCACAACCGCTTCGCCAGCATTGTCGACGGCCAGCCCTATGCCATCGATCTGCCCGAGGCAAGCTGGGACGCGACCGCAGGACGCCTGGGGCAAAAGATGCCCATCCGCGAACTCGTCTTGCACATGATCACCGTGAGCAGCAACCTGGCCACCAACCTCCTCATCGATCACGTCGGCGCGGCCAGCGTCCAGAAGAGCGTGCGCGCACTGGGTGCCGACAAAATGCAGGTGCTGCGCGGCGTCGAAGACCCCTGGGCCTATGAAAAAGGCCTCAACAACACGGCCACAGCCCGGGATTTATCGATCTTGCTGGAAGCCATCGCGCAGCATCGCGTTGTGGACGCCGCAGCCTGCGAGGAGATGATAGGAATCATGCTGCAGCAAAAGTACCGCGATGGCCTGCCCGCGCAGCTGCCCGCCGCTGTGAAAGTGGCGAGCAAGAGCGGTTCCATCACCCGGATCTGCCACGATGCCGGCATCCTCTTTCTGCCCGATGGCCGGCGTTACGTCCTGGTGGTGCTCTCCCGCGGCGAACCCGATCGTGACAAGAGCGCGGCGGTCATCGCGCGCCTGTCGCGGCTGGTCTACGACTATATGGCCACAAAGGAAATTCATCCATGAAACAGCAAGAAGAAACCATTGAAATCTTTCGATTATTGGTCGACAAACAGTACGCACAAGCCCTGGTGCTGCTCGATGCCCTCATCGCGGAACAGCCCGGCGCGGAAGCGTGGCTGCTGCTCAAGGGGCGCTGCCTGCTGGGTCTGGAGGATTTCTCCGCAGCTGCGGAGCTTTACAATCGCCTCATCGAGGCCGGCAAAGCCTTAACGCCCGTGGCGCGCGGCGAAGCAGCCCTCCTGCTGGGACAGGAACGCACTGCACTGGCGTTTTTCCAGCAGACCCATCCGGCCCAATTGGGAGACGATGGCCGGCTTCTGGCCGCCGCCAGCGCCTATCTCTGCGGCCGCATCGAAACGTGCCAGCGTTTTCTCGGCGACTATTTCCAGGCCGAGGGCGACTGGGATGAGGACGATCCCGTCGATCTGGTTTTGCAGCAGGTGCTGGAACGCTATCAATATAACGATCTGGAACAAATCTATCTGGATGTCGAGGAATCGCTGCGCCAGGGCGCCAAAAATCCGCGCAACCGCTGGTTTTCCATCAACATCCCGGTTTACGAACTCTACACCGCCGGCACACCCGAGAAAAGACGCGAACGCGCCGCCAGGCTGACGGAGATGCTCTCGCCCGGACAAAAACCTGAATTTCCGGGCGCTGCCGTGGCGCTCAAAAAGATACTTCAGGATTTCGCCGCCAGCGAAAAAGACGCCCGCTTTGGTCTGGAAAGTCTGAAATTGTTGGAAGAGTCGAACTGGAGTGAACTCGCCAGGCTGATTCTGGCCATGCAGCTGGAGCACCTCAAGGAATTCGCGGAACGATTCGGGCTGACCCGGGAGCGCATCACCGGGAGTTCCCTGCAGCAAATCATACCGCTGCTGCCGCTGCGGCTGGCCCTGGGCCTGATGGTGCTCTATGCCATCGCCGACACCGGGGACAGGCTTTTGCAGCGCATGGCGCAGGAGATCGAAGACGATCTTGTCACCGCACTGATCCGGATCGCCCTTCAGGCCTTTTATTTCGAAATGGACGGTTACGTAGAGCCGCCAGCCTGATGGTAAAATCCCCGCCGGATGTCTGCAAAAAAGGCCGGCGCCACCTGCTTGTGGTGGGGCACACCTGCTTGACGACACCTTTCACCCCATAGTGGCACCCATAGCCGGATGAAGTTGAACACCTTCAGGGCGTGCGGCGCCATGGCGCCGGTTTCACGGTAAAACCATGGTGCCCGCATACCCCCTTTCCCACCTCTAAGCGCCAGGGCGCGCCATCAGATTTGCCTTGACTTTCTGGCTTTAAAAACCTAAAATAAAGCGCGAAAAAGCGGGGTCTTCGGGCCACGCAAACCATCTCTTTTTTAATCAGGAGGCGTTTTATGCTGCATGATTTCCGCAATGAAGCCTACACCGATTTCTCCAAACCCGAAAATCGCCAGAAACAGGAGGAAGCACTCAAACTGGTGGCCAGCCAATCCAGTCGCGTCTATCCCCTGTACATCGATGGCAAAGACGTCACGACCGGCAAGTTTATCAAATCGTACAATCCTTCCCACACCAGCCAGTTGGTGGGCACTTTTCACAAGGCCGGCCAGGCCGAAGTCGATTTGGCCATGGATGCGGCTCTGCGCGCCTTTGAAAAGTGGCGTCTGGTATCGCCCAGGGAACGCGCCATCGTGCTGTTAAAGGCCGCCCAGATCATGCGCCGCCGCCGCTTTGAGGTCAACGCCTGGATGATCACCGAGATCGGCAAGAGCTGGAATGAGGCGGAAGCGGATATGGCCGAAGCCATCGATTTCCTCGATTTCTACGCCCGCGAAATGCTGCGCTGGAGCGAGATCAAGGGCACCGTGCCCTTCCCCAACGAATTTCCCGAACTCTCTTATATACCGCTCGGCGTCGGCGCGGTGATACCGCCGTGGAATTTCCCCATGGCTATCCTCACCGGCATGGCCAGCGCCGCCATCGTCACCGGCAACACCGTGCTGCTCAAGCCGGCTTCGGATACACCCTGCATCGGTTATCTGCTGGTGGAGATCATGAAGGAGGCCGGTCTGCCCCCCGGCGTGCTCAATTTCATTCCGGGCAGCGGCGCCGAAATCGGCGACCATATCGTCGCCCATCCCAAGACGCGCTTCATCTCCTTCACCGGCTCCAAGGAAGTGGGCCTGCACATCAACCAGCTCGCGGCGCAGCTCTCGCCCGGACAGATCTGGATCAAACGCGTCATCGCGGAGATGGGTGGCAAGGATACCATCGTGGTGGACAGCGAAACGAACCTCGAAGAAGCCGCCACAGCGGTTGTCGCGTCCGCCTTTGGATTTCAGGGACAAAAGTGTTCGGCGTGCTCGCGCCTGATTCTGGTCGAAGATATCTATGAGCCGTTCATCGCCATGATCGTGGAGAAGACGAAAAAACTGACGGTGGGAGCGCCCGAACTGCCCACCACCTATATGGGGCCGGTGGCCAATCAGGGCTCCGAAGAGAAAATCCTCAGCTATATCGAAATGGGCAAGAAAGACGGCCGGCTGATGTGCGGCGGCGCAAAAGCGCCCGGCGACGGCTATTATATTCAGCCGACCATCTTTGCGGACATCAAACCCGGCACGCCGCTGGATCAGGAAGAAATATTTGGACCGGTTCTGGCGGTCATCAAGGCTAAAAATTTTCAGCAAGCACTGGAACTGGCCAACGCGACCGAATTCGGTCTCACCGCTGCGGTGTGGACCAACAACCGCTACAAGATCGAGGAAGCGAAAAAGAGGGTCCACGTCGGCAATTTATACATCAACCGCAAGTGCACCGGCGCCATGGTGGGGGTGCATCCCTTCGGCGGTTTCAACATGAGCGGCACCGACTCCAAGGCGGGCGGCATGGATTATCTCGGTTTGTTCATGCAGGCCAAATCGGTTTCAGAGAGACTCATCTGAAACCGGCTCTGTGAAAAAGTAAAATCCCGGCGTGCAGTACTGCGCCGGGATTTTTTTATGGGCACACCAGTTCCGCGTGCGGCCTGATCGCCCAGGGCAGGGATGCCCTGGGCGGAACCATAGCTTCGGGCCTCTGCCCGAAAATCCTGCGGTGACGAATGGGGCTGAAAATTCCTGATTACTCGCAAGAAAACCGCGCCGGTCATTCATGGGATTATGCGTGATGGAAAAGATGCTGGCGATGCAGCGTTCATTGTGCCGCGGCGCATGAGCTGGGCGGCACTGATTCAGGAAAGTCTTGTATAAATGTTTTTGTCATTTCATTTCATTACTTACTATTACATTCCATATCATGTTTTTTCCTTGCTTTATTCATCGACTAGGAGTTTGTCGGATTTGAGCTATATAAAAAATTAAGCTATTGATTTATAATTACTTAAAAAACGGGCCCTCAAGCTGGCAAAGCAATAAAATCAATAAGTTACAATTTAAATCCGACAGACTCCTAGTAACTATATTACCATAGATAATCTTTCCTTTATTTGAACAAATTGAAATTGTATTGCAGAGCAAATAGTGAATAAACTTACCCGAATTACTTTTGATCCGAACGTGATGGGTGGGAAGCCATGCATCCGGGGAATGAGGATAACGGTTGGCGCCATCATCGGCCTTATCGCCGCCGGTCATGATACGCTCACTATTCTAAAAGCCTACCCTCTGCTGGAAAAAGAGGACATTGCTGAGGCGCTATCATATGCCGCCTGGCGTGCGGGAGAAATTGAAGCGCTGATGGTGACTGGATGAAATTTTTACTTGATATGAATTTACTCCCTGACTGGGTTAGTGTATTCAAAAATGAAGGATGGAGCGCTGTCCATTGGAGTGAAGTGGGGGAGCCAGCAGCCTCCGACCGTGTTCTGATGGATTAGGCTCGGGCGAATCATTGCATCGTCTTTACTCACGATCTTGATTTTGGCATCTTGCTTGCATTGACTCACGACGCCGGTCCAAGCGTCATCCAAAATAGAATTCAGGACATCCTGCCTGCGTCCGCCAAGGATCGTTTGATTTCAGTCATAAAAGAGTACTCACCGGATTTGGAACGAGGCGCTCTGGTTACCATTGATCCATCCAAATCGCGAATCCGCATTTTACCTATTCCCTGATATCAGATGTACGGCGTCAGCAAACTCGTGGTGCTCAGGTGATCCTGAAGTTATCCACCCTGGTGATCCGAATAAAAAATCCGGGCAGCGCACCCGTTCAGTTCAGCGGCCTTCTACCAGGCGCGTGGGTCGCCTTCCGCGCCCAGTCGGGTGTAGGGGATGCCGTGGCAGCCTTCCGGGCGTTCGCCTCGATCCCCGGTTTCTGGTGTATTAGCAAATCCAATCCTGAATATCAAGAGAATTGCGTAAGGGTAGGCAAGCTAGCGCGCCACCGGCAAACCGATTCAGACTTTGCAGTCACAGGCGTGGAAGCACAGATTCTTTGACTGAGAATATTTTTGTAAATTGCAAGTATGGCTTGCAATTTACAAAAATAGCCTGTAACTTGTTATCATAACCCCGCAGAATGTAAGTATACTTGCAGGAGTCTGGCATGGTCGTGCGTGAAATTTCCTCTCATTTGCGGACGTTGGCATCGCACTATCCCGTCATTACCCTCACCGGCCCCAGACAGTCGGGTAAAACGACTCTGGTTTGCCAGGTTTTTAAAGAGAAAGCCTATATCAATCTGGAATTACTGGACCAACGGGAATTTGCCCGCTCGGATCCCCGCGGATTCTTGCGCCGCATACCTGATGGTGCCATATTGGATGAAATCCAGCATGTGCCAGAACTGCTTTCTTATATTCAGGGCATCGTCGACGAAAAGAGGGTCAACAATCTGTTCGTTCTGACCGGAAGCCAGCAATTCGAGGTTCTAAACCGGGTCAGCCAGTCTCTTGCTGGCCGAACGGCATTATTAAAACTTCTCCCGTTCAGCTTCACGGAAGTGAAAAACAACTATGATATTTCATCCATCAACCAGTTGCTTTTTAAAGGTTTTTTCCCCCGGATTTATGACCAGAATCTGGAGCCGAGTCAAGCACTGCAGTATTACTTTGAAACCTATATCGAAAGAGACTTGAGACAATTGATTCAGATTAAAAATCTGAGCCAGTTCCAGAAATTTGTGCGTCTGTGCGCGGGAAGAACCGGACAGCTTTTAAATCTGAACAGTCTGGGCAATGATGCCGGAGTCTCGCATACCACCGCCCGGGAATGGCTTTCCCTGCTCGAAGCGAGTTATATGATATTTTTATTGGAGCCATTCCATCGCAATCTCGGCAAGAGGCTGATCAAATCACCCAAGCTCTATTTCTACGACACCGGTTTAGCTTGTCATTTGCTTGGAATTGAAAAGGAGGGCCAGGTGGATTCCCATCCCCTGCGCGGCAGCCTGTTCGAAAATCTGGTCATTGCAGAACTAGTCAAATTTCGATTCAATCAAGGCAAGGGCATCAATCTTAATTTCTACCGCGATAGTACGGGCAACGAAATCGATGTGATCTATAACATCGCCCAGGAGATTCTACCCATCGAGATAAAAGCGGGAGAGACGGTGACGCCTGATTATTTCAAGGGATTGCTGTCCCTCGAAAAAGTCATCGCCTCCTATCCGTATGGCCGCTGCATCGTCTATAACGGAGACCACGAAGAAACGCGCGGGGATATCACCATTACCGGTGTGACCGGTTTGCTGCAGCTATTGCGAAGGATCGCCTGAATGAGCATCGCCGGTCGACTGATAAACTGATAGGTAATTTGATTTTGCCGGGAGTCACGCATTCGCTTTTACCGGCCCGA
>DCUM01000255.1:0-159 GCA_002327255.1 bacterium UBA2214 | reverse complement strand
TCATCCGCGCCAGCGAAAAGGGACCGCGTGAAATATATGAAACCAGCCGCTGCATCCCTTCTGCATCGTCTGCTGTAATCCGTACCGAATTGTCGATGCTGAAACCCGAATGCGGCCAACCTCGCATCGATCGCACCACATTCTCATCGATCTTTTCCT
>DCUM01000063.1 GCA_002327255.1 bacterium UBA2214 | reverse complement strand
TCCAGGACCGAGTTGTCCATGAATTTGAATTGCCAAACCGATTATTATGTTTGATAATACATCAAGTTTCATATTGAACTATATTCTCCAAATCCCCTGGCGTTCCTCGGCGCTTTCCCGGCGGTTCATTCAGGTACGCATTTTTCGGATGATTCCTTTTTTACCGCCTGTCTTTCGTGCTCGCAAGGGCTAATGGGTCACGACGATTGTAATGAAAAAAAGTCAAAAGGCATCTCCAAGTATCAAAGATTCCCGTTCAAAGAGCGCCTGATTAAAATTATCGATAAAGTCGGTGATATGGAGAAAGTGATCTTCAAACAACACTTTCTCCATTTTTTGTTGCATCATGGCCGCGATCTCTTCTTCAATGCCGCCCAGACCGGCCAGCATACTGGCTTCATGGTTGTAGATGTTCTCCAGGCGTTTTTCCGGAATCCGGTCGAGGGCGAAAAAAGGATTTCCGGCATAGGTCGGGTCTCTGAGACTTTCGCTGATGGTGATCAGCTTGCGATGTGTGCTTTGTGACAAATCAGAAAGCCGCCGCTTGTCTTCTTCGTGTGGCGCCGCAGGCAAGCCGCTCAAATGACGCAGTATATTTTCTATTTTGCCGATCATGCAAAGGCGGATTTTCTGGTCCGAATGCTTTCGCAGGGTGCGGTCGTCGTACCCATCGTAATCAGGGATGATTTGTGCCAATTTTATCGGCAAAGAAGAGGATGATGATGGCAAGCCCATCCTGGTCACTCCTTAAAAATGAAATGAAATCACACACGTGCGCACGCAGATGGTCACCCGGGTGAATTGGACGAAAAACACTATCGCAACGATATGGATTATATGGTTCAGGCCAAAGGCGTTTCGAGGATTTGTGGGCCGTCCATGGGGCGGCAGTTGTCAGTACGTAGATATTATAAAGAATCGGCCGCAAGCCGCAATATGAATATAAATGGCCATTACCAGGCCACGGCTGATTGATAGGATGGTATATAAATATAGAATTATGCCGAGAAAAAGTCAACAAATTTTTAATGGGACGGAATGGGTTTCGTGACGCAACTCACCCTTTGACGACGCCAATGGGATGGAGTTTGACGATCTTCTTCGCAAGGCCTGCGCCGACAACAGCGTCCACAACCTGGGAGACATCTTTATAGGCTTCCGGGGCTTCTTCCGCCAGAGTCGCGCGGCTGGAAGCGCGGACGATGATGCCGCGTGCTGCGAGTTCTTGCGTCAGGGAGCGTCCCCGGCCTTTTTTGATCGCCTGGGTGCGACTCATCAGCCGCCCCGCGCCATGGCAAGTCGATCCAAACGTCTCCTGCATGGCTCTCTCCGTGCCGGTGAGCACATAGGAATAACGGCCCATATCGCCGGGAATGAGCACCGGTTGGCCGATCTCGCGATAGGCTGCGGGGATTTCCGGGTGATGGGGTCCAAAGGCCCGGGTGGCGCCTTTACGGTGTACACATAACTGCCGCTTTATGCCTGCGAACGTATGGGTCTCGATCTTGGCAATATTATGCGCCACCTCATAGACCACTTGCATGTTCAGATCCCGGGCGCTGATGCCGAGGGTTCGCAGGATGGCCTCGTGCACCCAATGGGTGATCATCTGCCGGTTGGCAAAGGCGAAATTGACGGCGCTGGCCATGGCCGCGAGGTATTGTCTCCCCTCAGGCGACTGGATCGGGGCACAGCAGAGTTGGCGGTCCGGCAGTTCGATGCCATATTTTTGACTCGCGCGCAACATCACTTTGATGGCATCATCGCAGACCTGATGCCCCAGGCCGCGCGAACCGGTGTGAATCGTGACCGTGACCTGGTTTTTTCGCAAGCCCAGCACAGCGGCGGCGCCGGCGTCAAAAACCTCCCTGACGACGCCCACTTCGACGAAATGATTGCCCGACCCCAATGTTCCCAATTGCGCCCGCCCCCGCTCCAGGGCGTGCTGGCTCACCATCTCCGGATCTGCAGAGGACATGACGCCGTTTTCCTCGATCTTGTCAAGGTCTTCGCCGCGGCCGAAACCGTTTTCAATTGCCCATGTCGCGCCCTGCTGCAGGACGCGTTTTTCTTCATTCAGACTCAACTTGATCGCTCCGGTGGAACCAACCCCGCTCGGGACTGCGCGAAACAGGGCCTCCACGAGGAGCGGCAATCTGGGTTTTACGGTGTCATAATCGAGATCCGTTCTCAGTAGACGGACGCCGCAGTTGATGTCGTAACCCACGCCACCGGGCGAGACGATGCCTTCCTCCATATCAAAGGCAGCGACGCCGCCGATGGGAAAGCCATAACCCCAGTGAATGTCCGGCATGGCATAGGAATAGCCTGTGATGCCCGGCAGCCAGGCTACATGAGCGGCTTGTTCCGCGGCATTGTCGTTCAGGATATCTTTGAGCATGCCGGCAGAGGCATAAATACGAGCCGGGACGCGCATTTTGCCTGTCCGGGGTATTTCAAAAAGATAATCATGAATTTGCTGCATCTTTTCTTGCATGGTTGCCTCACCGGTTATGAGGAGAGGATGGACAGGCCGCGGAGAAGGTCAAGAAGTCCATGGGGATAGAGCGGCGTGGTCTCCCTATGAAAAAATGCCAGATCATGCCATTCCAGGATATGTGTTTGCGAGGGAGATTCCACGACGACAAGGGTCGCCTGGTTTGCCCAGTCATTTTCGGACAATTCCAAATGATAGATTTGCGCCAGTTCATGCCCGGCTTTGCCGCGGCAGACGAAGATATTCTCCAGCGTACCGAGATAATGTGGCTGGCCGATGGGTATGCCCAGCTCTTCGGCAACTTCGCGTATCGCGGCATTCGCACCCGGCTCGCCAAACTCGATACCACCACCGGTTGGACGAAAGAAGATCTGTTGTTTGACGTGGTCGTAACTTTTCTCAACCAGGATGCGGTTGCTGCGGCTCAGCACGCATAATGCGACAGGGCGAATACGCGGTTGACCCACGGTCGAGCGTTCCTTCTCTCGGGTTACAGGTCAAAATAGAGCAAAGCGTGCCATTTCCCCGGGGTTATTTGCTCCACGTTCATTTTATGATAGGTGACACCTTTGATTTCAGCACGCAGTGGATGCCGCAGGGGGTCGATGCGCTCTCCCCCCACGGTTGTTGACAAGCGGTTACTGATTATTTCAAAATGATGCAATTCAGCGAAAAGGAATTGTTCGACTTGAAACAGATAATTCAATTCAGAGAGCCAATTCACCAATAATTCGGCGGGATCTTCGCCACAAACGGTGATGGAATGAATTTCAGTTTGAGCTGTCCTTCCATGCGGACAGACAAGATGAATCATGCCCTGGGCGGCGGTGTGGAAGAGGTCCTTAAGCGAACAGGCCTCCACCTGAATCCCGGCATCTGCGGTATGTTCTATGAGCGTGAAGTGCCCCATATCCACTCATTCAAAGGCCTGTTGCGGATCCCCGCCATCCGTTTGCCAGAAAGGAAGCCACAGCAAGGTGGTGAAGCGGATATCGATATCACTTTTCCTCGGGCGCACCGCCGTCACTTCCAGGCGCTGCTGCATGGGATCGGTCTGCTCTTCGATCAGGGCGATTTCCTGCGCCAGTTCCGTCTGCAAGTCGGCGCGCCGCTGCAGCAGGACATCCAGGCTCTCTTCCGCACTGCCGATATCGCCGCGCTCCTTGGCCGAACGCATGCCGCTGCGCATGGCGGTTCCCGCCCGATTCAGCGTCGTGGTGGATATGGTTTTTCGACCCAACAGGGCGCCGAGCAGCGTGGTGCCGAGGGAAACCGCTGTTTGCACATTCTGCGTACGGAAATCGGATTTCTCTTTTTGCAGCTTTTGCTGGGCGCGCTGGATGCGATCCTCCAGGGTTGCTTCTTTGGTCGCATAGCGCTTGCGCAGCGTCTCCACGGCAGCATCTCTTTTTTCCCGGGCAATGTGGGAGATGCGGACACGAAAGTCTCTCTCGTTTTCCCCGGGATGGGAGGCTATTTTCAGGGAGCTGCTTTTATAGGATTCCAGTTGCGCATTCCTGAAGAGGGCATCGGCAAACTCCGCGGCCCAACGCTTGTAACTTTCAGGCCGGGCCGCGCTGGCGGGCAGTTTATCAAAGTGCGCGCCCTGCAGTGGATTTTTCTCCAGATCGGCATCTGTGAGAACGGTGTCCCGTGCCTGGTCCCAGTCCACCGGGACGGCACCCTCCAGGACGGGTGTCCATTGCGTATAACGCCGGTTCGTTGAGGCGCCGAAATGGACATCGGCGATGCCAAAGAGGACCGGCCGGTACAGGAGCCTGGCCTGGGCCGCTTTGGCGCCGCGCACCGGGGCAAAAAACTCCTTGATCTGCGGCGGGATGGCCGGCCGTAATTGCGGCCCCGGGGCCGTCACGGCCCGTTCACCTGCCTGGGCCGGGGACGATACGTGTGCCGCTTTGGTCAATTGCTTGATTTGCGCCAGCGTCAACGGGCCGCGCAGATAGGAGAGGGCCCAGCGGGTTTGAAAAATGACCGGCTCCTTCTCGTGGATGTTTTTCATGAGAAAAACGCGTTTTCCCAGAGAGGCGATGGATTTGCTCAGGTTGGGATCGAGGTCTCCGGCGCTGGAGCGCAGGCCGCTGAGCACCTTGTCGATGTCCTGTTGCGTCTGCAGCCGGCCGATGAACCAGGTCCCGGTATTGGAGAGCGCCTTGTAGTCGAGATCGACGGGATTCTGGGTGGCCAGCATCACGCCGACGCCAAACGCACGGGCTTGTTTGAGCATGATCATGAGGGGTTTTTTGGATGGCGGCGCGGCCACGGGAGGCAGATAGCCCGCGACCTCATCCATATATAAAATCGCGCGCAGACTGGTGGTGCCCGGTTGGGCGCGCATCCAGGAAACGATCTGATTGAGAAGCAGGGTGACAAAAAACATCCGCTCGGAATCGCTGAGATGGGCGATATAAAAGATGGACATGCGCGGTTTGCCGCTTTTTCCATAGAGGAGCGTGCCAATGTCCAGCGCTTCTCCCGTCAGCCAGGTGGAGAATCCCGGCGCGGCGAGAAGATTGTTGAATGCAAGTGCCAGTTCAAAACGCTCCCTGGCCGGGTAAAAGGAATCGACCGCAAAGGCGCCGACGCGTTCGAAAGGCGGCGTCTGGATGGCATTGATGAGCAAGGCGAGATCGAGATTCTGTCCATTTTGCCAGAAATGATAGAAAATATTGGAAACCAGGATATGTTCACGGCTTTTGATGGGATCGGCATTTACGCCGATCAGGCCCAGCAGTCCCGTTACGGTGGTCGAGATCAGATCGCCGACGGCTTCGCGATCCTGGACGATTTCTTCCCCGGGACACACGAAACTGTTGAGAATGGAGACGGGAACGCCGGAGGTGCTGCCCGGGGTAAAAATGGTAAAATCCGCCGCATCGCGCAATTTTTGAATGCGTGCGCCATCTTGTCCCCATTGCGCCAGACCATTTTTCCATATTTCCGCTTGTGCGGCTGCGAAGGCCTCCGGACTCTGTCCCTGCTGCCGGGCATCATCCACATTGATCCACGGGGCAAATTCGGCCGCGGAGAGGCCCGGAAACGAGAGCATGAGATTGGTCATATCCCCCTTGGGATCGATGATCAAAGCCGGGATATTGTCGATGGCGGCTTCTTCCAGCAGACCGATACACAATCCGGTTTTGCCACTGCCCGTCATGCCGATGCAGACGCCATGGGTCACCAGATCTTTGGAATCGTAGAGCAGCAGATCATCGAGAAGTTGTTTTTTGGCGGTATCGTATGTTTTTCCCAGATAAAACAGTCCCAGTTTTTCATAATCAGCCATAACAAGCCCTTTATTATAAACGACTAATTCATTGTTAATCGAGCGAATTCCGCCTTGAGGGCGGCAACACGATTTTGCGCCTCTTCCGCGCTGGGCGCTTCGGCCATGACGCGAACGATGGGTTCCGTATTGGAGGCGCGGATATGCACCCATGACGCGTCATACAGCAACTTGAGTCCATCGGTCAAATCAATAGGACCGGAGCGGTGCGCTTCGGTCAGACGCGCAACCAGGCGCCTGGCGTCCACGCCGAAGGGCAGCGTGATCTTGTCTTTCACGATTACGTACTGTGGCAGGTCGGCATGGACTTGCGAGAGGGGTTTTGATTTTTCCACCAGATGCTGGAGTATCAGGGCAATGCCGGCGATGGCGTCGCGGCCGAGATGGAGGGCCGGGAGGATCACACCGCCGTTCCCTTCGCCGGCTATCACCGCGCCGCTTTGTCGCGCTTTGCTGGCGACATGAATTTCGCCGACAGGGGTACGATGCACGCGGACGCCGTATTGGCGTGCAAGGTCATCGATGACCAGGGAAGTCGAAGCATTGACGACGACATCGCCGGGTGTGTGCGCGAGGACAAATTCAACCGCCAGCGCCAGGGTGTACTCCTCACCCAAAGGGACGCCTTTCTCGGAGACCAATGCCAGGCGATCCACGTCCGGATCGACGGCGATGCCCAGATCCGCGCGGTGTTTGACGACCGCTGCGCAGAGATCCCCGAGATTTTCCGGAACGGGTTCCGGGCTGCGGGGAAAATGGCCGCTGGGTTCCAGATTGAGGTAGATGACCTCACAGCCCAGCTCCTGGAGAAACTCGGGCAGAATCGTGCCGCCGGCGCCGTTGCAGGGGTCGGCGACGATTTTGAAACCCCGCTTGCGGATGGCGGTGACATCGATGAGCGGCAAGTTTATGACGCTGGCGATATGATCCTCGGCAGCCCTGGCATAAGGGCGCACCGTGCCAACCTCATGCCAGGCCGCGAAGCGGAAATCTTCCTGGCGGACGCGTTCGAGAATGCGGGCGCCTTCCTCGGGATTGAGAAAAAGTCCGTCCGGCGCGAGCAATTTCAAGGCATTCCACTCCCGCGGATTGTGGCTGGCGGTGATGATGATGCCGCCGCTGTTTTCCGCTCTTTCCGTAGCCATCGCGGTGGTGGGCGTCGTCGTCATGCCAATATCGACGACATCGCACCCGGTCGCCAGGAGTCCGGACCAGACAGCGTATTTGATCAGGTCGCCGGTCACGCGCGAATCGCGCCCGACCACGATCCGTCCCGGCCCGAAGTGACTGCCATACGCCTGGGCGAATCGCAACGCGACATCCGGGGTGAAGCCATCCCCGACGATTCCACGCACGCCGGAGACGGATATCATGAGATTTTTCAGTTCTGCCACAGGACTCCTCTGCCATTGGGAATTGTTTATACGGTTGGGGAGATGCCATTGATGATTTGCCGCCGCCGCAGGGCGTAAAGGCGCATATGATCTTTGGCGTTATCGTTGACATCAATGGTGACCTGATCGATCATATGATCGGTGCCGCCGGCGTGCCGGACTACCTTGTAGATGGGCTCCCAGACGCGGCCGATGCGGTATCTTTCCGCGCATTTGTTCACCAGTTCATAATCTTCGCCATAATTACGCGAGTAGGGGGCATCGTTCATGCCGAACCAGCCGAGTTCCCCGAGAACCTTGATTTTGATGGAACGGGGCGCGCCCGCGCCGCCGATGCGCAAGAGATTGTTGCGGCCGTTCTCCTCGCTCCATTCATCATGGGTGACGATAAAGGGTTTGCCATCAACGAGAACCGGGATCACCTCTCCAGCGGCCGTTTTCTCAAAGACCTGATAGGATCCGATCACCATGCCGATTTGATCATCTTCTTCGTACACCTTGAGTATTTTCTCCACCGCATCCGGGAAAAGCAGATCATCGGAATCGAGTTGAATATAATACTTGGCGCTGGAAGTCTGCAAGGCATCGTTGAAACAGAGACCGAGAACGTTCATGTCATGGACCATCAGCCGGACGGATGGTTTTTCGGCCCGGTAGCGATCACCACCCGGCAGGTAGCGCTGCACGGCGGCAACCGTGGGATCCTCATCGCCGCCATTGCAGGCCACGACGATTTCGATGTTCTGCACCGTCTGCGCCTGCACCGATTCGATGGCGGAGCAGATGAACTCGGGACGGTTAAAAACGGGAATGACCACAGCGGCGATGCATTTTGCGAAGGATTTCTCCTCCTCCGCGGAATAGGTGACCTTGTGATAATTCTGTCCGGGCGCCAGATAGGCTTTGATGCGCCGCAGGTGTCCGGTGACCACTTTTTCCGCTTCGATTTGCACTTCCTTTCCGGCCTTCAAATAGGCAAAAACATCCAGCCCTTTTGCCGCGGCATGGGCCAGATAGGGGACCCCGTTGAAGCGGTTGGAAATGTGCATGATCTTTCCGGTCTCAAACGCCTTGAGGCGCAAATCATAGACAGGATTGAAGGCGAAAGCCTCGTCGCAGTTGCCAACCGATTGCAGAAAGGCCCTGCTGAAGAGGAGACAGTAACCCATATCCCAGCTGTCGGTGAGGCGGCCATTGTGCCACTCCAGCAGTTTGCGCTCCTTGCGAACGCCGTTGTCCATGAGATCATAATCGGTGTACAACAGCGCGGTTTCGGGATGCCGATCCATGGCCATGATATAAAATTTGCTGGCCGATCTTTTAAATTCCAGCGCATGGGCCAGATTGTTGCACAAGAGAATGTAATCACCGTGGGCGTGTTGCAAGGCCGCATTGAGGGCTTTGGCCTTATGGTCCAGGCTTGCCGGGACATAGGTAAACTGATTTTTTAGGGCTAAATTTTCCATGGCGGGGTTTTCGCCTGCAAAGATAATTTCAAAATTTTGGCTATACTGGTTTTGCAGGGACGCCACCATGTTTTGCAGCGACGCTTCGGAAAAGGGTAATTGTGCTGGCGCATAAAATATCATGGATAGACGGACAGGGTTCATCTTGATCTCCCGGATTTTGGCGTTGCATCTGTTTATTCAATACGTTAATATAGCCAACTGGGAATAATCTTTCAATCTTTTTTTGAACAAAAGAGAATTTTCGCAAGGGGCTGAAGCGTCGCATCTCATCCCGCCGCGACGGCGGCAGCATGTGGGGCAGCCGGGAAACAGCGTCAAAGGAGTATGCCCCGGTTTGCCGTGCGTCGTCATGCCCGAGGGAGGTGTTTCCTGAAATCGGCAAAAGGCACAAAACCCCAAAGGCCAGCCGCCCTTTGGGGTGATTTAACTTAATAACTATTAACAGTTTATAGATTTTGTAACCGCGTTTTCCCGGTTTTTGCCGCGCGGCAAAGCTGTCAAGCAGCGAACAATTTATCGTTTTGTTATTATTGGTCTTGGTTTGGCATTTTCCGGTGATCGAAGTGTTCAGGGGTAAGGCGGGCCTGTTGCCGGTTATCCATTGGGGGGTGCCGCAGCAAAGTGGTGCAAAAATTGCAATTATTCGTTAAATTTTATGTTCAGGTACGGAGGTCTTTGGGATGAAGAAAAATCGAAAAAAAGAGAGGAGTGCCAAGCCCGGCGCCCGGCGGCGCGATTGGATGCCGCTGTTGATTTTGGCGCTCATTATCCTGGCGACGCTCCTCTTGTATGGCAGAACGCTCTATTATGATTATACCTTTCTGGATGACAACGAACTCATCCTGAAAAATCAGCACATCTTGCGCCATTTCAGCAACATTGTCTACGCGTTCAAGGAAGATGTATTTTTTGGTTATCACGATGCCTACTACCGGCCGCTGTTGACGACCTCCTTCATCCTCGATGGCCAATTTGGGGTGGCGTCTCTTTTTCCTTTCCATGCTACCAATCTCATCATCCATATCCTCTGCGCCTGGTTGATCTTTATTGTATTGCGCAGGCTGACAATCGCTCGCGGCATGGCCGTATTTTTTGCCCTGCTCTTCACCCTCCACCCGGTGTTGAGTCAAGCGGTGGCCTGGGTTCCCGGGAGAAACGATTCCCTGTTGACATTGTTTGTCCTGCTCTCTTTTTTAATGCTGCTCCATTATCTGGGCAGGCCGCGATGGTCCTTTTATGCGCTGCACGTGTTCTTTTTTGCACTGGCGCTGTTCACCAAGGAGACCGTCCTGCTCTTTGTTGTGGTGTGCATCGTGTATCTCTATTTAATCGTACGCCCGGAAAAGCCAAAGGCGTTCTTGCTGCCGTTGGGATTGGGATGGAGTCTGGTCGCGCTGCTCTACCTGGTCATGCGTTCTGCAGCCATGGTTCATCCTGTCTCATACAGTTTTATGCAAATGATATATTCCACCTGGATAAGCCTTCCGGTTTTATTGCAATTTTTGGGCAAGATTTTTTTCCCGTTCAATCTCTCCGTATTGCCAACGATGCTGGATACGACCTGTCTCTATGGTGTTGCCGCCATGGCGCTATTGATTCTGGGCGCGTGGTGGCGGAGGGCAACCGCGGATTGGATGATGATTGCTTTTGGGGCGGTCTGGTTTTTACTCTTCATCATACCCTCATTTATAAGACCCAATGCGGATATTTTGGGGAACTTTTTGGAGCACCGCACCTATCTTCCCATCATCGGGATCTTTCTCATCATCAGTGGGTTGCTCAAAGGGCTCGACCTCTCCACGAAGCGGATCATCATGACGGGTGTGATCATCCTTTTGACCATGTCCATCCTGACGATCCGTCATGTGCCGCACTTTAAGAACCGGCTCGTCTTCTGGAACAATGCCGCTTTGCATTCTCCGCATTCCCCGCTGGCGCAGCGCAACCTCGGCGCCATGCTCTATCTGGAAGGTGATCACGAGCGTGCCGCGCACTATTTTCGCAGGGCCCTGGCCCTGAATCCGGAGGAGCCCATGGCGAATATGAATTTGGGGCTCATCGCCATGGATAACAACCAGCTGGCGGCGGCGGAGTCCCTTTTCGTCCGGGAAGCGACCATTAATCCGTTTTATGCCAATGTATATTTCAATCTGGGTATTTTGAACTATAAAAAGGGCTGCATCGACAACGCGGCGAACGCCTGGGAGAAGACCATCCAGCTCGACGGCAATTTCGCTTCTGCTTACTACAATTTGATCGTGTTGTTCTACGAGAATAACCGGCTTGAATCGGCCAGAGCGTGCCTGCGCATGCTGCAGGACAGAAACATGCCGATTCCTCCCGAGCTGGCGCAAATGGTGGGATTTTAGCGCCACGCGTACCGCGCGTGCAACGGACATAACTTGTTATTGACTTTGTGATTGTAAATAATTATTTTGGCACAAATCCACACGGTATGCGCATGCATCTTGGAAACCAAAGGGCCTGTTATGCGAAAAGTCCTTGCCATCATATTGGGTGGCGGACGGGGTACGCGACTATACCCGCTCACAAGACTGCGGGCCAAACCCGCAGTTCCTCTCGCCGGGAAGTATCGTCTTATCGATATCCCCGTCAGCAATTGCATCAATTCGGGCATTCAAAAGATGTATGTGTTGACCCAATTCAACTCCGCTTCGCTGAACCGTCACATTGCCCGCACCTATTCTTTCTCTCCATTGAGCGAAGGTTTTGTGGAGATACTGGCCGCACAGCAGACCCATGAGAACTCGGACTGGTTTCAGGGAACAGCGGATGCGGTTCGTCAATATGTCGCCACCTTCGCAGAACACAAGATCGATGAGTTTTTGATTCTCTCCGGAGATCATCTCTATCGCATGGATTATCGGCCGTTCATTCACTACCATCGCGAATCCGGTGCCGATGTGACCATTTCCGTCGTCCCCGTTTCGCAGGCGTCTGCGTCGGATTTTGGCATTCTAAAAATCAATCGACATGGGGATGTCCAGGCGTTTCGCGAAAAGCCCAAAGAGGCGCAATTGCTGGAAATGGCGGCACAGCCTGGGATTTTGGGTCTGGACGAGACCCTGCTGCAGAGCAAGCCGTTCATAGCCTCCATGGGCATTTATGTTTTCAGGAAGGAAGTCTTGACGCGACTGTTGCAGGAAAAATCCCGGTACAAAGATTTCAGCAAGGAGATCATACCCTCCGCAGTCCATGATCTGCGCATCAAGGCCTATTTGCACAAAGCATACTGGGAAGACATCGGGACGATAGAGTCCTTCTATAACGCGAATATGCAATTATTGAATCTGCCGGCGCCGACCTTTACTTTTTTCGATGTTGATTTTCCGGTTTACACCAGACCGCGGTTTTTACCCCCGAGCATGATCAGTGATTGCCATGTTGTGCAATCCATGATCTGTGATGGCTGCATCATCACCGGCGCGGACATTCAACACTCGATTATCGGCATCCGCAGTCGGATCGACAGGGGGGGGTTCCTCGAGGATTGTCTGGTCATGGGTGCAGATTATTACCAGACCATGGAAGAAGTCGAGTCGGATATAACGGCGCACAGGCCATTCGTCGGTATTGGCGCCGGTTGCCGCATCAAACGGGCCATCGTCGACAAAAATGCACGCATCGGAAAAAATGTCACGATCATCAATCGCGAACAAATACAGGATGCTTCCCGGAAAGACGAGGGTATATGGATCAGCAAAGGAATCGTCATCATCACCAAGGATGCGGTGGTTGCAGACGGCACGACGATCTGATGAATAAATTCTTTACGCACTCGAGGCTTTCATGACAGCAGACATGAGACTGTTTATCCAGGAGATTCATAAAAATCTGGGCGGGCTTTTTGCGCCACAACGCAGCATCTCAATTGCGCGCGTTCCCGGCCGTATCGACATTATAGGCGGCCATTGCGTGACTTGCGGAGGAACGATTGTGCAAACGCAAGTCGCGGAGGGGATCATTGTGGCGGTGCAACGGCGCATGGATCAACGAATCCTGATTCGAAATCTGAACATGATCAGGGAGCGCGTCATCACGCTTGAATTTCGCCTCGAAGATATCCAGCGCGCCGCACAAGAACGCGATTGGGCCAAGTTCCAGAATGTCTTTACGGCAGCGGATAAAGGCTGGAGCGGACATATCTGTGGTGCTCTGGGCCTGCTCATGACGGGGCATTCTCCGGTACATGGCTGGACGGGTTTTAATATTGCCATCAGCACGTCACTTCCTGCAGGCGCCGGACTCGCGTCTTCAGCCGCCCTGCAAACCGGGCTCCTGCTGGCGCTGCGGGATGTGGTGAAGCTGCCGCTCGAGACCGCACAGATTGCCACGCTCGCGGCCGCGAGTGAAACGGAAGTAATGCACCGGCCGGCGCATGCCGCAGAATATATTTCCATTTTACACGGGCAAAAAGAGAATCTGATCGTTGTGCAAGCGCCCGGAGAAGATTCTTTCCAATTCATACCCCTGCCTGACGGGATCAGATGTGTCGCCGTGGATCTGGGAATACGAAAACAGGCTGACCGGCAAAAGCAGGAGGAGTTTCAAACGGCGCTTCATATCGGGCATGCGCTTCAGGGGGAAATGCTGCGGTCTGATGGCGGGGCAAATGGGCCGGCGATGGCATGGACCGGAATTTCCGTCCGGGATTGGCAGAGCCGATACAAAAAACGCATGCCTTATCGAATGACCGGACAGGAATTTTTGCAAAAAAACATTTCAACAGAACAAGCAGGAATTGACATAGACCCGCAAAAAAAATACATGCCGCGTTCCGCCACAGAATTTATGATAGAAGACAATGAACGCGCCCGGGAATTTGTCGCGCTCTGTAAAGAGGCGGCCGGAGACGCGGGAAGTCCCCTGTGGATCGATGCGGGCCAGTTGCTCTTCGTATCGCATGAACGTTTCATCAAAACCAGCGCAACGGTTTGTGAAGAGTCCGCCTGGCTGATGGATGAATTAAGAGCAGGGGGGCCTGAGCGCGGCATCTTCGGGGCGCGCGCCATGGCCGGGGGGGGGTGTACCGTCGGCATATTGGCGACGGCCCACTCCAATGATGTGTTGCAAAATCTTCTTTCGCGCTATCAAGATCGCTTTGACCGGCCGGCCAGTCTGTTGACCGGCAGCTCGGCAGGCGCTTTGGTGGGCGGAATCGTAACCACAGCCTTTGCATAAGATACGGGCTTTGGTTTCTTTATGGGAAAGAGGCATGAGAGGGCAGACGAACCATGCGCATTAAAATACGCTATATTGATGGCGCGCGCTTGAAACGCTCCATCCTCGCATCCGCCGGGCGCATCAGTGAAATGCAGGAAATGCTCAACGACATCAATGTTTTTCCTGTTGCGGATGCTGATACGGGCACCAATATGGCGATGACCATGCAGAGCATCGTCGAAAGTGCCCAGGCGTGTCCCTATTCGACGCTGTCGGATGTGTGCGCCTGTATATCCGATGGCGCGCTAACCGGCGCGCGCGGCAATTCGGGGGCCATATTGGCGCAATTTTTTCAGGGTCTTTCCGAAGGAGCGGGGGGACGCGAACGGCTCTCACCAGAGGAGTTTGCGGATGCCGTCGCTTTGGCCGCCAAGCGAGCCCGGGAAGCCCTTGCCAATCCGCGCGAGGGAACCATCCTGACGGTGATGCAGGATTGGGCCGATTCTCTCAAGGAACAAGCCATTGGCAAGGAAGATTTTACCGAACTTTTCGGAGATGCCCTGAGACGAGCCCGCGAGTCGCTGGCGGATACGCCCAATAAATTGAAAGTCCTCTCCAGGGCCGGCGTCGTGGATGCCGGCGCCCAGGGTTTTGTGCATTTGCTGGAGGGTTTGTCCGATTTCATCAATTCGGGCAAAATTGCGGCCTATCGGGCAAAATCCCACATGTTCGATAAAATCCGTCACTTTCATTTTAATAAAGTGGATGATGTCATCCACTTCAGATATTGTAGCGAATGCCTGCTGCAAGGAGAGGGCATTGATAAAAAGGAATTGCAGCAGAAATTGAGTCTGTTGGGGGATTCCCTGATCATTGTCGGCAATGCGCGCAAAGTGCGTGTCCATATCCACACCAATGAACCGCAGGCCCTCTTCGATCTGGCGGCCACCATGGGAACCGTGTTGCAGACCAAAATCGAGGATATGCAAAAGCAGCATGACGAAGCCCTCGACCAGGCCCCCAGGAAGGGCATTGCGCTGGTAACCGATTCGACCTGTGACATGCCGCAGGAATTGTTTGACAAATATAATATTCACGTCGTCCCGGTTGTCATTCAAATCGGCGAAAAGAGTTACCAGGATCGCGTCGAAATCAGCGCGCAGGATTTTTACAGGATACTGGAAACGGACAGCCAGCGCCTCACCACGTCACAACCCCCCGTGGCAAGCTTTCTAAAGGTCTACAGCCGCCTGGTCGAGCAGTATGAATCAGTGATCTCGATTCATATCTCCGAAGCATTGAGCGGGACCATCAACGGCGCCCGAATTGCGGCCCGGGAATATGCCGATAAAATGAATATCGAAGTCATTAACAGCAGGAGCACTTCCGCCGGCCTGGGGTTGATCGTACATGAAGCCGCGCAATTGATTGAAGCAGGATGGTCTTTTGCAGAGCTCAAGGATAAAATCGGTGCGTGCGTACAAAGTGTTCGTATTTTTGTCAGTATTCCCACGCTAAAGTACATGATTCGCAGCGGCAGAGTGCGCAAGCCCAAAGGCTTTCTGGCCACGCTCCTGCAGATCAAGCCGGTCATCGGTTTGGATGCCGAAGGCAAGGCGGTCGAGTTGGCAAAAGTCATCGGAAAAAAACGGGTGGCGGAGAAAACGCTGGAATTGGCGTTGGCCTATGCTCGACAACTGATGCGGCCCAAATTCATCATCGTGCATATGATGGCACAGGAGCAAGCCGAGAAATTTCGCCGCTTCATAGCGGCCGAATACAGTCAACAGGATATTCCGGTGCTGGAGGCTTCTCCCGCGCTGGGATTACACGCGGGGGTGGGTGCCGCGGCCATCGCCGTCCTCGGCGAACCCGTCGCCGTTTGATGGTCGAGAAAGGTAATAGTGCCATGCTCAGCTTTGCAGGTATTGTTGTGATTGCGTATTTGATCGGTTCCTTTCCAACCAGTATCATCGCCGGAAAGCTGTTACGAAACCTCGATATACGCGAACATGGATCAGGAAATGCCGGCGGGACCAACGTATTCCGCGTTTTGGGATGGAAACCGGGTGTTGTGGTCATGCTGGTGGATGTGCTCAAGGGATTTGCTGCGACCTGTTGGCTTCCCCAACTGTTGGCGCCAGGGTCGGCGCAGCTGCCACTTCTGCAGCTGGTGGCGGGGTGCGCTGCGGTTGTCGGACATATTTGGACGGTGTTTGCCGGCTTTCGCGGCGGCAAAGGCGTCGGTACCGCCGCGGGCATGCTGCTGGCCCTGTTTCCCGAGGCGCTGCTCTATTGTCTGGCGGTTTTTATCATCGTGCTGGCCGCAACGCGCATGGTCTCCGTCAGTTCCATGACCGGAGCGATCACCTTGCCGATGGTCCTGTCTCTGTTTAAATATGCCCTGGACAAACCGGTGCCGATGCCCCTGTACCTCTTCAGTTTTCTGGCGGCCGCCCTCATCGTCTTCACCCACCGCACCAATATCCAACGCCTCCTTAAGGGCACCGAAAACCGTTTTGGCCGGCCGAAAAAAACGCGAAGCATTGATCGCTCATGAGCACACGGTTTGAAATCGTTTTTGGGGGAACCGGCGCGGCCCGGCAGAAGCCTCGCTTATTGCACCGATACGCGACCCTGCGAGGGATCGCTCCTGCTGGCGCGAGAGGTGGAGGTTCTCGTGCATGACAGTACCTTTTCGCACGCCTTGCAGGCGGGCGCGATATCGACCACGCACGCCACCGCGGTGGAGGCGGCACACGTTGCCACGGAATCGGGCGCAAGGGCACTTTGGGGGTGGCCTATCAGCAATCGTCATGACGAAGCCAACGAAGCGCTTATGTTTCAAAAAGCCCGTGCGCTCTTCCCCATGACGTTTCTTTCCCGGGATTTTCTCGTTTGGGAGGTACCCCGTTTGCGCGAAAGGGACTTGTGAGTCAGGAGCGGGTGGTGATCACGCCATTTTTTATCATCGGCGCCGGTGTGATATCCATTTCAATGGCGTCTATCCTCATCAAACTGTGTCCGGCGCCGCCACTGGTGATCAGTGCCTATCGTCTCGGCCTGGCAGCACTCTTCTATCTTTTCATTGGCAGGATTCGCCGCAAACCGCTTTGGCGTGCCTTTAGCCCCTCGCAGCGGCGCTGGGCGTTGGTATCGGGGCTCTTTCTCTCGATTCATTTTATGGCCTGGATTACCTCGCTCTCGTTCACCTCTGTGGCGAGTTCGGTCGTACTGGTGCAGACCTTCCCCGTCTTCGTGGCGCTGGGGAGCTGGCTGATTCTCGGCGAAAAACCAAACCGCACCACCATGGCCGGCATTTTTTTCGCGTTGACCGGAAGCCTCGTCATCAGCGCCTATGATAGTGGCGGTGGTGACTCCCGCGCCCTCGGGAATCTGCTCGCCGTGCTCGGGGCTTTGGGTGCGGCCGGCTATTTTCTCGCCGGGCGGAAACTGCGCGCTGAAATCGATACGCTGCGCTATGTGAGCATGGTTTACGCGGCAGCGGCCCTCATCACCATCAGTGCGGCGCTTTTCATCCGTCAGCCGTTGGTCGGATTTTCTTTTGAGACCTACTGGTATCTTGTGGCCATTGCCATGATCCCGCAGGTTATCGGTCACACCAGCTTGAACTGGGCGCTTAAATATTTTTCTGCGACGACCGTATCGATATTTACGCTGGCGGAACCGCTGGGGGCATCCGTGCTGGCGGTGTGGATTTTGCACGAGTCCATGACGAGCGCCAAGATTTTTGCGGGACTGCTGATTCTATGCGGTGTTGCCTTGACGATATGGGGCGAGCGGGGCAAGGAGCAGGCGGGCAGCCAGAGCAGGTGACCCCCGAGAAGGGCGTGTTTGACGTTCACGCCGCGCCCGTTAACCCTGAAGGGAAAACCATGCCGTCCGGCAGGCATCCTGGTGAAACAGGCGGGTCGGGATGATTGGGCGCGCAACCTGGCCGGAGCGGATTTTTTACTTGTGTATCTGCCAAATAAGTCATAATTTACAGGTTACTAACAACTAACGACAGAAAGTATGATGAATCGCCTACACCTGCTGGTGTGGTTGCTGGTGATCGGCCTGGCGTGCGCATCCAACCAGAAACTCACAGAACCACCTCCCCGGCGCACCTACAATCGTGAAGCCATGCGTCACATGATCAATGGAACGATTGAAGATCTCATTGGAGAGCCCAAGAACGCCCTCGTCGAATACCATCAGGCCGCCGAGATCGATTCTTCCTCGTCAGGGATCTACCTGGCGCTGGCAGAAAATTATTATTTTTTGGAAGAGTATAATTCCAGCATTCGCATGGCGCGCAAGGCCCTGTTGCGCGATGCGCAGAACATCCAGGCGCTTGAATTGCTGGCGGCCTCCTATGAAAAACTGCGCCAGTTTCAGAATGCCGCGCGGGCCTATGAACAGATGATAAAACTCGATCCGGAAGACGTCGAGATTCTTTACAGCCTGACCTCCATCCAGATCATCATCAAGGAATTTGATAAAGCGGTGACGACCTATCGCCAGTTGGTCAGATCGGGGTTGGAAGATCCGGAATACCGCCTTCGCATCGGCCATCTTTTTTTTCAGAATCGCGCGTTCTCTCAGGCCGGCGTGGTATACCAGGACGTGAGCAAAAGCAATCCCGATTTTGAGGCCGCCTATCTGGCGTTGGCCGCCCTGAGCAAGGCGCAGAAGGATACCACCGGGGCCATCCGCATCTATCAGGCCGCGCTGGAAAAGCAGGCCCATTTTGAAGAAGTCAAAGCCGAATTGCGTATTCTGCTCGAACGCAGCAAGCGCTTCGATGAGGCGATCCTGGTATTTAAAAAACTTGTCGAACGCGATTCTACCAATTTGGGCGACAAATTGCAGGTGGGACAATACCATTTTCTTAAAGGCGACACCCTGGCCGCTGTCGGCTGTTTCAAGTCGGTTATTGCGGCCCATCCACAGAGCGAACGGGGTTACCTGGCACTGGGGGCGGTGCAACGCGCGCAACGCGACAGCGCGGGCGCCATGCAGACCTATGAAGCAGCCATTGCCATCAATCCCATGTTCCTCGATTCCCGGCGCCGTCTGCGCGATCTCTATGCCGCCCAGGGACGTTGGGATGCCGCCATTGCCCTCTATGATCCGTTGAAAGAGAACGATTCCACCTATGTCGGCGCGCATCTGGAAATAGCCAATCTGCTCATGCAAAAAGGGGACACCCTCCAGGCCATCTCCTTATGCGAAGAGCTCGAAAAATCAAATGGCGATGACTGGCGCGTCCCGGTCACACTCGGCCGCCTGCTCATGGTCAACGATCAGCCTGCAGCGGCCCACCCCAGATTTGACCGTGCGCTGCAATTGCGCAATGACCTCTCCCTGATATGGGTGCTCCGCGGCGTCAACCTCATACAGCTCGACAGTCTGGAAGCCGCCAAACAAAATTTCCTGAGCGCGCGGCCCCTTTTCGCCCAGGACCCTGAAGTGAACTATTATCTTGGCATTATATCGACACGGCTCAAGCAAAACAGCGAGGCGATCGCCTATCTGGAAAAAGCCCGCGAACTGGATGCAAACAATCTGCAAACGCTGCTGACCTTGGCCACACTTTATGACGAAGCGGGCGAGTACGGCAAATCACTGGCACTGTATCAAACGCTTTATCAGGCCACTCCGGAGAACCCCGTCATCCTCAATAACTACGCCTATCATCTGGCCGTGACAGGTCAGAATTTGCCTCAGGCCAGGGAGATGGTCATAGAGGCGCTGGCGCTCGATCCCGACAATGCCGCCTACTGGGACACGTTGGGTTGGGTGCTTTTCCAGATGAAAGATTATGAAGGTGCGCGGGAAAATATTCTCAAATCGATCGAATTGAGTGCTGATTCAGCCGAAGTGCTGGAGCATCTGGGAGATGTATACCGGCAAGTGGGTGACCCGGAACGGGCGCAAAAGTACTATCGCCAGGCCCTCGATCTGGATCCGTCCCGGCGACAGGTGAAAGTAAAATTGCAGCAACTTGATAACGGGCAGGGGTTTACCCCGGAAAAACCATGAACCGCGCTTCTCGGCTGGAATATCCGGGCAGACGCCTGGTCTATGGGCTCGTATGCGCCGGCTTTCTGGCGTTGTTACCCTGTGGGTGTACCGTGTGGAAAACCCGACCGGTCATTCCCATGGAGGAACGCTCAGCCGCCCGCGTACTGGCAATCATTAACGCCAATGCTGAAAAACTGGATCATTTAAAAGGACGCGGCCGGATGACCCTCGAGATGTCCGGTCGATCCATGACGCTCGACGCCCACATCATCATGAACCGGCCGGACACGTTATACATACGTTTGGAGGCTTTGTTCGGTCTGGATGTCGGCTGGCTCTTTGTCGACAAGGAGCGCTATACCCTTTTTAATGCCATGCAGAACACCTATGCCTCCGGCGCGATCGACTCCCTGCCGGGGGGAGCATTGCCAGGCTTTGAGGTCGATGTCAGTCACTTCCTCGGTTCTCTCACCGGTCTGGAATCAGCCCGGAACATGCATGACCTTCAAATGTCCCGGGATGAAGATGGGCTGGCAGTCGAGGGCCTGACGGCCCTGGGGCGGCAAAAACACTGGATGGACCGCAGCCGCGGCGTCGTCGTCCGCTCCGAGAGTTATGATTCCACAGGCGCGGTTCTGCTCCAGGCCGCCTATGAGCGATTCAGCCGCATCAATGGTGTCCAGGTGCCGCGCACCATCCGCCTGAAGCGGCCGCCTGAAAATCAGAGTATAACCATTTTTTATCAACAATTGCAAATCAACGAGGCACTGTCCGCAAAAGATTTCAAGTTAAAGATACCCGCAAACGCCCGCAGAATCGATTTATAAAGGAAGCAACGGCGTGCGGCATATCCTGTGCCGCGCACTCGTGCTGATGGTGAATGAAAACGGACATTGAAAAAAAACCGGTCGATTTTTCGCTGGTCATTGCCTGCTATAACGAAGAGGAATCGCTGGCGGAGCTCCATACAAAAATTTCCGAAGTGATGGACGCCCTCAAGGCGTCCTGTGAGATGATCTTCATCGATGACGGCTCCACCGATGCGTCCGCCCGGATCATCGAGGGTTTGCATGAAAAGGATGAGCGCGTCAAGCTCATCCAGTTTTTACATAATTATGGCAAGTCAGCGGCACTCTCCGCCGGATTCACCGTTGCCGCGGGCCGATATGTGGTGACTCTGGATGCGGATCTCCAGGACGACCCCGAAGAGATCCCGCGTTTGCTGGAAACCCTGGAGCGCGGGTATGACCTGGTATCGGGTTGGAAAAAAGTCCGTCATGATCCCCTGTCCAAGCGGCTGGCATCAAAGGTTTACAATTATTTCACATCCATTTTCAGCGGCATCCGCCTGCACGATTTCAATTGTGGATTGAAAATCTATCGCCGCGAAGTCGTGAAGACGCTGCGCGTCTATGGCGAGATGCACCGTTATTTGCCCGTCATCGCCTTTCGCAATGGCTTTCGCGTCACCGAATTGCCGGTTCGTCATCACGCCCGCAAATATGGACATTCCAAATTCGGCGTCGCCCGGTTTGCCAGGGGCGCGTTTGATCTCCTCACCATCTCCTTTCTCACCCGCTATAAAATGCGGCCCCTGCATCTCTTCGGCGTCCTCGGTGTTTTGTCCTTCATGGGCGGATTTTTCATCTCCCTGTTTCTGGCCTATGAGCGTCTCTTTGCCAATAAATATCTCAGCAACCGGCCCATGCTTTTTTTGGGCGTGTTGCTCATCATCGTCGGCGTGCAGTTTTTTTCCATCGGTCTCCTCGGAGAAATGATCACCTCTCTGCGCAAAGATACCGATGCTTTTCTCGTAAAGCGCTGCCTGGGATGTGGAGAAAAGCTCCAGAAACCCGGTTCAGGTGACTTTATCCGGACGCTTTAATCCGCGGTGTTGATCAGGTTATCAATCGTGGATAGCGTGGAGGTCTCCGGCCGCTGCGAAAGCGGCGAAATTGCGCATTTACGAGGTGGGGGCAGGGGTGTTGCGACAATCGTCGAACACCCCGTGACGGCTGGACATCCTGTCCGGATGTGGCACGGCAAAGGCCAGGCGGATACCGCCGTGGCGAGCGGTCTCCATTTCATCCGGCCGTCAAGACAACAAGGGATGCAAACGCTGCGATGGCTTTTTTTGCGTGAGCGGGTTACCCGGGTACAGGGAAGGCGCGCATGATCAACAATGTGATATTCGATTTTGATTCTACGATCATCAACGCAGAGGGCGTTGAGCTGATTATAGAAAATGCCCTGGCCAGGGTGGGCGAGGAACAAGCCGGTGCCTTGCGGACGCAACTGCACGATTTGACCCTCAAGGCGACCAACGGCGAGATGCCGCTCGGTGAGGCCTTGAGAACGCGATTTCAATTGGCGCCCGTCATGCGTGCAGATGTCGAAAAAGCGGCCGCGTTGATCCTGAATTCCATCACCCCCATGGTGGCGGAGACCATCGAGGCCCTGCGACGCGCGGGAAGGCAGATATTTATCTTCAGCACCAGTTTCGATGAGATCGTCCGTCCGGTCACCGATGCCCTGCTGGTGCCCAGGGATCACGTTTTTTCAAACCAGCTCATTTACGATTTTACCGGCCGGGTCATGGGCATCAATGAAAACAATCCGCTCTTTTTCAGCGTCGGCAAGGGCTTTCTGGCGGAGCAGCTCAAGAACGAAGGCCGGCTGCCGGGACGGACCGCAGTTGTCGGGGATGGTTCGACCGATCTCTCGTTGCGTAAAAACAATATCGCACAGATTTTCGTCTATTTTTCCGGCACGCAGGTGCTGGAGGAAATCCGCCAGCAGGCCGATTTTGCCATCGAACGTTTCAACCAGTTATTGCCGCTCTTTTTCTCGGAAGCCGAGTATTCTCATCAACAAGCTGAAACGGATGAGGCGGAAGAAAAATCCGATGCGCCCACGCCCCGGGCCATTCTCCTGGAAAATATTCACGACAAGGCGGTGGCGTTGCTGCGCGAATCCGGCGTAGAGCTGGAGACGCACAAAGGCGGCTGGGAGGAGTCCGGGCTGATTAAATCGGCACAGGGGGCGCACCTCCTCGGCATCCGCTCGCAAAGCCGCGTAACGGCCGGGGTCATCGCCGCTCTGCCGGACTTGTGGGCGGTTGGGGCCTTCTGCATTGGCATCAATCAGGTCGATCTCGAGGCTGCAGCCAAAGCCGGGATTCCGGTTTTCAATGCGCCCTACAGCAACACGCGCAGTGTGGCCGAACTGGTGGTGGGAGAGACGATCATGTTGATGCGGCGCATTTTTGAAAAGAGCGCGGCGGCGCATCAGGGAAAATGGCTCAAAGCGGCGGCCGGATGTTCTGAGGTGCGTGGCAAGCGCGTCGGCATCATCGGCTATGGTCACATCGGATCGCAGGTATCGATCTTGTTCGAAAACCTCGGCATGTCCGTGGTATTTCACGATGTCGTCGACAAATTACCGCTGGGCAATGCCCGGCGCGCCAAAGACCTCCCGGCCCTTCTCGAACAGGTGGATGTGGTCACGCTTCATGTTCCGGATACGCCGGAAACCCGCGGCATGATCGGAGCTGCGGCACTGCAACGGATGAAGCCGGGCGCGTTTCTGATCAACTCCAGCCGTGGCAGGGTGGTGGATATGGAGGCGTTGCAGGTGGCGCTCCAGTCGGGGCGTCTGGCGGGTGCGGCGATCGATGTTTTTCCGCAGGAGCCCAACCATACCGTGGAGGTATTTACGTGTCCGCTGCAGGGATTGGAAAATGTGATCCTCACGCCGCACATCGGGGGCAGCACCGAGGAGGCGCAGGAGAATATCGCCCTCTATGTCAGCGATAAGTTGGTGCACTTCCTGCGTACCGGCAATACCCGGGGCGCGGTCAATTTTCCCGAGGTGGACATGCCGCGCATGCCGGGAACGCACCGCATTTTGCACATTCACAAAAATGTTCCGGGCGTGCTGGCCAAAATCAACAGCGTTTTTGCGCGCCGCGGCATCAACGTCGCCGGCCAGATGCTGCAGACCAATGAACATATCGGCTATCTGGTCGTGGATGTGGATCACCACATATCCGGACATGTGCTGGAACTGATGCGGCACATTACCGAGACCATCAAGATCCGAAAAATTGCGTGATTTTGAACCGGAACGCATTGCGCCAGGACTCCGAAGTAGCCGGAGCGGCGTCACGGACCTTTAAAACGCATAGCCACGAAGCACACGAAGAACACAAAGGGACAAAAATCTCCATGACATTAAAAGACAAAAACCCAGGAAACATCCTTTGTGTGCCTGGCGCCCTGTGTGGTAAAATACAGTTTTGATGAACACGGTGGTTTAATATTTTATTTGGAAAACTTAATATCTGGCAATAGGCAGTATGTGAATCGTTCAGGCTAAAGCGCTTTTAATCTCGTTTTATCGGGGTATATTTTTCTGTTCAGTTTCTAACAAATTGCGGCAGAGGTGATCATGACCCGTCTTAAAATCGGCATCGCCGGCGTCGGCAAGTTGGGGACGTTTCACGGCAACACGCTCAATCAAATTCCGCAAGCCGCGTTGGCGGGCGTCTATGATGTGGACGCCGTCCGCGCCCGGGAGGCGGCCGAACGCTTCCACTGCGTCCATTTTTCCAATTATTCGGAACTGTTGAGCCAGGTCGATGCCGTGGGCATCGCCGTGCCGACAACGCTGCATCGCGATTTTGCAACGGCAGCGCTCGAGGCGGGCAAGGCGGTCTTTGTCGAAAAACCGATCGCGGCGTCCATTGCCGAAGCCGAGGAGATGGTAGCGCTGGGATTGCGCAAGAAGGTGCCGATCCAGGTCGGACATATCGAGCGCTTCAATCCAGCGATTCGCGCCCTGGAGCATCTTTTGTTGCAGCCGATGTTCGTCGAATCGCACCGGCTGGCGCCATTCGACCCGCGCGGCACGGATGTGGCTGTGGTTCTGGATTTGATGATCCATGACATCGATATCATTCTCAGTCTGGTGCAGAGCGAAGTCACGCGCATCGATGCCAGCGGCGTGGCGGTGGTCTCCGAGGAAGTCGATATCGCCAACGCCCGCCTGCAGTTCGCCAATGGCTGTGTCGCCAATGTGACGGCAAGCCGCATCTCGCAGCGCAAGATGCGCAAGATGCGCCTGTTCCAGCGCGATTCCTATGTTTCCATCGATTTTCTGCAGCGAATATCCGAAGTGTTTCGCATCATCGATCCCGAGGAGGGGCAGGAGAGCACGGTCGTGCTGGGACAGATCGACAAAGGGACGCGCAAGCGTCACATCATCTACGAACAACCCCAGCCGCCGGAGGGGGATGCCATGCGCGCCGAATGGCTCGCCTTCATCGCGGCGGTCAACCATAAATCCCGGCCGATCGTCAGCGGCGAGGATGGATTGCAGGCACTGCGCGTGGCGGAGGAGATCACCCGGATCATCGCCAAGGGGCAGCCGGGTTGAGGCGTGCCAGGCCCTCTTTTATCCGCTGGCGGCTGCTTCGCGGCGACGCCAGATGCTCATGAACAGCCAATCAGTCGTTTCCCATGCGAACAATATGAGGAAAACAGCATGACCTTCCGGCAATTTTTTTTCAAATACCGCAGCTTTACGCCGGTTCCGCTCATCATCGCGGCGCTGGTGCTGGCGGAGACCAGCCTTCTATCGTTCATCATCGGATTTTGCATCGCGCTGAGCGGTGAAACGTTGCGCATCTGGTCGGTGCGTTATGCCGGCAGTGCGACGCGCACCACCGGTGAAGTCGGCGCCGATGCCCTGGTCACCAATGGCCCTTATGGTCATCTGCGCAACCCGCTCTATCTGGGCAACTTTCTGCTCAGCTTCGGCATTCTCATCATGGCGTGGCCGTGGATGCCATGGATGATGCTCCTCTTCCTGATTCTTTTTTTGCTCCAATATCATGCGATTATTTCCCTCGAGGAAGCGTTTTTGCTGAGCAAGTTCGCCGCGGTCTATCAGGAATACATGAATCATGTGCCCAGCATCCTGCCGCGGCTCTCCGCGTGGGGCCGGGGGGATCGCGTGCCGACGACGTTGCGGAAAGCGCTGCGCACCGAAAAAAACTCCCTGCAGAGCTTTACGCTGGTTACGGTTCTGATCCTGCTCCGTTGGCTCCTGGTCTGAGGTCGTCATGACAGGACGCGTGATGATCATAGCCGGGGAAGCCTCCGGCGATCTGCACGGCGGCCGCCTCGTCGCCGCGCTAAAACGACACGACCCCGGCCTCGAGATATTCGGCGTTGGCGGCAACAGGATGGCGGCGGAAGGGATGCAGCTTTTCTATCATGTCGAACAGCTCGCCTACATCGGTTTTGTCGAAGTGGCGCGCCACTATTTTTTCTTCCGCCGGGTTTTCAATCGTTTGCTGCACGAAGTCAAGACGCGTAAACCGGACGTGGTGGTGCTCATCGATTATCCGGGATTCAACCTCCGCTTTGCCCGGGCGGTCAAGAAATTGAATGTGCGCACGTTTTATTATATCGCCCCGCAGGTCTGGGCCTGGGGCCAGGGGCGCGCAAAGAAAATGGCCGCCTTCATCGACGAGATGGCCGTCCTTTTTGATTTCGAAGTGCCCTTTTTCTCCCGGTTTGGCCTCCACACCGTTTTTGTCGGGCATCCCTTGCTGGAAGGCATGGAGATCAAAAAGGATCGCAACACCTTTTTCAGCGATCATCGCCTCAATCCCGATGCCCCGCTGCTCGCCCTGCTGCCCGGATCGAGAAATCAGGAGATTACACACCTTCTCCCCGTGATGCTGGAAACGGCCGCCCGTTTGCGCCACAAACACCCGGCCTTGCAGATTGCGCTCAGCCAGGCTTCGTCGGTGCAACCGGAGAAGCTGCAAACGGTGCTGGCGCAACATCCCCACGTGCGCGGCATCCCCAGTGACTATTACGAACTTTTGGCTTACAGTCAGGCGGGCATTGTGGCGTCCGGGACCGCGACGCTGGAAACGGCCTGCGCAGGACTGCCTTTTGCCCTGGTCTATAAAGTATCGCCCCTCTCTTTTGCCCTTGGCAAGCGACTGGTCAAGATTCCTTTCATCGGTCTGGTGAATATCATCGCCGGTGCGGGCATTGTCAAAGAGTACCTGCAGGAGCGTGCGCATCCGGATCATTTGCTGCCCGAAATCGAATCTCTCCTGTTTGACGAAAAAAGACGCGAGGGCCTGATGCGCGAACTGCGCAGGGTTCGCAACCAACTCGGAGCGCCCGGCGCCTCCGCAAAGACGGCGCGGTTGATTCTGGAACAGGTTAAAATGCATCAACTTGAAACAATTTAGGCTTCTGTGATTCCAGGCACAGGGGATACTCACTTTTATCCGTATACTGTCATGACTGAACAAAAACCGCACAAGTGGTACTTTTACCTGGCAACGCGCGTGGCCTGGCTGTTCATTCTGTTCCTTGGCAAAATCGGCCGCATCACCCTAAAAAACCGGCATCACTGGAAACGGGTCGTGGCCAGTGGCGAGGGATTTCTGGCGCCTATCTGGCACGGGAAGATGCTGCTGCCCATCTACCTGCACCGCAACCTCGGGGTTGTGGCCATGGTGAGCGAACATCAGGATGGTGAGATGATCGCACAGACGGTACATCGTCTCGGTTATGTCACGGTGCGTGGTTCGAGCACGCGTGGGGGACGCCAGGCCTTCCGGGGTATGATGGCCGCATTGCGGCAGAAGAAGATTTGTGCCATCCTGCCGGATGGTCCCAAAGGTCCTTGTCATGAATTCAAGATGGGGGCGTTACTGTTGGCGATGCGCGCCAACTGTTATCTGCTTCCCATGACCTTTGCCGCCAGCCGGCCCATTGTATTGAAAAGCTGGGACCGTTTTACCCTGTGGTGGCCGTTCTCGCGGCTGTGTCTGATTTACGGCGAGCCGTTCAAAGTGCCCGCGGACTTGAAGACGGAGGAGTTGGAAACCTTCCGGCAGCACGTCCAGCAGCGCCTCGAGGCGCTGGAGAGGGAGGCGGATGCGCTATTTTCAGCATAAGTGGCCCGCTGTTCTGCTGTGGCCGCTTTCACAAATCTACGGTGCGGTGGTGCAACATCGCAATCGGGCCTACGAACGGGGAAAGGGTCGCATCAACCGGCTTGATGTGCCGGTGATCAGCATCGGCAATATCACCGTGGGCGGCACGGGCAAAACCCCGACCACCCTCTATCTGGCACACTGGCTGCAGGCGCGCGCTAAAAAAGTCTGTATTCTCAGTCGCGGCTATGGCCGTACGAGCAGCGGGACGGTGCTGGTTTCCGACGGCGAACGTATTCACGCCAATGCGCAGGAAGGCGGTGACGAGCCCGTGATGATGGCGCGGCAAGCGCCCGGAGTCGCCGTGGTGGTCGACGCCAACCGCCACCGCGGCGGTGCGTGGGCGTGCCGCCAGTTGCATGCGGAGGTCATTCTTCTGGATGATGGCTTCCAGCACCGCCAGTTGCATCGGGATGTGGATGTTGTCACTTTCAAGGGCAAGGAGACCTTCGGCAACGGCTGGCTGCTCCCGGCAGGGCCTTTGCGCGAGCCTTTGCACAACCTGGCCCGCGCCGATTTGTTCTGGTTCAATGAGGTCAGAGCCGCTGATTTGAAAATCGGATTTGTCAGGCCATCGATCGAAGCCCGGATAGTAGCGCAAGGTTTACGGAATGAAACAGCGCCGGCATCCGGGAAAGCGGGATCGCGTCGCGCGATCGTTTTTTGCGGATTGGCACATCCGTATGGTTTTGTGCAAACAGTTCAGTCGCAGGGCATCGATGTCCGTCATTGGCGGTCATTCAAGGATCATCATAGATACAGGCAGCGGGACATAGAGGAACTGGAATCGGTGAAAACGCATTATCGGGCGGATATGATTATCACCACCTTAAAAGATTGGGTCAAGATCGCCCCCGTGTTTGATCTGCCCCCGTATTGGTACTGCCTCGAAATCACCATCCAACCTGAAGACGTCCGTAGCGCCGACACCCTTTTGAGCAACCTTTGCAGCGGCATTTTATGAGTGTATCAAAGTAAGACAAAAAACGCTTGCTATTTTGTGAAAATTTTGGTATGATTAGTTTAGCAGCCTTATGTTAAGCATCGATACCTCCCCGTCAAGTTTGGAGCGTTGCATGGTTGATGAAAACATGAACAGAGCTACCATTCTTATTGTCGATGACGATAAGAATATCTGCAAAATGATAGAGGCGAGTCTTCGTAAAGAAAAACGTTACGAAACAGACAGCGCGTTGAGTGGGGAATCCTGCCTGAAAACCATCAAGGAAACGCCGCCCGATCTGGTTTTACTGGATATTCAGATGCCGGGGATCGATGGCATCGAGACCTTGCAAAAGATCAGAGAGGACAATCCCCACTTGCCGGTGATCATGATGACCGCGCACGGGACGATCGAGCGCGCGGTGACCAGCATGAAATTGGGCGCGTATGATTTTCTCACCAAACCATTTGCGCGGGAACGTCTGATCGTCACGGTCAACAACGCCCTGGTGAACAGTTCTCTGCGCCGCGAGGTGGATGAGCTGCGTTCGGAATTGCGCAGCAAATATACGTTTGACAATATCATTGGTCAGAGCGGCGTCATGCAGGAAGTCTTTCGTTCGGTCGAAAAAGTGATCAACAGCAATGTGACGGTTCTGATCAATGGTGAGAGCGGTACGGGCAAGGAACTGATCGCGCGCGCCATTCATTATCATTCCTCTGCGCGGGCGGGAAATCCGTTTGTCGCGGTGAACTGTTCCGCCCTTCCCGAATCGCTGCTGGAGAGCGAGCTTTTTGGTCATGAAAAAGGCGCCTTCACCGGCGCGCTGGGCCGGCGTGTGGGCAAGTTTGAGCAGGCCAATGGCGGCACGATTTTTCTCGATGAAATCGGCCTGATGACGCCGGCGACGCAATCCAAGTTGCTGCGGGTGCTTCAGGAACGGGAGTTCGAGCGCGTCGGGGGAAACGAACTGGTGAAAGTGGATGTACGGGTGATCTCCGCGACCAACAAGGATCTGGAAGAGGAGATGAAACGCGGTGATTTTCGCGAAGACCTCTATTATCGGATTGCCGTGTTTCCCATCAAATTGCCGCCCCTGCGGGAACGCAAGGAAGATATTCCCCTGCTGGCGGCGCATTTTCTGCAAAAGTTCAGCAAGCAGGAAGGCAAACCCATCGAAGGCATCTCCTCGGATGCGCTGGATCTGATGATGGCCTATAATTGGCCCGGAAATGTCCGGGAACTGGAAAATGCCATGGAGAGAGCCGTCGTGCTGGCCGTAACCCATGAAATCAGCGCCAAGGATTTGCCCGTCGCGGTTCGTTCTCTGGGTGAAAAGCGCATTTACGAATCCGATAACACACTGGCCAGCTGGATTGAAAAACTGGAGGAAGAGGCGCTGCGGCAGGCCCTGCTGGAATGCGAAGGGAATATTTCGCAAACCGCCAAAAAACTGGGTATCGGCCGCGCCACGATTTATCGCAAAGCGAAGAAATATGGCCTGCCGATGATCAAGGGGTAATCAGAAAAATTGCGCGACATGATATCGCCGGATGGATTCCATCCGGCTTTTTTGTTTTATTGCGATACAGTGTCTCACCCAAAAACAGTAATAGCCAGAAATTTTGATCTACCTCACAATTCTCCCCAATAAATTCAAATACTTAGAAAAACCCTGTTTTTATAATTCTTGGTACATGATTTGCGCAGAGTATGTGAACGCCGGAGTGTGCGACGTCAGAACGCATTCGGGAAGGATGGTTTTTTTCGTACAAACCGGGCGGAATGCCCTGCAATGGTCTGTGATGAGATGAAGCGCCGGGAAAGAACGTCACAGGGGAGGGGCTTGCGGGTGGGCAGAGGGTGGTTATTGAAGTAAAAGGGATTGTGACGTACGGGTATGAAAACTGCGAACTTGACGAAATTGGTAACCGGTATTTGCTCGGGCAACTACAGCCAGGCGGAACTGATTCAGTATATACATTTGGCGCAAAAGATCTCGCTGAGCTACCTCAAGTACCAGGAGATGCTGGGCAAGCGAATCAGTGGCCATTCCTTTGCGGCCGATCTGGAACTGGCGGATTTGGCGATGGATTGCATCGCCGAGCTTTTCGGCCGCGACCAGGGAGGACAATTTACCCAGCTGAAAAAGTATTATGAGGGCAAGTTTGCAGAAATGCCGGTCATTGATGATGCGGAAGTGCTGATTCTGACGCGGAGATTGATCGTCAGAAAAACCAAGCAGGAACTTTCACGCATTTTTCGCGAACGTGATCCGGAAGGCGCCAAGATTGTCCGCAATATCAAAGTGGCCATTCGCACAGCGGCGGATTTGCACATCTTCCGGGAGCTTGGCAAGGAGTTTGTCTTTCAGGGAACGTTTCCCAAATGGGAAGAATCTTTTTCATTGACGGCCGCCATGCAGCGGCAGTTGCGTCGCAGCGCGCCGCCCATGCAGGATGAGCTGATCTATAAAGTGTTTCTCGATAATTTTCATTCCAGCGACTCTGTTTCCGCCTCGATTCGCAAACTTTTGCTCTCCATGGCATCCCTGCAGGGGTATCAAAATTTTGTCTCTCTGGAGACACTGGTCAAGCTGGTACGTTATGCAAAATTTGATGCCTGCCGGGAAAAGATCACCATCAACGAAAATGTGCCCACCCCCGCGGACCATCTGGAAACCAAAGAGATGGAAGAATATATTGATGTCGTGATGGCAAGTATCTGGGCCCGGCTCGATTTGCAGTATTTACGCACGCGTAAATTGAATACTGACAAAGCCGTCATCTATCATCAGGCCCTGCGCGATGTGCTTTACGATCTGATTCAAAAACGCGACACATCCTCCTATTATAAAAATCTCAAATTTTATATCAGCGGCCTGACGCAAAAGGAGTACCGGCAGCAGGAAAGATCTGTCTTTGAGTATCTGGCCAAGCTGGCCAAAAAAGAATTTAGAAAATATTTGTGTGAAATGTTGTAAATTTTCCGTGAAAACTCGCCATTGTCTGTATGTTACATATTAGTAATAGGAGGGTGTAACAAACAGGGAGCCGGGCCTAGCCTGGATGAGAACAGATAATGAGCGAGCATGATTTCAAACGCGGCTGCCCCAGCAATCGAGAGCTCGAATTATTTACTCTGGATGAGATGGCCGCGGACAAAACCAGAGCGATCATCAGAGACCATCTTCCGCGTTGTCCGCGCTGTCAGCGCAAATACCGCCATTTCAGAGCATTCTATGCCACGCTATCACGGGAGCTCGACAACTCCTTCCCCCCCCAACTGATAGAATATGCCAAACATCGAGCCTCGCGGCAGGTCAAGTATGGCCTGTTGATATGCATCCCCCAACCCAACCATAGCGGATTCGCAGGAAATGCTTTTCTGGCGACGCTGGCATTTGCAGCCAATGGCGATGGCAGTAAAAGTCAGTTGATTGATTTTGATCTGCCCGGCGATGGTTTCGGCATCATGCTCTATTCAGATCCCCAGCGCAAGGAACTTTTGCTTTTTTTGCAGTCACCACGTCATAAAAATTGTGATCAATGGACCCTATTTTTCCCGGTGATTGGACAACAACCGGTTTTTAACGGCTATGGTTTTGCGAAAATTCCATTGACCCATTTTGAGAATTTGCATAATCAACTTTGTTATTTGGCGGTGGCGAGTAAAAAGAAGAAGCCTCAGCGCGTCATGGATAAAATCCAGGCCCTGATTGTCTAACCGGAAAAATTCAAAAACCCCTCGACTGCGTATCACACAAAGCGAAACCATCTATTAAGTATAATTAATTTAATGTCTTGCGCCTCTCCGCTCTGTGCGCTTCATGATGATAGCCGCTGCAAGCCTGGAGTTGTTTGTCATTTGCCTGGCAGAGGTGTGCCTGGCGCTGTTTGCGGTTTGCGGGGGCATCCGGATCGCATGGCGTGAACAGGGATATCGTGTTGGTGAGATAGCCGGCGGTCGCCAGGCTGTCTCTTTTTTATTTAGAAAACGCTTGACATAGGGCAATTTTTTGAATACATTTTTATCGGTTTAATATATATTTTGGCGATCGGCAACCCGGAAAAGCAACCTATGGCTTCGCAAAAGATACTTCTCATCGATCAAGACCCTAAAAACATTCGCATCCTGCGCAACAATCTGATGGAAGCGGGTTTCGAGGTCGATGCGTCAGTCACAGATGCCGAAGCGTTGGAAAAAATCAGCCAAGAAGCATTTTCTGCCATTCTTACCGAAATTGCTGCCCCCGGCATCGATGGTTATCGAATCCTCGAACAATCCCTCAAAACAACGCTCAACCGCGACAGCACCGTCATCTTTCTCACGCAGAAGAGTGATGTTTGGAACCGGGTCAAGGCTTTTAAGCTGGGGGCAAAGGATTATATCATCAAACCCATTCATGTGCGCGAAATTATCGCACGGGTGAAGATGATCCTTGCGCGCGTCAACCGTCACCATGAGATAAAACCCCGTTCTCATTTTATGGGAACGTTGGCGGATTTGGGGCTGGTCGAACTGATTGAAGCTTTTGGCGCGGAACGGAAAACGGGCGTTCTGAGCCTGTACAGTGAAAACGGCGCCTCCGGACGGGTTTTTTTTCGCGAAGGCGCCGTCGTCGAAGCCGCAACAGGTCTCCATCATAACGAAGAAGCCGTTTACAAAATGATATCGTGGAGGAAAGGCCGTTTTTCCATGCTTTTTTCTCCGGTAGAGACAACGGACGAGATCGGCGTCAGTAACATGGGGTTGTTATTGCAGGGAGCCAAGAGAATGGAACAGCGTGAACAAGTATTAAAATACCTCCCCTCACTGGAAGCCGTCCTGGTTACCACCGCCAATTTTAAAAAGATCATTGCCAGGAAGGCACTTGCCGCAGACCTCGAGTATTTTGTCTCTTTATTCGATGGTGAGCGCACGCTGGGGCGGATTATTGACGAGAGCAAATACGACGAAATTACCTCCCTGCAACGCATCCGCAAACTCTATGAGCTGGGATTTTTACACACCTTGCGCGATTTTTCATCCACCGCTTCTGCGACCGAGGAGGAAGAGGAGGAAGCGAGCGAACAGCCTGTGCTGCATCGTGTGCCGCCGGCCCCCCCCCCGAAGAGAGAAATCCCGCAGCCCGCACCGGGGTCGGACGCAGATGAAACGGCCATTCCCTTTGAAACCAAATGGACGGCTGAAAGTGTAGAACAGTTGCTTTCCCCCGTTGAGGAAGATATTGAACCGGAAGAGCCGCTTGCGGTTGAGCCTTTGCAGGAAAGCGGAGTGCCGCATCCCTCCCAACCCCCGGTCATGGAAATGGAAGAGTTCGACCTGATCGCGCCCGATTTATCGACTCTCACGGGAGACACCGGGTTGGAAAAGGACCTCTTTTACGATCTCCGCCATGCAGACGAAGAAGGGCGTGATCTCTTTAACGAAAGCCGGGATGTGGATGGCGGCGCGCTTTTCCCCAATTTACAGGTGCTCGAAACCCGGCATCCGGCCGATGCGCTATTGCATGTCAACAGCGAAGAGCCAGAGGAGGAGGAACCCCCATCACCCGATTTCCCGGAACCGGCGTACGCTGAGCCAACGCCGCGCAAGGATGCGCCATCGGCGCCCGGTCTATACGAAGCAGTGGCGGACGATTCAGAAATTCATGCGCTTGAAGAGGAGACATACCTGCAGGAGCGTTTCAAGCGCGCCCATGGCATTATTCTGGTGCTCAGCAACAACTCGGATCTACGCCGGCAGATGGTATCGAGTCTGACGGCCGGGCAGCTTTTGCAAAAGGCTGCCTTCATGCCCCAGGTTTCTGATCTGAGTCTGGGAACAGCGGAATTCAAGGGGGGGCATCTTCTCAATCTGGTCGCGTTATCGCTCAGGCACGAATTCGCACCCATCATCGATTATTTTTCAAAATCATTGTTGGGATATATTCTCCTGATCGATGGCCGGCGCGTGGATTGGGGGTACTACCGATATCTGTTGCAGGTACTCAACGAAAAGATATCTACACCCTCCATGATCGTATTCGCCTATAACGATTATTTGCAGCATCCTCAGGATGAGGGGAGTATCCGCCAAAAACTGCATCTGCGGGAGAGGGATAAGCTGCATTTTGTACATGAACTGTCGATTGAAACCACCCGGCGAATTGTCTTTCGTCTATTCGATACAGGGTCCAACAAACCACGCACCAAAAACATGTCTGCAGCACAAACTGCAAAGCCGTCGCGCTGAAACTGAGGGTGATTGGATGAACAATGGAAGTACAAAACACCCGAAGCTCCTCCTGCTCGATCTCGCTTCTTCTGAGACGGCCCAGCTGATCAAGGTGCTGGGGGACTATCAGATAAATGCCGAGCTCGTTTCGGATAGTGAACACGCCTACCATCTCTGCATTCAACATCCGCCGGCATTGATTTTAAGTGAGGTCACGCAGGAAAACATCGATGGCATCTCCCTGTTTCACAAGCTCCGGGAACACCCCATGGGCAAAAACATTCCCTTTATTTTGCTGGCGCGCGTCAACGAGTTGGAAGACAGGCTGAAAATATTGCAATTTGACATTGATGACTATATCGCAAAGCCTTATTATCCTGAAGAAGTCGCGGTTCGGGTCGATGCCATCCTTCAGGAGCTCGAACGTCAGACGGGCGGCTTGCAACGCACGCATGGATTTACCGGCAGTTTGGAAGATATGAATCTCATGGACCTCATCCAGACGCTGGAGCTTGGCAACAAGTCGGCAATCATACACCTGTTTCGTGATCCGGAGGAGGGATATGTCTACATCCAGCAGGGCGAAGTGGTGGACGCGGCACTGCATGATTTAAGCGCCGAGGAGGCTTTGCAAAATTTGATGATGTGGCTGCACGGATATTTTGATTTGGAGATTTCAACTTTTCAACGGGCGCGCCAGATTAACCGCTCGACCCGGGAATTGCTGGTTTCCGGTTCGCAGCGAATACATGCCTATAAGGAGCGTGCCAATCAAATGCCGCCGATGGACAGCATACTCAGCCGTAAAAGCGACATCGCAACCGAAGCACTGAGCGACCTGGAGCGGCAGATTTTGGCCTTGCTGAGAAAGCCACAACCGTTGCGTCTGCTGATATCTGCCAGCAGAAATGATGAATTGCGCGTACTGGAAGCACTGCAAAATCTGCTGGAGCGCGGCGTGATCACCGCGCACGCCGCCGCCATCACTTCTCAGGATATAATGGCTCAAAATATCATGATGCGTGTTGCCCATGCGCGGGAGATGCATAAAGACCCCTATTCAAGAATTGCATCCTTTTTTAAGCGGGGCAATGGCGAAAAAAAAAAGTCTCTCCTGATGAATGAAACATCTCCGGCACAGCAGCAGCTGATCGCGCCGGCTGTGATTACCCATAAAATATTTTTACAGCGCGGCGACCTGTTATTAATCCGGCAGAGGCTTCTCGCCCAGTAATCGCTTGAATCACAGCCCCTCATGGCCAGAGACGATGCCTGGCTATGTGTCACAGGACCGAAACCAGATCAATATGAATCGTTTACGAGAAGAGAGCGGTGTTCAGCGCGTCGGAGAACTCGTGGTCGTCGGGCCCCCGGGCGCGGCGAAACAACCCTTTCTGAGTGCCCTTTGTCCGCGCGTTGAAATAGCCAATCAGGATATCATTCTGGGCTCTTTGCCCATCCATGAGGAACTGATGGTGTACTGCTATGGGATCAGCTATGGCCAGGGCTTTGCCTGGGACCTGGTCGGCCGCAAGATGCTGGGTTATATTGTTATTTTTGACTGGTTTGATGATCAATCATTTGCCGGCAGCAAAGAGATCATAGAGTTTACTTCCAGCTATTTCAATGCACCCTTCATCATCGCCGCCGATATCGGAGATCGTGTCCTGCCAGTCCCGGAATGCGCCATACGCCCCCATATCGGCTTGTCCGCGATGACCAAATTCATGTTTTGCCGCAGCAACAAACCCGACAGCGTCCGCAAGGTCGTCGTGACGCTGCTGGATCTGCTCATCGAAAAACTGGAATAGTCGTGCTGCCCCGGATACCCCCGACGGCGCAGCCAAACCGGAATGGTATAAAAATGCTATTATCCATCAGCCTGAAAATGGAACTCCTTCGCGCCCTTTTAACCGGCACAGCGTTGACACCGGTGCTTGAGCCGCTGCCGCCGACCGATCTTTTGCTGGTGCACCGTTTTGTTTGGGAAAAGACCCTGGAATTTGGCATCAAGATGCAAGGAAGACACTTCCCGCAAGATGAAATCCAGGCGCGATTACGTTCGTTGTCCCAGGCGCAATTCAGCCGGGGATGCCCGGCTAAATTGAAAAATTGTCAACTGCAAGAGTGCTATATGCAACAGCCCGGTTGCATGCGGGCGATGGCTTTACAACAAATTGAGGCGATGGGCTCTGCGGTACAGGAATTTCTCATCATTCAGTGAGCACTTCAGATGATTCATCGCTATTCTGTTTTTCTTCTTCTTTGTCTGTTTTCTTCCGTACTGAGCCGGCCATCACCCGCTATCTCCCGTCAAATACTCTGTGATTCCACCATCTGCATCCATTACAGTCCGGTTGATTCCACGCATGCGCGGCAGGCGTTGCGCATCCTGGCAACGGCACGAATTGAAATCTGTGCGGATTTCCGCATCGTCTGCCGGGACACGGTTCATGTGGTGATTGCCTCCTCCCGGCTGGCGTTTCGCCGGCACATCGAACAAGGCTTGCCCGAGTGGGCCCATGCTTTTGCCCTTCCCGGGATGCGCACCATGGTCGTGCGTTCGCCACGATGGGATCGGCCGGAAGCCTCCTTCCGGCAGGCGCTGGTGCACGAGTTGATACACCTGGTTCTTTACCAGCAGCGCGGTGGACGCGCATTGCCGCGGTGGATCGACGAAGGATTGGCCCTCTTTTATGCAGAACAGCTGCAATGGGAAAACCGGACGCTCCTTTCAAAAGCCCTGGCGACCGGCTCGCTCATTCCTTTGCAGGATATCGACAACGTCCTGCAATTTGCGCGCTCATCAGCGGATTTGGCCTATCAACAAAGCTATTCGGCGGTGCGCTATCTGTTGGCGACCTACGACATCGATGCCATGAGACATATCATCGCGGGTTATCAGGCCGGCGAAGATATGGACGCCCTGTTTTTGCAGGCCACCGGCAGCACGATGTCCGGATTTGAACAGGAGTGGCTGAACCACCTTGAAGAGACGCAAAAGTGGTACTGGTTGACGGAGAGCGATGAATTGATCTGGCTGGGCATCCCGGTGCTGTTCCTGTTGGCTGTTTTCGCTCTGCGCCGCCGTAACCGCCGCAGACTGGCGCAATGGCAAGCGGAAGAGGCCATCGCGGCAACGCTCGAAGCGTTAGAAGAGCACCCGCCTGACGCCCCGGAGGAAGATACATCGTCTGCAAACAGCTATTGAAAAATTGCCAATATTTGTTTACCTTTAGCCATGAAAAAAATTCAGAATTATCTGGAATATTATCTGGCCCGCACGATGGTCGGCATGATCGGGTGGTTGCCGTATCGATGGGCCCTGGGATTTGGCCGGGGCCTGGGAAGATTTGTTTACTATTGTGTGCCCATCCGCAAACGCGTTGTGTTGGACAATTTGACCCGGGCCTTTCCCGAAAAAGGAATCAAAGAGATCCGGCAGATCGCACGGGCCACGTACCGAAATTTTGGTCAAAATATCATCGAATTTATTTTGATGCCGCGATTGGGCGCCGGGGGAATCAGAGAACGCGTCCGTTTCGTTCCGGAGGATTTGTTACAAAAAGCGCGCCAGCAGGGGCGCGGTGTCATCTGTCTCAGCGCGCATTTTGGCAATTGGGAGACGCTGGCAGCCTCCATTCCCAGTTATGGGGGGCCGCTGGTGGCGATCGCGAGAGATCAGCGCAATCCTTTGGTGAATGAATACATCCATACGACGCGTAGCAGCATGGGCATGGAACTGGTCACCCCGGGAGTGGCGGTGCGCGGTGTGTTGCGAGCCTTGAAAGAGAATAAATTCATTCTTTTATTGGCGGATCAGGACGCACACAAAGAGGGCATTTTTGCGGATTTTTTGGGGCGGCCGTCATCGACAGCCGCGGGTCCTGCGATGTTCGCCCTGAAAACCGGCGCGCCCCTTGTTTTTTGTGCGACGGTGAGAAATCCACGGGGTTTTCATACGGTCTATCTGGAAACGATCGAACACGCTGACCTGCAGGGCGCCACGGCAGAGAATCTTCATGAATTAACACAACGGCATGCCCGTGCCCTGGAGCGCATGGTCCGTGCGTATCCTGATCACTGGTTTTGGATGCATAAACGCTGGAAAACCAGCCCGCCGCTGGCGTCCAGAAAAGAGTCGCCATGATCCGACAGCTGCCCCATCATAAAATCCTGATCATCCAGACGGCATTTATCGGAGATGTCGTGCTGGTCACCCCCCTGATCAGAGCGGTGCGTCGCTGTGCGGCAGAGGCCACGCTTCATGTCATGGTGATTCCGGCCGCCCAAAACATCGTCGAAAACAATCCCGCGCTGAATGAGGTCCTTGTCTATGACAAGCGCGGGTCACAATCCGGCTGGCGCGGGTTTTTTCGCATGTGTTCTCGTGTTCGCAGGGAAAAATACGGCCTGGTCCTGGTTCCGCACCGATCTCTGCGCAGCGCGTTAATCGCCTGGTGCTCCGGCGCACGCGTCCGTGTGGGATTCAGCAACAGCGCCGGGGCCTTTCTCTTTTCACACCGGGTGCGATATATTCGGTCACAACATGAGATCGATCGCAATTTGTCGCTGCTGGCGAGTGTGGCGTGTCCGGCCGGAAGAATCCTTCCGGAACTCTTTGCGACGGAACAGGATCAGCAATTCGTCGTGCACCTGTTGGCGCCGCTTGACAGGGCGGGCATGTCATTTATCGCGGTGGCACCGGGATCGGTTTGGAAGACCAAAAGATGGCCCGCGGACTATTATCACAAACTGCTTAAAAAGTTGAGTGGCGCCGGCTATGCCATCGTATTGCTGGGGGGCTCCCAAGACCGGGAATTATGCGAAGCCATCGCCGCCGCGGTGCCGGGCCTGGTGATCAACAGCGCCGGCGTGCTCACCCTGAGGCAGGCGGCATGGCTTTTAAGCCGGGCAGCTGCTCTGGTGGCCAACGACAGTGCCCCTTTACACCTGGGATCCGCGGCCAATGTGCCGATGGTGGCGCTGTTTGGACCCACCATACCCGGTTTCGGCTTTGCGCCATACAGCGACCATTTTGTCGTGGTCGAAACCGAATTGCCCTGCCGGCCGTGTGGCATTCATGGCGGAGAACGCTGTCCGATCGGCACACACGCCTGCATGATACACTTGCGTGTAGATGAAGTGTACCAGGAAACGCTTAATATCATCAACCAAAAGAAGGATTATGAGCGAAATCATCAAAATTAATCCCAAACATCCCGAAACAGACCTGATTCTTCGCGCTGCAAGGGTCTTGCAAAACCAGGGTGTAATCGGTTATCCGACGGAAACCGTGTATGGCATTGGCTCCAATGTGTTTGCCACTGCGGCGGTGGAACGCATCTATAAACTCAAGAACCGCGATCAGAGCAAAGCACTCATCGTCATTGCCGCCGATACGATTCAAATCGGGGATCTGGTGAGCGACATTCCCGAAGCGGCAGAAAAACTGATGGAAAATTTCTGGCCGGGGCCACTCACCCTGGTTTTCAAGTCTTCCGTGACCCTGCAATCTTCCGCCTTTCGCCGCTCGCAGACCATTGCGATTCGTATCCCGGACTGTTCCATATGCCTCTCCCTGTTAAAGACCTGCGGATTTCCCATCATTTCCACCAGTGCCAATCATAGTGGCGAAGCGCCGGCGACAACCGCGCGCCAGGTGGCGGAAATTTTTGGGGATCAGTTGGATTTGATTGTGGATGGCGGGGAAACGCCTTCCAGCACCCCGTCTACCGTTGTCGACGTGACACGGACTCCGGTGCGGATACTCCGCGAGGGCGGCATTTCGCGCCTGGAGATCAATACCGTACTGGAATCGATTTGAACACGGCCTCCGCAAATTTATCCCCACAGGAAGGGGCCCGGCGCATCCTGGTCGTCAGAACCGACCGTCTCGGGGATGTTGTTTTGTCGACGCCGGTTTTTTCCGCGTTGCGGCGGCGCTTTCCGCTGGGCTGTCTCGCTGTGCTGCTTCGCCCCTATACCGTCGAACTGGTGGAGGGGCATCCGGACGTTGATTTGATTTTGAGCGACGACCGTGATGGCAAGCACCGCTCCTTGAAGGGCTTGATACGCCTCATTCGCGAGATACGTCGCCATGGTTTCGACATTGCCATTCTTCTGCATCCGACCTTTCGCCTGGCATTGGCGTGCCGCCTGGCGCGAATCCCGGTTCGCATCGGGACGGGCTACCGCGGATATTCCTTGTTATTCAACCGCAGAATTTACCAGCATCGCAAAAGCAGCGGACGCCACGAGCTCGATTTGAATTTTGATCTGTTGCAGCCGCTGGGCATCTCACAAGAGATGATCTCGTTTTCGCTCAGCGTTCCGGCAAGCGCGATGGAGAAGACGCGGAGCATGCTGGCGGAGATGGGGTTGTCCGCTTCAGACCCCTTTGTGGTGCTCCATCCCGGCAGCGGGGGATCTGCCAGCGATTGGCCGGTGCACGGTTTTGCGGCGTTAGCGGATATGATCCAGGAGAAATCGGGTTGCGCAGTGGTCGTCACCGGGAACAAAAGAGAGATGCAACTGGTTGACATAATGGCGGCCATGGTGAAAAATCCCATTATTCGCCTGGATGGGCGATTGCAGATCAAGGAATTATTGGCGCTTCTCAAACAGGCGCGGCTTTTGGTCGCAAACAGCACCGGGCCGCTTCATATGGCCGTCGCGATGGGAACTGCAGTCGTTGGTTTGTACTGTCCTCTACCGGCTTGTTCCCCGCGGCGCTGGGGTCCTTACCATCAGCCGGATGCGGTGATCTTGCCGCCGTCGCCCTGCAACACGACTTGCGATTCCCGTAAAAATCACAACAGCCCCTGTATGGAGGCCATCCGGGTTGAAGACGTCTATCATAAAGTGAAGGAAACGCTTTCAGGAACATGAAACCATATCATAGCTCAAAATTTGTCACCGCCATTGTTGCCGTGTTGCTAGGGGTTGCCGCCGGTTTGCCGGCGCAAACCGATACCACCATGACCGTCGCCGCTCAGAAGCCGTTTCTGCGCGCCGTGACGAACCACGCGTTTGTGGCGGGTGAATATCTGGAATACAATGTACATTTTGGCAAACTCAGTGCCGGCAAGGGCGCCATGTCGATTCCGGAAAGACGACTGCATGACGGCCGCCCCTGCTTTCTGCTGGTGTCGCGGCTGTGGACCAATGATTTCTTTTCCGGCATCTATCGCGTTGATGACTATATGGAATGTCTGCTCGACTCGGCGGGACTTTTCCCCTGGCGATATGAACGCAAGCTCAACGAAGGGAAATTTAAAGCCTACCGCAAGGCGGTCTTTGATCCTGTCAATGCGCGCGCCTTCGAAGGCAAGGATACTCTGGCCGTGCCACCGTACAGCCAGGACGTGCTCTCCATTATCTATTATGTGAGGACCCTCGATCTCGCGGTCGGCCAGAAGATCGATGTCGATAATTATATTGACAAGAAAAATTATCCGCTGCGGATCAGTGTGGTAAAAAAGGAAAAAATCAAGGTTGCGGCGGGCAATTTTGAATGCTATATGCTGGAGCTTGGCAAGCGCCCGGGCGCCACGTTCGAAAAAAAGGGCGATATGTGGATCTGGGTGAGCAGCGATTCCCGGCGTCTGCCGGTCAAGGTGCGCACCAAAGCGCCCCTGGGTTCGGTCATCATGGAGTTGTCCAAAACAAGCTTCATTAAACCACGGACAGCGGCGAATCCCTGAATGGTATCTCTTATACCAGGGGTTTTGATGGAGCGCATCGCCACAGGGCCATTACAAGTATGCAGGTTGTCTCCGGAGACTTGTGAACGGTAGCGTGTCAGCAGGATCACCATCGGGAGCCATTGGGATGGCACGATTTTTCCTCATTTTTTTGTTTTCCTGGCTGCAGGCCTTGTCGCAAGATGCGCACGACAGCGGCATGCCCTATCCTCCCACCTCCGCGATTGCCCCGTGGCAAATCCGCACCTGCAAGCCGTATCAACCTCATACACTCCATGAATATATCAACGGCGGGGCCGAGTTGTTCCTGGAGTACGGAGTGGAACAGGCGGCGAGTCTTGAGTATATCCATGGCGAGCAAGGCCTGGTGGTGGACATCTATGCCATGCAGACTCCGGAGGCCGCCTTCGGCATCTATTCTGCCAACCGCGATTTACGCCACCCCGCGCTCGCCATCGGCGCAGAAGCCACGCAGTTCGATTATCACCTCATCTTCTGGCAGGATCGTTTTTATGTCATGATCCTCGCGGATCTCACCGACAGCCTCACCCGTCGTACCATGCACCATTTTGCCGGATTGATCAGCCATCAGATCAAGCGCCAGTCGCCTCCGCCGCTTCTGCTGCAAAGCCTGCCAACGACAGGCCTGCAGCGCCGTTCCGTGATTTTTATCAAAGGCACCCAGGCGCTGAACCGGCAATTCTATCTGGGCGATGAGAACCCTCTGCGCCCGGGACTCTGTGGCGCTGTATCGGGCATCTATCACATCGATGATACGGAGGGCGCACTCCTGGTGCTGCAGTACGCCCATGACGACAGCGCAACGCAGCGGGCAGAAGCTTTACAGGCACATTTGCTGAAAGTGCTGAACGTTCATCCCGGGGGAAAGGGATATTTCCAGGACAATCGCCAGCGCTATTATGCCTGGCGCCGGCAGGGGCCGCAGGTGTGGCTTGTCTACAAGGCTGATTCCAGGGCCTTGTGTGACGCCCTGCTTGCACGCATGCCATGATGATGAAACGAAAAGTGCTCATGAAAAGACGCTATCCATCGCGACTGCTGTGCTTCCTGGTCTGTCTTGCCGGCGCGAACCCGGCCGTTCTCCAGGAGAGATGGAATTCACTCAGCGGATTCGTCCGCGATGCCGACAGCGGCGAGCCCTTGCCCTATGCGAATGTCTATCTTCAGGAGAGTGGCCGCGGCGGCCTCACCAATCAGCGCGGATATTTTGTCATTCCCAAAATTCCCAATGGCGTTTACACGATTAAAATTTCGTTGTTGGGTTATGGGAGTTGGGAGGAAGAGATCTCCCTCTCCGGGGGAGATGTCATCAGAGAGGTACGTCTGCATAGTTCGCCCATCGAGATGGGCAGTGTGACCAAAACCGCGGAGCGGGAGCGATTCGAGCGCGAAGTCCAGATTTCACAAATTGGCCTCTCCCTGCGGCAATTGCAAACGGCGCCTGCGCTTGCCGAAGCCGACGTGTTCCGAACCGTGCAGTTGCTGCCCGGTGTTGTCGGCAGGAGCGATTTTTCCAGTCAGCTCTATGTCCGCGGAGGTACGCCCGACCAGAATCTGGTATTGCTGGACGGCGTCACCGTGTATAATCCATTTCATCTGGGCGGGGTTTTTAGCACGTTCAACGTCGATGCCATCAAGACGCTGGAATTTCACAGCGGCGGATTTCCGGTAGAATATGGTGGCCGGCTTTCCTCCGTCTTGTCCATTCTCAATCGCGATGGCAACAGCCACTCCTGGCAGGGTTGCGGTGGCGTGAGTCTGCTTTCTGCAAGAGGCGTTTTGGAAGGCCCCATTCCCGGAGGATCGGTGCTGCTGGCGCTGCGGCGCACCTATTTCGATCAACTCTTCAAGGGAACGGATTTCGAGTTTCCCTATTATTTTTATGATATCCAGGGCAAGATGCATTTTGACCTGTCACATGCGCACCGGATCACGCTGAGCGGCTTTTACGGCGATGACGTCCTGGACTTTGAAAGAGAAGGCGATGCGGAAAGCGTGGGCGTTGATCTGAACTGGGTCTGGGGAAACCGCACCACCAGCGCCTCATGGCGATGGATTGCACACCCGGAGTTCTTCAGCGAAATCCAGATCACCCGCAGCCGCTTTGATAATCGCCTGCAGACCGAACTGGAAACGTCCGCTCAGGCAGCGGTCGAATTGGCTAATCGCATAACCGACTGGAGCGGTACTGCCGATATCCATTATCTGGGCTTGAAGAACCACGCCATAAAATGGGGTGGCAGTTATTCCAGCCTCGATTTCTCCTACGCCTTTACATTGGATCAATACCCCTTGTTCAACTACCGGGAAAAACCTCGTCTGGCGGCCGGCTACATACAGGATCAATGGGCGCTGACCAGGACGTTGCGCATCAGTCCGGGGTTGCGGATGGAATACTTTAGCATGGGCGATCGCTGGCAATTTTCACCCCGGATGGGACTGCAATACCATTTTCGTCCTGATGTGGCACTCAAGGCCGCAGTGGGCAACTATTATCAATATCTCGCCACGGTAGCCAGTGCGGATCAGAATTTTTCGATCATGGATCTGTGGTTGCCCATTACGGCGCGTTATCAACCCCAATCCGCGACCCATGTAATTGCAGGCATTGAATGGTGGCTCTCCTCCGATTTGATCATGACGGTGGAGGGATATCACAAGTCGTTCCGTCATCTGCTCGAGTTGAATGAAAACGGCGAGTTTGCGAATGAGGACGATGATTTTTTCGAGCTCGACGGCAGAGCGTATGGTGCGGAGATTCTGGTGAAGAAATCGGCCGGCAAGTTACAGGGCTGGTTGGGATACAGTTACAGTCTGACGCAGAGGACACGGGATGGACAACACTATCCTCCCAAACATGACCGGCGTCATGCCTTTTATGGCGTTACCAATTGGGCCTTCGCACCGGGTTGGGTGTTGGGAGCGGTGTATACGTTTGGTTCCGGATTGCCCTATACGCCGGTTCTGGGGAAGTACATGCATTATGAATGGGACCAGGATCAGAATGTGTTGCGCTCCGAACTGTACGACCGTTGGGGCGATAAAAACAGCGCCCGTTATCCCGCTTATCATCGCATGGACATCAGCATTCGCAGGCAAGGGCGGCTGTTCGGGCTGCAGATCATGCCCTATCTGCAAATCATCAATCTCTTCAACCGCGAGAATGTCTTTTTCTATTATTGGGATCACGAATCAAACCCCTCGCGTCTGACAACCGTTACGATGTTTCCCTTTCTGCCAACCCTTGGAGTGGACTTTGCGTTTTAGAGGGTTCATAACCGGCCTGCTGCTTCTGCTGGTGGCTTGCGCCGAGACGCCCCAGGTGACCGAGTTCAGCTATGCGCCGGAAATAAATGTCTTTGCGCTTTTGCTGTTGAACAATCAGCAAAAAATCATTCACATCGAACAGAGCTATCCGGTCACCGAGGTGGTTCCTGAAAATCGTGGCATCGCCGATGCCAGGGTGACCATCACATCGGACAACCAGGCGGTGCCATTTTCCCATCTGGTGAATGGTTTGTATGTGGAGGCAGCGGACGTCTTGCAGTTGATGGCGGGGAAAAAATACCGGCTGCAGATTGTGCTCTCCGATGGCAGGCAGGTGCGGGGCGAATGCACCATTCCGCACCCGCCAGGGATCACGACGCCACAACCCGGCATCCCCGTACCGGCTTATACGGCCGTGGAGATCGCGTGGGAAAGCAAAGCGCGCGCGCCGCGCTATCAGGTCAGCGTCCGGGGAAATATGTTTGGCTTCTCCGCAGAGGTCGGCACCGACTCTTTGCATACCACCTTTTATCCCTTCCTGCTGGCGCAACCGGACATCTATGTTCTGAAGGTGGCGGCGCTTGATGCCAATTACCATGATTATTTGCGTGTCGCCGAGGATCAGCCGCCGCTGTTTCGCCTGCAAGGAGCGCTGGGCGTGTTCGGCGCCATGAGTCATGACGAAGTGATCCTTATAGCACAGTGAGGGCGTGATGGGAAATATGGCAAACACGAATACATGGGTGGTCTATGCCATTCTTTTTATGGTTAGCCTGGTGGCAGCCCAGTTGCTGCTTGGCATGGGCAAAGTGACGGGCAACGCGAAAAGGCCCGCGGGCAAAGCGGCAAGCAGCGCTTCTTTCCGATGGACGCTGGTAAAGCTGGCCCTGATGATGCTCCTGGTGGTCGTTTTAATTTATGGGGGTTCCTGTTTCTATTACTATGCCCCGTTACGCGGCGAGGTTTTGGCTGCGCGCCTCACCTTCATAAAGCAGTCAACCCAGGCGGGCGTCTATTGGATAGAGCATACTCCGTATGAAGGGAAACAACCGGGCACATCCCGGGAATATGCGCTCAAGGGAGAGCGCTTTGTCGTGGACGCTGAATGGTTGCAATGGGGAGGTGTGCTCGCTAAGGGTGGTTTCCCGCAGATGTTCCGGCTGACGCACCTGCGCGGCTATGATCCCTATGAAAAAGAGGCGGGAGAACAGCGATTGGCCGGGGGGACTACAAACAGCCTCTGGCAAATAATCCAGCGTATAAATGGGGTGCTGGGTCTGACAGTGGTCACCATCGTCCGCAGCGAGCCGTTTATGCCTGCAGATGGAGAAGGGGTCGAGATTTATATATCGAAGGCGGGGGTTCGCATTGGCACGGCTTCACAACCATCCTCTTCCATCCAGTCACCATCAGAAAGGCCCGCAGTGGCACCGTCCGTGCGATATCCGCGCACGCCGGAAGCGTACCGGCATTGATTACAAGCCCCATCCTCCGCTGACGGGAATTTGTGCGCCGGTTACATAGGCGGAGGCTTCGCCGGCCAGAAAGAGGAGGGCTGCGCCCAGATCCCCGGCCGTTCCGGTGCGGCCACCGGGAATTTTTTTGGCGAGCCGCGCCGATTCCGATTCGGACAGGTCGCCGTTGTTCATCAAACCGGGTGCCAGCACATTCACGGTAATGCCAAAAGGAGCGCCCTCTACTGCCAATGATTTGCTCAGGATCAACACACCCGTTTTGGCGATGCCGTAAGGAATGATGTTTTGATAGGCATGGATGCGATCGGCACTCGCGAGCCCCAGATTGATGATCCGGCCGTACTTTTGTTCCTGCATGAAGGGCCACACCGCGCGGCAGGCATGAACAGTGGTCAGCAAATTGCCATCGAGCATCTCGCGCCATTCCAGAGGGGTCGTTTCCAGAAAGGATTTTTCCCCGAAGGGGCCGACGTTGTTGACGAGAATGTCGATACGGCCAAAGTGTTTCAATACCGCTGATATCAGGTTTTGCGTTTCATCCCAACTGCAAAGGTCGGCCTGAAAGGCCATGGCTTCCGCTCCGCCGTTGCGCAGATGTGCAACCGTCAGCGCGGCTTCCTCTTTTCGGGTTTTATAGTGAATGGCCACGCGGGCGCCCTCTCCGGCGAGTGTGATGGCCATACTGCGCCCCAACCCGCGCGCGCTGCCCGTGACCACCGCAAGGCGGCCGTGCAATTTGTCCGTCCGGCTCATAGAATAATCCGCATGGTGGTTCCTTTTCCCGGGTGGGTCTCCTTGATGAAGAGGCGGCCATTGTGGTATTCTTCGATAATCCGTTTGGTGAAATTCAATCCGAGTCCCCAGCCGCGCTTTTTCGTGCTATACCCCGCCTTAAAAATGTCCCGTCGTCTTTTGGCCTGTATCCCTGTGCCGTTATCCCGGATATCAACAAACAACTTTTTTTCCGAAAGCATGCCGGTATTGATTTCGATGAGCCCCTTTTTTCCCTGCGCGGCATCGATGGCATTTTTGATGAGATTTTCTATCGCCCATTCAAACAACTCACGATTCAGGGGCACCGGCGGCAGCTGGCCGAAATTTTCCACGAGACGGGTTTCTTTGCCGGTTTTGGGCAGCCGTTTGCGCAGATATTCCACCACTTCGTGAAGGGGCTGGTGGATATCCTGCGGCGTCAAATGAGCGGCCGAACCGATATGAGAAAAACGGGCCGCGACTTTTTCGAGGCGGTTGACATCCGCTTCCATGTCCGCCAGGGTACGCGCTTTTTTGAGCTTGTCGATATCCCCGGATTTCATGATCTCGAGCCATCCCAACAGGGAGGAAATCGGCGTTCCCAACTGATGGGCCGTCTCTTTGGCCATGCCCACCCAGATGAAGCGCTGTTCGCTGCTCTTGATGCTGCTGAAACTGAGAAAAGCCACCAGCATGAGCAGACCCAATCCGCTCAACGTCAGGTACGGCAAATACTGCAGCTTGGTGATCAGGATGGAATCCCCGTAATAGAGATAGCTGATGACCTGTGACTCGTAGGTGATGGGCAGCGGCTCATTTTCCTGGCGCATTTTTTTAAGGATTTCTTTGACTTTCTGAAAGGCTTCCTCACTGCGCAGTGTGTCGGGAACGCTGAGGCCCTGCCAGGAGCTGGGGGTCCCCTGGCTATCGGTCACCACCAGGGGAAAGGTCGTTCGAAAGACGACATTTTCGAACAACCAGTTCAGCACTTCCGGCTGATCCACATCGGTGCCAAGGCGCTGCACGATCATCGCATAAAAGGTCGCGATATCGCGCGACTGCTTGCGCAAATCTTCGACCAGTCCCTGAATGTAATAATGGATGGCAAAAATACATAGAAGGACCATGAGAACGAAAACACCGCGAAGCGTGCCGGAAAACATATAGAGCGTTTTGCGCAGGGACATGATGCAGCCTCATAAAAAAGGGTGAGCGGAACGCTCACCCGGATAGATGGATTTCATGATAGTTGTTGTTTTCTCCGGATCGGGATCGGTGGCAGCGGCACAAACCGGATCAGGCTGGTTTGGCCGCGGTTCTGCCGCGCCGATAGTTCTGATAGGCGCGCCAGCCGCAATAGGCCAACAGGGCGAGCAAGCCCAGCAACGTCACCGTGCTGATCCAGACGCCCTGCCGGTAGGAGGAAGGCGCGAACTTGAAAACGATCTCATGATCGCCCGGCGGCAGAAAGAGCCCGCGCAGAATATAATTGGTTTTATAGATTTTGCTTTCACGGCCGTTCACAAACGCCTTCCAACCCGAAGGGTAATAGACTTCGCTGAGCACGAGAAAACCCGGATTGCGGACGCTGGCCGACAGTTTGATGGTGTGAATATCATATTCGGTGACGCGGACGCTGTTGTCACCCGCGGGCTGCACGGCAAAGGGGGCCTTTTCTTCGACAATGGCGAGACGGCGCGGATTGAAGCGGCCACTTTTCATATAATCAAATATGGTTTTGCGGCCCGAAAGCTGGATGGTTGAATCGGCGAAAAAGGCGCGTGGCAGGACCGTCGTATTCCGGTATATGGGCAACTGCTCCGGATTGGCAACCGGTTGATATCTGGGGTCATTCAGGGGCAAATATTGCAGCACCAGATATTTGACATTCAGCATATCGAGCATGGCCGCATCAAAGGCCAGCCGTCCCGGCGCAATCTGATCATACGGAACCTCCATCGGAGAAACGCGATTGTCGCGCATGGCGAAGCGCCAGTATTTGGACATGAAGCTGTTCAGGCCATAGCGGTCCTGGCTGCCGTAGCCCGTTTCTTCGAGAAATTCCTGATAAATCCGCAGCTTGGCGGCGCTGTATCCGGAAATATTTTGCACAAAGTGGCGCATGTACCAGTTGCCGCTTTTATCATCCAATACGGGAAAAATACGAAACAGATCTCTATCCTGTTTCAGATAGTTGACCACCGCTGTGGGGGCAAAAAAGGCTTTTTCATCCTCCGCGGCCCGCGGCTGGATGATGCGCATATTGACCATCCAGAGATCGATGATGATCAGGGTCAGCAAGGACAGTGATAGCGTCAATCGTGTGAATTTGTTTTTGAGAAATTGCAGGATCAACGTAAGGGCAACCCCCAGGAGGAGAATGGATTTGAAGCTGTCCACCACCGCCTTGTTGTAAGCCTGGCTGCGTTGGGCATCATTCAGGGGGATGTTGCCGCTTCCCGCCATATCCAGATAGAGGCCTTTGCCCAAAACCACCACCAGGGTCAGGATGGCGACCAGGCCGGTGAAAATAGAGATATAGCGCATCAGCTGTTTGTTCAGGGCGGCTCTTTCCAGGGTTTTGAGCGCCTTGTCCTTGAATTCCAGGAGCGCTTGCAGACCGATTCCCGCCAGGACGACCATGCCGATATCGAGCACGATATGAATCATACTGGGGATGCGAAACTTGTTGAAGTAGGGCAGGAATTTGAACAGAGGGGTGTAGAGTATGGGAAAGTGCTTGCCAAAAGAGACCAGCAGCGCGAAGAGAACGACAATCCCCATAATCCAGGTGATCCGGTCTCTGCGCAATACAAAGGCGATCCCCGCCAGGAAAAAGATCACAATGCTGAAATAGAGCGGATAATCGGTGAAAGGCATGTTGCCCCAGTACGTTTCACCGCCAAACCCCATAAAAGAGGGGATGAAGAAGGTGACCATTTCCAGCGGATGAAATGACCAGTTGGAGGCATAATCGTAATCCAGTCCCCCATCCGTACCGCCGCCGCGAATGGAGAAATGCTGGTAGTCCAGCACCGAGGTGTAGAGGATCATCGAAAGCAGGACGCCGGCCGCAACAGCACCGGCCAGCAATCCGGTGGCGTGCAGCAGGGATTTAAAGCTGCCATTGCGGCGAAAATCCGCGATCTCCTTGTAGAGAAAATAGATGCCCAGCACCAAAAAGGTGTAATAGCTGACCTGTATATGTGCGCGCACCATTTGCAGGCCGATGGCCAGCGCGGTGAGACTGAAATAGAGCCAGTTTTTGGTTTCCAGCATGCGATGCGTCAAAAAAAGGATGAGCGGAATCAACGCAACCGCGAGGAATTTGGTGTTGTGGCCGAATGCGGTGAAGGCGACAAATTGCGGCAAAAAAATGACGGCGATGGCAGAGACCAGTGCCGGCAGGGCGCTCACTTTAAAGGCCCGCAGGAGCAGATACATGCACAGGGCAAACAACAGATAGTTGAGCAGGATGAAGGTGAACTCGGGCAAGGCCGCCGCTTTCATGAACCCGTTGATCGTCTCATCGACAAAGTTGATACGGGGGGCGCTGAGCAGACTGCCAAAGGAAGGCATGCCGCCGAAAACATAGGGACACCACAGGGGGGTGATGCCTCGGGAAAGGGCATCCTTGACAAAAGGCGCCGTGGCCCTGGAACTGAGTTGGTCCGGCGCCTGAAAGGTTTTCCCGCCCAGCATCACGGGAGCATAGAGAATCATCAGGAGCACCATAGCGATCACGATCAGGAGCGCTACCGGGTGCCTGGTGACAAAGTTCTCGGGCTCGATTTTGGGCGTTTCAACCGCCTGCATTTGTGCTGATTTCTTTTTTTTCACAAAATCCTCATGATAAGGATGGAAAGTCGCCAAATTTATTTTCTATTATATGACAATTTTTTAAAAAATTCAACGATTCTTTGTGTTTTTTATAATAAAGCTTTTTGATGCTAACGATCATTTTTCTATATTTACAAGGGTTAACTATTGTTCCATCACCTCGTCACGGGAGCACGGACCATGTCGCTGCGGAAACTAGCGGTAAATTTCACTTCCATCCTCTCCGCCAATGCCCTGAGCCGGGTCATCTCCCTGGTCTATATCATCATCCTCAGCCGTTATCTGGGCGCCGCCGATATCGGCGTTTACGGCACGCTGTTCGCCTACATCAGCTTCGGCAACGTCATCGCCGATTTTGGCATCAATCGCATGCTGGTACGCGATATTGCCCGGGCGCCAACCTCGGCACAGGCATTCCTTGATCGCGTCGTAACCCTGCGCTTGATTCTCTCCGCCATCAGTTTTGCCGTGTGGCTGGGCGTGATCGCCCTGATCGGCTACCGGGATGAACGGGTGCTGCAGCTGGCGCCTGTCGCCCTGTTATCCATCCTGCCCTATTCTTTGGGATTGACGTTCGACGGCATTTTGCGCGCCTGGGAACGCATGCGCCCCGCGGCGGCGGCCATTGTCGTTTTTGAAGTGAGCAAGCTGGCGTTTTTGCTGTTGATCATTCAGGCCGGGCTCTACCTGACCGCCGTGTTGTGCTCCCTGGCCCTTGCGTTCATCGTTTATGTCGTCTGGCTGGGTGCGATTCTCTCCCGGGCGGGCTTGAAAATACGCTGCAGCATTCAGCCCGACGCCTGGCGTCAGTTGCTGCTGCTTTCATTTCCCTTCGCGCTGCTCGGCGCCGTGGAAATGATGCATGGGCGTCTCGATCAGATTTTATTAAAGGCGCTGGCAACGGACGCCGCCCAGGCGGGATACTATTTCAATGCCCATCGCATCATGGACGTGACGTTGATTCTGCCGGCAGCGGTCAGTATCGTCCTGGTACCCCGTTTTGCCCGGAACTATGTCAACCATGCGAACCGGATCAGGGCCGATTATTACAAAACGCTGGGGATCCTGGCTGCCGCCGGCGCAGCGGTCGCGGCGGCCGTTTACGGGCTCGGCCCCTGGGCGGTGCGGCTCGTTTTTGGAGAAGCCTTTGCGCCCGCAGCTCCCGTCTTGCAAGTGCTGACCATCAGCATTTTTTTCTTTTTTCTGCAATATGCCAATGTGACTTTTCTGATCGCCAGCGACCTGCAGTGGAAAATATTCATCATGTCGCTGATACAGGTTTCCGTCAATCTGGCCGCCAATCTGGCATTGATCCCGCGCCTGGGCATGTACGGCGCTGCGTGGGCGAACGTCCTCTCCACCAGCCTGGGCTTTCTCCTCTATTATTATCTGGTCAAAAGGACGCTCCAGGCCTCCTCATGATGCGTCTTGCGTGAGCTCGTCAAAGAGCTGTGCAAGCAGTCCGGTTTGGGCGCGGCGTTCGAAGCGTTCAGGCGCGGCGGCCGCGCCCCTTTGCGGATTATTCTTCAGCTGGGTGAGTGCGGTGTCCAGCACCCGGGCGATGGCGAGGGGATCGTTGGGGGGCGCGACCCAGCCGAGCCGGTTTACGCGGATGAGGTTCGCGGCTTCACCTTCCGGCGCCAGCGCGATGATGGGATGCCCGGCGCCGATGTATTCATAGATCTTTCCGGTGAGGATGCCGCGATTGGCCGGAGCGTCGTCGATGATGAGCAGGGAGGCGTCACTGTTCTGCAAGTACGCCAGACTCTCGCGGTGTTTGACATACGGGATATGCTCGAATAAATGCCCCGCTTTTGAATCTGCAATTTCCCCGAGAATGGCTTCTCCAACCCGGCCCACCAGGAGAATCCGCAATGCATCGACGTGCGGATTTCCCTGCGATTGTAAAAATTCGAGCGCTTTCAACAAATAATGGGGATTACGGTTGCCATAGAGGGAGCCGGTGTAGGTGATGGTGAGACCTTGCCGTTTGGGAAGGACCGGCAGGCCGATAAAATCTTGCGCATCGTAGCCGTTGGGCAAGAGCGCCCATCTCTCATCGAGGCAATCCGGGTTACGGCTGAGCAAATCCTCTTTCACGCCGCAGGATACCGTAAGAATCCGGTTTGCGTCGCGAAGCACGCCCTGTTCCATCCTTTTCTCCAGGGCCCGTGCCGGCCTGGGCCGCCACTGCGGCGTCGAGAGCCATCCGATCCACGAATCGCGAAAATCCGCGACCCAGGGCAAGCCGGTCGCATGCTGCAGTTTGCGGCCGATGAGATGGCAGGTATAGGGCGGCGCGGAAGAAAAAATCAGCCGGATATTTTCATCCTCAATAATTTTTTTCCCCAGGCGGCAGGCCGGATAGAGCCAGGCGATGCGCGCATCGGGTATGAAAAAGCTGGCGCGAACGAATTCGGAGATGCGTTCCGGCCAGCTCCTTTTGTGCCGGTCATCGAGGGTGAGCGTGGCGATGTCCGTTGCTGCAGCGGCGGAACGGCCGGTGAATTTGCGATAGAGGCGGTAGGGTTCGAACAACGGCGCCCTGTAGACCTTGACCGTGCCGGGTATCTCCGCGCACAGGGTCTCATCGTAGGCCGGATAATCCGCATCTCTGGCGGTCAGCACGACGGGCATCCAGCCAAACGCCTGCAGATATTTGACGAATTTGAGGGTGCGCTGTACGCCGGACCCCCCGGAGGGCGGGAAATAATAGGAGATGATGAGCACTTTTTTCATGGTTTTCGCAGCAGGATTGCAGCCCCGGTTATGAAGAGTTCACGCAGAAGCGGCACCCGGCCCAGAAAATGGGCGGGGATGACCGGCCAGCCGTAGCGCAGTTTGTAGCTGGGGCGGCTGAGATAATATTGTTCCGCGGCAATGAGCAGGTTGTGCCGGCGCGCCAGCCGCTTGATGAGGCCGATGGAGACGCGGTTATCGCGCAGCTTGTTCATCTCGTGTAAAAAAGCGGCATTGGCGTCGTATTTGTTGATCGTGCACTGCACAAGCCGCCACAGCGGTTTCGGCAGAGCGTGAAACCAGGGGATCCGGCGCAGGGCGCTTTGCAACATCTGTTGATGGCCGCCGAACGGCGAATAGAATGGCGGGAAGGTGAGCAACAGATGCGTCTCCCCGGCCATCAAGCCTGCCAGTGCCGCAAAGGCGTGCTCTTTATCCGGCAAATGTTCAAAGACATCGCGCAGCATGATCAGCGTGAAGGGCTTGTGCGTCGCTTTGAGCGGCAGATGAAAAAAATCACCCGCCAGCAGAGCGGGAGGACGGGGTGAGGCGGCCGTGAATTTTTGCGCCAGGAATAAACGGCTGGGGCTGATTTCCAGCCCCACACCCTCAGCCCCTGCTTCGCAGAGCGCCTGGAGAACGCCGGCTTCGGCGCAGCCAATGTCGAGAAGGCGCATCTCCTGTGGCGGCAGGCCCCAGCGGCGCAACAGGGGGACGAGATATTGCGCGCCGAGCTGATATTGATACTGCCAATATTTTTCTTTATGCGCCAGTGCCATTTGCCCGCTCACGCAACAGCTTTTCGATCGATTCAACCAGATGCGCCCAGGAATAGCGTTCCTTGATCTGTTCTATCTGTTGCGAAAAATCGCGCTCACGATTTTCCGCATAAAACCGTACCAGGGCATCGGCGAAGGCGTGTGCGTCCCCGGCGGGCACGACGAATCCGGTGCGGCCATCCTCGACCACTTCCGGCAGGCCGCCGACATCGGTGGCGATGACCGGTTTATTGAACTGGTAGCAGACCTGCACGATTCCGCTCTGGGTGGCGGAGAGATAGGGCAGAGCAACCACATCGGACGCGGCATAGTACAAGCCGACCTGTTCGTTGGCGATATATTGGTCGAGAAGTTGCACATCCTCCTGCAAGTGATGGGCCGCGATTTTATCTTCATATTCGGCTTTATCACCATAGATTTCACCCGCGACAATCAGTTTCATGGGCATACGGGTTCTCGCCAGGGCAAAAGCATCGAGCAAAACCGAGAGACCTTTGTATTTGCGCACATAGCCGAAAAAGAGCACAATGCGGCCTTCGCCCAGTCCAAGCTGCGTCCGTGCCGCTTCTTTGGTCGTGGTAATGGTGAAAAATTCATAGACCGGATGGGGGACCCTGGCGAAGGAGGCTTGCGGGAAAAAGGAGAGGAGTTGCGCTTGCACCGCATCGGACATGACGATAAAGTGGTCGGCCGTGCCGAGTCCGGCACGGGTCAGAAAAGCCATCCCGGTGTGTCTTTCGTGGGGGAGGATATTGTGGCACAGAAAAATGATGCGGGCGTTGCAGCGTTTGCGTATCTGTCGCGCGACACAGGCATAGGCTGGCGCAAAGAAAGGCATCCAGTATTTAAAAATCACCGCATCCGGGTTCCAGGCGCTCACGATGGCGCCGGTGCGGCGCCAGGAAAACGGATTGATCGAATCCAGGGTAGCCACGCTCTCGACCGGCAGGGTTTCCTGGCTGGTATCGTATTGCGTCTTGCCCGGGAAGAGCAGCCCGGGGTACATCCTCGTGAAGGAGAATATCCGGACGCGATGTCCACGCGTCTGCAGCGCGCGCGCCAGCAAGGCCGTAAAATGCGCGATGCCGCCGCGCAGGGGATAGGCCGGGCCGATGAGTGCAATTTTCATGGTTGGGTAATCCCCTGAGCGTTCAAACGGTTTATTCGGCCGATTTGCCCTTGAGTTTTTCCAAAAACCCCGATTTTCTGGTCGGCAATTCGAGGATCAGACTCGTGTCACTGAAAAAGAAAAGATCGCCTACGCGCAGGCCAATCTCGTCGCGCAAGGGTTTCCAGTTCTCCCGGTAGGACGAATGATCGACATGCGTTCCATTTTTATCCTTTTTCACCAAGACCACCCGTTCCGGGAATTGGCGATCGATCATGAAGGGCGAGTGTGTCGTATAGATCACCTGATTTTTTAACGCCAGGTCTTCCAGCACCTTGACCAGATCTTTCTGTCCGGAGGGATGGAGGTGGATGCCCGGCTCATCGATCAAAAAGATGAATTCATTGGCTTGCGCCTCAAACGTCTGTGCCAGAAAATTGACGTAAAAAGAGAGATACCAGCGGAAGCCGAGGCTGCGGGATTCGGGGGTGTCGAAAACGGTGGTGCTGTCGCTGAAATCGATATATAAAGCGCGGCCGTTGACATTGAGTTTGACTTCGATGGAGGGTTCCTGCGACCAGACGCGGCGCAGCTGTTCGGTGATGATCCGGCTCGCCTCTTCGAGGGCGCGTCGGCCCCGCGCGGTGTCCTCAAAGATCACTTCATAGGTGTCGATGCCGCCGATTTTCAACAGGTTTCGTTCGGTGGCGCAGTCGGGCTGGTTGGCGATGAGATTTTCGTAATCGACGCGGTTTTTGAGCAGACGAATATCCGCAAAATAGAGAATTTTAGGCAGCACATGCAGCACACGCGATATATCGATGGATTCCACTTTATTGCCATTGATCGTGAGATGATAGTCTTTCAGGGTTGGCCCATCGCGACGGATTTGAAAATGTTCGACATCCTTGAAGGCTTCGGAAAGTTGCATCAATACGCGACGGTTTTCCTTGGACAAGCCGCTGAATTCCATCGTCAACTCGGGTGCTTTGGCCAGGTAGTACTGATTGGAATATTGGCAGGTCAATGATCCGTCCAGGTGGATTTTTTCGCGAAAGGCCTCAATGGACTTGAGGATGTTGGTTTTACCGCTCTCATTGGCGCCGATGAGCACATTGATGTGTGGATCCAGGGACAATGAGAGTTCCAGAATCGACTTGAAGGCGCGAACATCAATTTTTGAAATGATCATGGTCGGACTCCAGCAGGATTAAGCCGGCGCATCAGATGTCAATGCGCTGGAGAATCGTGTCGTGCAAATAGTTCTCATCATCTGTTTTGGGGTAATCGGTGGTATAATGCAGTCCCCGGCTCTCTTTGCGCATCAGGGCCGACTGGATGATCAGTTGCGCCACTGTGGCGAGATTGCGCAATTCCAGCAGCTCCTCGGTGATCTGGGTGCGTTTGTAATAGTTTTCAATTTCCTGACGGATGAGGCGAATGCGGCTCAGTGCCCTTTCGAGCCGCAGGTTGGAGCGTACAATCCCGACATAATCCCACATGATATTCTTGATTTCCATTTTATCATGGGAGATGAGCACCCACTCCTCCTGGTCGAAGGTGCCGCTGTCGTCCCAGCGCGGAATGGGCGGGGCCGTCATTTTGCGATTTTTTACAAACGCGATCGCCTGCAGGCTGGCTGTGTGGGCAAAGACAACGGCTTCCAACAGCGAGTTGGAGGCGAGTCGATTGGCGCCGTGAACGCCGCTGCACGTCACTTCCCCGCAGGCGAACAGGCCTTCCACCGAACTCCGGCCGGCGAGATCGGTCATGACGCCGCCGCAGGAATAATGAGCCGCCGGGACGACGGGAATGGGTTCCCGGGTGATGTCGATGCGGTAATTAAGGCAATTTTCATAGATGTGCGGGAAGCGGTTGATAATGTCATCGGCTTTTTTGTGGGTGATGTCGAGATAGACACAGGGGACCCCCCTTTTTTTTAATTCGGAATCGATGGCGCGAGCAACGATGTCGCGGGGCGCCAGAGAGGCCATGTCGTGATATTTCTCCATGAACGATTCCCCGTCCTTGTGCACCAGCCTGCCGCCGAAACCGCGCACCGCTTCCGAGATCAAAAAGGAATTGGCGCTCTCGTGATAGAGGGTAGTGGGGTGGAATTGCATGAATTCCATATTGGCGATTTTGGCGCCGGCGCGATAGGCAAAGGCGATGCCGTCCCCGGTGGCGATGGAAGGGTTGGTGGTATGCAAATAGACCTGCCCGCAGCCACCGGCTGCCAGGATAGTGGCTTTGGCGAGGAAGCGATCTATTTTGTGCCCATTGATATCGAGCACGTAGGCACCCCAGCAGTTGGGCGCGAAATCGGTGGCGGGCCGGGCGTTGAAGACGTGGTGTTCGGTTATCAACTCGACCGCCATGTGATGTTCATGGATCGTGATGTTGGCGTTGGCGCGTGCCGCGTCCAGAAGAGCCTTTTCGACATCGCGGCCGGTATGATCCTTGACATGGACAATGCGATTGAAGCGATGGCCTCCTTCGCGGCCGAGGTCAAACTGACCGTTTTGGGTTTTGGTGAAAGGAACACCCAATGCAAAGAGTTCCTCCACCCGGGCCGGGCCCTGTTCAACGATCAAACGGACGGCCTCTTCATGACAGAGCCCCGCGCCCGCTTGCAGTGTATCCTGAACGTGTTTTTCGAAGGAATCGCTCTGATCAAATACCGAAGCGATGCCGCCCTGTGCATAATTGGTGTTGGATTCGGATTGATGTTTTTTGGTGACGATGGCCACGGTGCCATGTGGCGCCAGTTTCAGGGCCGCAGAGAGCCCGGCAATGCCGCTGCCAATGATTAAATAATCGACTTCTATGCTCATATCCCCATCTCTTTTTCACTTAAATTACAGCCTCTGTGAATCAGATGCAACAGGTTTGTAAAAAAAAACAGGCCGATTGGTCATCCAACTAGGCCTGTTCCTGGGTTGCAACCCACCGTAATGAACAGAACGCTATTCTCTCTCTATGAGTCCGAGCAACTCCCGGTTTTTAATGGGACGGGTGATGAGTTCATCGATGCCATGGCTGCGCGCTTCTTCGGCAACCCTGTTGTCGCCCTGGTCGTAAATTCCGATCACTTTGACATGGGGATGTTGGTTCTGAATTTGCTGGGCGATGTCCAGACTGTCAGATATACGTTCACCCTGGTCAGAGGATGCCAAACCCATGATCGTCATATCGGCCGCAGCTTGATCCAGTAATTCGAGCAGATCTTCTACATCTTGTGCTACGGTTACTTCATGATGGTTGCTGAGAGCGAGGTACATTTGCATGCCGGAACGGAGTTCGTCGTTGTAAATGATTATTTTCATACAGTTCCGCGGCCTCTGGTCGTATCTGATTGTGGTTGACTATGAGATTATAGCAACAACACGCACAGAGTGCGGAAAGTTTTTAATAGAGTTTTTCCAGTTTGCTGTTTTTATAATAGTGCGCAAGAATCGCCCTGTAATCGAAGCCCTGCTGGGCCATGACCGTGGCCCCGACCTGGCACAAGCCCACGCCATGCCCCCACCCGGCGCCGATGAGATGGAAATGGGTGATCTTGCCGGCCGCATCATAGGCCCGCTCGATATAGAAACAGGCGCTATAGAGATGGCTCTCGGAGAGGGCGCGGCGAATCATCAACTCTTTTCCCACGCGCAAGGTGCGCTTGCTGCCGACCACATCCATGTAAATGAGGCGGCCGCCCGGCGCCCGGTCTCCGGGGATGATGTCGATGAGGTCGCCAAAGTTCTCATCGAGGCGGCGGCTGATAAGCGCTTCCAGCTCCTCGCGTTCATAGCTGACTTTCCAGCGAAACAGCTCCCGCGTATTGTAGGGAAGCGAAGAGGGAATTTCGTATTTTTGTGTATTGCACCATACATCCGGGGAGCTGTCGATGTAGTCTTTGACCTGTTGCTCATCCCGAAGCGGATACGTCATGTTTTCGCGGCCGTCGCTGCCGGGAACCAGATAGGGGATTTCGCGATGATCCCAGATGTCGCGGTAATCTTCCATGATGCCGCCGCAAATTTTTGCATAGCGGGCGTCGCAGACGCGGCCGTCATGCAGCAGATTCTCGCCCAGGGTGTCATGGGCGGCCTGGCGCGAAGCCTGCGAAATATTGCCCACACCATGATAACACTGGCAGTGGTCATCGGAGCAGATATGAAAATTTTCATCATAGTGGTGCTTGCCCATGGTGGCGAGGATGGTGCTGCGCGCGGCAATGGTCTGCGCTTTGAGCAGTTCGATGGGATTGTCTTTGGTCATCTCCGAAGAGTTGACACTCATCAAATAGGATTCAATGTCCAGTTCATTGATGGCCTGCAGATGGCCGGCATTATTGAGGTTGATTTCCAGCACGCCGGGGATGAGCTGCGTCCGCTTGTGTTGCCAATGGAATTCGATGCCGACCGTGACGTCGTGTAATTGCAGCAACGCCTCCGCTTTGTCCGCTACGATCCGCAAACCGTTTTCGAGGCGATGCTGGCCAAAGAGGAGGGTGCCCGAAGATTTTCTGATAATATCCTTGACGACCACCGCCTCGCCAATCGGCTCATAGGTACGTGCGTACTCGCGGGCGGCGTTTTCATCGGCAAAGGGCTCCGTGACCATCCAGTACTCGCGGTTGTCCATGTCGCCACCGCCCAGGGAAAGCACGACGCCCGGGCGCCACGCCGTCGTCGCAATGCCCCGCTGCGCCAATTCTTCCTGGCGGCGTTTCTTCTCCGCTTCGGTGATGGCAATGGCGAGGCGGACACAATAGAATATCTGCGACGGCTTGCAATGATCAGCCCCCACGGTATAGTTTTGTCCGGCGAGTCCCGTCGCGACTTTTTCACCGCCGAGCGAAAAAACGGTGAAGGTGCTGTCACAGCCGAAGTGGATTTCATCGGCGGATTGAATCATACCTATGCGGACCCGGGGTATGTTATTTTTCACAAAAACCTCCTTGCTGAATCTCTCTCTCTTGACGCGCATGCATTTTTTCGCAGGCGTGGTTAAAGCCCCTGAAGGCTGGAATGACGACCAGGCCGGCCAAAACCAGCCAGTACCAGTGCACGTGCACCGCGGAGGCGTACCACGACAGTTTTGCTTCCGCCGTGTTGGCACTGATAATTGACAGCAGATTGTTGATGCCATGCAGCAGCACCGTCGGCCAGATGCTGGCGCTCTTCCACGCCATATAGCCGAGAACCAGCCCGAGGATGGTGATTTGTATCATCCACCAGGGATTGAAATGCAGGATCGCGAACAATATCGCCGATATGACGATGGCCGTCGCGGTATCGCGGTGAAATTCGAAGGTCTGTTGAATCATGCCGCGGAAGAGCATCTCCTCGGCGAGGGCGGCGATGATCACACCGTTGCCGACGATCAGCACGCCATCGCTCAGGGAGCGGATCGCCAGGAGTTCACGCACATCAAACCAGTTGGGCAACGGAAACACGATATTCAGCAGCCGGTCCATCTCGTCTCCCAGCACCAGCACAGGGAAAATGATCAGGAAGGAGTAAAAGAGGGTGGGCCAGGAGACGGCATTGAAACGGAAAGAGAGTTTGAAGGGCATATGGCGCTGACGCACGACCAGAATGGCGGGAACGATCAAGAGCGCCTCGGCCAGGAGAGCCCATTGGGGGCCGGCGATGAACATCATCAGGGCGCCGAAAAGAATGCTGGCCACAAACATCGCCAGTGTCAACAGCAGCACCTGCGACAAATCCTTGATGTTCAATACATGCGATGGCAGCGATTTTTCGGGTTCCATATCATTCCTGTCCTATTGGCCCACGGACCATTGATACATCATAATACTGGCGGCGATGGCGGCATTGAGCGATTCGCCGCCGCCGTGTCGTGATATCGTGAGGCGCAGACTCATTTGCTCCATCCATTCGGCGGGCAAGCCGCGCGCTTCACTGCCGATGAACAAGATATCCCGCTTGCCGGGCCGCCACTGCTGCGCGGGTGTACCATCCTGTGCCACGGCGGCGATGAGGCGGTAACCCGCCCTTGCGGCGGCCGCTATCAGTGCGGAGAAATCCATTTGCTCATGAATGTCGAGGTGAAAGAACGCGCCCATGGTGCTGCGCAGCACCTTGGGATTGGTGCTTTCCGTCGCATTCTGACTGAGAAGCACCGTGTTGACCCCAAACCAGGCTGCGCTGCGCAGGATGGTGCCGAGGTTGCCGGGATCGGAGATGCCTTCCAGGGCCAGGAGCAAAGAAGCGGCGGAGGAAGTCAGTTCAAAGTCGGTTGCGGGTTGTTTGCGGACGATGGCGACGATGCCCTGCGGCGACTGCGTATCCGCCAACGCCTGCAAAGCAATGGCATCCGTTGTCCACAGGGGCACCCCCTGACTGGAAAGACGCGCCAGCAGTCTCTGCGCGCGGGCCCCGCGAAGCGCCTGCGGATCGATCACTGCTTCTTCTATGGAGGCGCCTGCTGCCGCCGCTTCCTCGCAGAGGCGCATGCCTTCGATCAAAAAGCGTTGCGTCTCTTCGCGGACCTTTTTCAATTGCAGCTGCCGCAGATTTTTCAGATGCTGCCGGGATAAGGGATTCATCACAGGGTAAATCCTCAAGGCGCCTCAGCGGCAAAATGGGCGACCACATCCGCCCGGTTAATTTCCACCTGACTGCCATCTTGCAGGTTTTTAATGGTTACGGTGTGCGTCTCCACCTCGTGATCGGCCAGGATGATGATGAAACGGGCATTGAGCCGGTTGGCTTCCCGCATCTGGGATTTGAGACTGCGGTCGCCGAAACACATCAGCGCGGGTATCTTGTGGCCGCGCAAACGGAAGACCGTCTCCACCGCCACTTTTTCGGCATCGGTGCCGAGATGGGCCACGACGATCTGCGGCGCGGGCAGGATTTGCGGCGGCAGGTTCTGTCCCTTCATGCTGAGGATGATGCGCTCAATGCCGGAACCGAAACCGATGCCGGGGGTGGGTTCCCCGCCCAGTTGTTCGATCAGTCCGTCGTAGCGGCCGCCACCGCACATGGCGTTCTGGGAACCGATGCCCTGCGCCCAGACTTCAAAAACCGTCTTGGTGTAATAATCCAGCCCCCGTACCAGTTTGTGATTGATGGCATAAGGACGTTCGAGCAGATCGAGGTGCTGACGCAGCTGGCCGAAATGCGTCGCACAATCCTCGCACAGGTGCTCGCTGATCACCGGTGCCGCGGCGATGATGGGCTGGCACGAGGGTACCTTGCAATCGAGCAGGCGCAGCGCATTGCGTTCGAGGCGGCGGTTGCAGTCCGGGCAGATTTCAGCCACATGCCCCTGATAATAGTGTTTTAATTGATCGATGTATTGCGGACGACAGACTGGGCAGCCGGTGCTGTTGAGTTGAAACTTCAGCCCCTGGAACCCCAGTTCGGCATAGAGTTGCCAGGCCACGGACATCACCTCCAGGTCGATGGCGGCATCCTGTTCACCAAAGGCTTCGACGTTGAACTGGGTATGCTGGCGAAAGCGCCCGGCCTGCGGCCGTTCATAGCGGAAAACCGGTCCCATGGAAAAGACCTTGACCGGTTTCGAAAGCATGTGCAAACCATTTTGCAGGTACAGCCGAATCACGCCTGCGGTGAATTCCGGGCGCAGGGTCAGGGAGGAGTCGCTTTTGTCGCGAAACGTGTACATCTCCTTCTCGACGA
>DCUM01000113.1:32896-46544 GCA_002327255.1 bacterium UBA2214 | reverse complement strand
TCGTACAGGCTCCCCCCGGCATTGCTCCCCGGCGCATTGGCGCCGTGCCGCGTCCGCTCCCAGGTGGCCTGCATCTGCCACAGGAAGGCAGGCCGCCAGGTCAGTTGCGCCAGCCAGCCTTCGCTGTTGGGCCCATAGCGATGCCCCAGATTGGTGCTGTACTGCTGGAAATTGGTCACGCCGTAATGCGTGTACGTGAACGGCCGGATGCGGGCGTATTCGCCGCGCACGTCCAGTCCCGCAACGCCGAGGACATCGGCATGATAGAGCCCCAACAGCCAGGCATACTTGTTGCCGTAAAAATCCGTGCCGAGCCTGCCGGTGGAGATGTCGTCAATAAGCAGTTCGCCGTACGCCTTGATCCGCTTGCCGGGATAGAGACTCACATCCAGGCCCATGGCAGCGTTGTCGCGGTCGCCGAGATAATGTTCCGCTGAACGGAAAAACATCACCGGCAGCACATAGGCGGGCTCGAACTTGCGCTGCGCGAAAAACACCGCCTCATGCAAACCGATGGTCAGGAACCGCCACGGCGCCACTTCGAGACGATGCGCCGCCAGATATTTTTCCTGATGGTTCCCCATGAAATAATCGTCCTGATAGTGCTGCAGCACCGCCCACAGGGAGGTGAAGCGCAGATGCTTGACGCCGAGCTCCATTTTGACCTGGTCATACGATGTGGCCCGGGCTGAGATCATCAGCTGCCCGCCAACCCCCGGACCCCAGCGGTTCCGCTCCTTGCCAAACTGCAGCGTCAGGATTCCATTCTGATAGACCACACCGGCGCTGGTCTCATCGTAATCCATCTGCCGGCCATTGCCGCGGACAAAACCGAGTCCCTCGCGGGTGAAATTGACCACGCCGGGATAGTCGCGCGTGCCCCATTCCTGGTTGTCACGCACGTCCGCGTAGAATCCCCAGTGCCGGCCTGCCGTACCCCACAGCTTCAGACCCTGCATTTTGTGATATGTTTTTTCAGTGCCGTTTACGGTGTCGGCATGGGCCCATAAAGGATCGAAAGCGATGACCGGATCCAGATGAAAGGAAAAATCAGGCCAGGTGAAGGAGAGCATATGGCGGCCGTCGGCGTAGAGGATGTCGGGCGCCCAGGGATCGATCCAGGGATGACGGGTGAGACGATTCCATCCCGTCCCGGCCGGGGAAATGTCATCGCCCAGGCGGATGAATTCTTCCTGAAATTCGCGGCGCAGAAAGATCAGCGCTTCGCGATCCGCGCGGCCGAGTCCCGGCGCATCGGCCTGCAGCGGCAGGAGGATGCGCGCAAACGCCAGCCGCGTCATGGGACGCGTCTGCGACAGACTGCGCTCCACCCTGCCGAGCGTTTCGAGGCGGTCGAGATAGTCGTATCCCCAGTGCGAAACCGGCACGTAGACCGTCTGCGCAAACGGCGAAGCGGCGTATACGCCCAGAAGAAGGCAAAGCATCCAGCAGGCCGATCGCCCACATCGGACAAACCCGGACGCAAACCGGCTTCCGGCGGGATGGATGTCTCTCACTCTCATGAAAATCCTTTATGGACGCTCCGCGGTTGCACCCGTGACAGGCATCTCCGCCCATACTGGCGTCTTTAAATTTCGTTCAAATAGCGGATGATCTTTTCGCTGGCGCGGCCATCGCCATAGTGGTTATTTTGTCCCGCCTGCGGCGCAAAGTCTCTGATCGCCGCAAGGATTTTATCCTGGCGGGCGCCCACCAGGATGTTCCAGCCATCCGCCACCGTCTCCACCCATTCGGTCTCCTCGCGCAGGGTGATACAGGGCGTCTTGTAAAAGTAGGCTTCTTTCTGAACGCCTCCGGAATCGGTGACGATCTTGCGCGCGTGGCGCTCGAGCTGCACCATGTCGAGATAGCCGACCGGATCGATCAGTCTGAGATGTTCTGCTTTCCGCACAAGCTCCATCAATCCACTCTTTTGCATAAAACCCCGCGTACGCGGATGAACCGGAAACACCACGTGCTCACCGCTGTCGATGAGCGCCTGAACGATGGCGCGCAAGGCGTCAACGTCATCGGTGTTCTGCGGCCGGTGACACGTGGCGAGAAGATAACTCCGCTCCGCCAGCCGCAGCCTTTCCAGGATGGTGGATCCGGATTCCGCCACCGCGGCGAAATGCAGCGCGGCATCGTACATGACATCGCCGCTGAGATAGACGCCCGCCGTCACGCCCTCGTTGTGGAGATGATCCACCGCGGTTTGGGTCGGACAAAAGAGATAGCGCGCGATGCGATCGGTGAGGATGCGGTTGATCTCCTCCGGCATGCGGCGATTGAAGCTGCGCAAGCCCGCCTCGACGTGGGCCACTGCGATGTTCAACTTGGCGGCGGCCAGAGCCCCGGCCAGGGTGGAATTGGTGTCGCCGTAGACCAGCACCAGATCCGGTTTTTGTGCGTCCAGCAATCTTTCGATGGCCACCAGCATCTGCGCAGTCTGTTCGCCGTGCGCAGCGGAACCAATCTCCAGGTTCACATCGGGTTGGGGAATCCCCAGTTCATCAAAAAAAAGCTGCGACATATTGGCATCGTAGTGCTGGCCGGTGTGCACGAGGTACTCGCGATGCCGGGATCGCAGCTGCGCCGAGACCGGTGCGGCCTTGATGAACTGCGGCCGCGCCCCGACAATGGTGACGATGTTGAGCGGCATGAAATAACCTTATGATTGAACTGGACCGCTGAGCGTGATGATGGATTTGTCACCAGACAGCCGCCTGGTGACGTCTTTATACAACGGCGTTAATTTTGATCGAACACCATCCCCAAAAACCACAAAGCGATTGAAGGGATCGACAGAATTTCACCATGATCATGGAATATTCTTCTTCGTTGGCTTCACCGTGATACGGGGTCTGAAATTTGCAATCTCGTGTCCTGATGTCATTTTTCGTGTTCAATCTGCTCTTTACATTTTATGAAATATCCAGATTGATGGCTTGGGCATGATTCATTTTATTTCTCTGCCGTGCCAGGCGCTGGCTCAGGACGAATCCGGCATGGCATCATGTTACTCCCACCCCTGTTCTTCCAGCAGCTGTTCCCTGGGCACTTCGCGGAAAACATGTGCCGGATTGCCGGCGACGATGGTCCGCGGCGGCACATCCCTGGTCACCACCGCGCCTGCAGCCACTACCGCGTCCTCGCCGATTACCTTGCCCGGCAGTATCACCGCCTGCCCGCCGATGCGCCCGCCCCTTTTAATGGTGACTCCCTTGAAATGCTTGAAGCGCTCCTGGGTGCGGCCGAGAAAATTATCGTTGGTGGTGGTGACGCCCGGCGCGATGAAGCAGTAATCTCCCACCTCCGAATAGGCGGTGATGTAACAGTTGGTCTCCAGCTTGCACTTTTTGCCGATCTTGCAGAAATTCTCCACCGTGGCATTGCGGCCGACGATGGTGTAGGCGCCAATCGTCACGTTCTCGCGCACGGCCGCGCCGTCGGCGACCAGGACATGCTCGCCGATTTCACAGCCGGTGTAGACGACCACCTGCGCTCCGAACAGGCAGTGGTCGGCGATCCGCACCGGCGGCAGAGCCTTCTCGTCCTGAAAAATACTGCGCTTGGAACGCAGTGGTTGTTTGCCCACCACGGTGCAGGCGTCGATGCGCACCTCGTCACCGATCACCGCACCGGCGTGGATCACCACATGGTGTCCGATCCGGCACTTTTTGCCGATGATCACACCAGCCTCGATGACCGTGAATTGACCGATTTCGGTTTCAGCGCCGATCTGCGCGGAAGGATCGATAGCGTGCATGGGATGCTCCTTGTTGGGAAAAAGCTCGATCGTCCATTTTAAAAAATGCCGCAAAAGCGGCAAAAAAATCTATAATCGGATTACCTGTTGTGACAATCGCGAGGGATGCGATAAAGGAAGACAAAGGAGTCGCCCGCAATGAAATCAGCCGCTCCATCAGGATTTGAATGAATTATTTCCTTCGTCTCATCCAGCCGCGGACCCTGCGGCTGTCGTCCCGCAGCCCCTGACCCAGTTCGACCCATTTGGCTTTCTCCTGCGGCCGTGATTCGACGTTTCGGGCATAGACCTGCGCGTAGATATGAAACAGGGTGATGAATCCCGCAATCAACGCGAAAACCACCGCCAGCATCACCCGCCGCGGCGCACTCGGATAGAGCGGCGGCGTTGCGCGGTCCAGCACCTGGACGGTAGGCGTGTCGCGCGCTTCCTCGATCCTGGCCTGATAAAATTGCTGATTGAGGAGTTCCCAAACCGTCTCCTGCACTTTGGCTTCGCGCAGCAACTCGGCCAGCTGCATGCCCACTTGCGGAGCATCCACGAACGACGGATAGAAATCGTTGTTTTTCATGCCCGCTTCACCATACTGCAGGGCGCTGTACCGTTTCTCCAGCTCACGCAGCTCGCTCTGGGCCCGGATCAACACGGGATTCTCCGGCTTCATGCTCTGGTGCATGAGATTGATCTGCACTTGCCTGGCGATGATCTGCCCCTTCAGCGCGCCGGCCTGCTGGATGGCCGCCCGCATCTGTTCCTCCAGCGATACCGCGCGATGATCGCTCTGAAAAGCGGCCAGCTGCTCATTGACCTGTTTCAGTTTGACTTCGGTCTCGGCCAGCTGCGTTTCGATGTAAATGCGCGAATTTTTGGCCCGCGAAACACTCTTCGATTGATTGACCTGATCCAGTTCTTCCACATACGTGTTGGCCACATCCGCTGCCAATGGCGCGGAATTCATGTTGACACTGATGGTGATGAACCCTTTTTTACTCAGGACAAACGAGGCGCGCTCGGACATCTCCAGCAGCGCGTCCTCGAGATGCTCATGCCCCAGTATATCGATGAGACGAAGCGAGTCCTTCTTGTGAGCAAAGCGGCGCAGCAGTACCCGTTCCCCAACGCTGCGGCTGCGCAGCATTTCCAGAAACACGTCCGCCTGGGTGGCTTTGCCAGGCGCGGACACGCCCGGCACACTCACCTCGGAAAGCATGCGGCTCATGGAGGCGGGCTCCTGCTCCGCCGGCGGCATCAGAGTTGTCACCGCCACGTATTTTCTCGGCAGCAAAAACGTGAGCAGAAACACCACCAGCGCCGTCAGGATCATGTTGCGGATCAGGCGCCAGCGCTGCCGGAAAACAATCAGCACGTAATCGAGAAGATGGATTTCCGTCGTTGTATTTTGATCGTTTGCCATGGTTCAGTTCTTTGCGTTTTGAATCACCAGAAAGATGGCTGCTACTTGACCAACAACGAGAATGGTGTCGCGGAAAAGCTGCCAGTAATTGCGGTCGGGTTGGCGCGGAACCCAGATGCGGTCGCCCGGATTAAACACTTTTACATCCTCGTCGTCCTGAATATCACCGGCGGCCTTGATCACCTTGGTGCGCCGGCCATCCGCGTCCCAGGCATATCCCCCGGCCTGGTTCAGATAATATTTCAACCCGGCGCCCGGCTTGTACATTACGCCGCCCGGACGCGCCACGCGGCCTGTGACCATCACCACACGCGGCGTTTTGGGTACATAGATGGCATCCCCATCCCGCAATACGATATCCTGACTGGCGTCCTTGTGCAGCACCAAACGATTAAAATCGATGACAATCTCCTTGATGTCCGAAGCGTTTTGCTTCATCACCAGATACTCATATTCCAGCTTGCTCATCTCGTCACGGCTCATGGCGCTCAGCCGTTCATACTCCTTGTCCGCGAGAACGGGCTCGCCCTTGCGGATGAGCCTGGCTTCACTGATCAGGGCGTCCCGGGTGAATCCGCCGCACTGCGCGAGAATTGCGCTCAGGCGCGTCGTATCCTCCACAATCGGATAGTATCCCGGGAACATCACCTCACCGCGAATCTCCATCAGGGGTCCCACTTTCCAGTCGGGTATCCGGCGCACAAAGACCTGATCGTCCGGACTGAGCACCCTGTCGAGGCTGTCTGCGCCCTGGTACAAAGCCTGCAGATCGATGTGGGAAATGCGCGGCGGCTGGTTGGGCTGCACCAGTGCGACCTCGACATCGCGCAGCCAGGCGTTGCGCGTCAGACTGCCGGCCTTCAAAATGAGTCCACTCACGGTGAGATTCTTCTCCCAATCGTAGCTGCCCGGCCGGTTGACCTCGCCATAGATGGAGACGGATTGACGCGGGTGCTGCTCCAGGATGGAGTAGACGCGGATGTGATCGTTATTGGCGAGGCGAGGATTAGAGGCGCTATCCCCCAGCGCCTCAAAGGGATAATAATAAACACAACGCGATCCATCGCCTTGCAGCCGGCTGAGCTCGATTTTCGCCCGGTAAGCCACATCCGTCAATCCGCCGGCGAGCTCGAGCAGATCACCGAGCCTCTCCCGCGAAGCGGGCGCCAGTTCGTAGATGGCGGGACGATGCACTTCGCCTTCGATTTGCACGCGGCAGCGGCTCGGTGCGACAAAGATGCGATCACCGCCCTGAAGAAAGACATCCGGCGCCATACCGGGTTTGAGCAGATAGTCGTAGAGATCAACGTGCACTGTTTCACCCCCGGCGCGATAGACCTGAATGGCGCGCAGCGAGCCACGGTCGCTGGGACCCTGGGCCCGGGCCACCGCATCCAGTACCGTGTTGAGCGCACTCAAGGCATAATTGCCGGGCGCCATGACGTCGCCGACCACCGCCACGCGCACCATTTTCGGGGATATCAGCACTACCTCGAGGGTATAGTTGGTATAGAGGCGGCGCAGATGCAGATCGAGCATGCTTTTCGCCTCTTCGAGCGTCAGGCCTTGCACCGCAAGAACACCCACGGTGGGAAGATAGATGTTGCCGTCCGCCGTGACGGCGGTCTCGAAATTTTCCTGGGCCTTGCCGCCGAGATGAATGCCGAGGCGATCGCCCCCTCCGAGCAGATAGGAAGGCGTCGCCATCACGCCCGCGTCCTGCATCTCCCGGGAGGCGGAATTGGCAAAAAAAGAACGGCCAAAAAGCGCCAGGGAGACCGGCTGCGTATCCGAGGGCGCCGGCTGCGCCGCTGCCTGCAACGGATTGATCACCGGCGCAGCGGTTTCCTGAGCCCGTGTGCTGCCAAAGAGTAAAAAGATCCATGATAGAATTAATAGCGCATGGAACCGCATCCATCCACCGCCATGATATGTTTGCATGGAAACGCGCAACGCAAGACCTCCCTCTGGTCTGTGTAATTTTTGTACACTTGAACGGAAATATAACCATTAATTGGTTACAAGTCAACAGATATCACCACCCCTAAAATACACGGTTTTGCTCTTTTTCCCTGTGACACATCTCTCATTTGCCTGAATTGGATCGATCCACCAAAAAAAACGCCGCGGTGTCCCTCCCTCTGACACCCGGCGTTCTTTCACAGCGCTTGCAGGGCCGTGCGGTCTATTTGATGTAGGTCATCTTGCGCGTCGTGGTGATATAATTTTCGCGATAGGTGACGCCGTTGCGCTGGGCATCCTCCCAGACTTCAAGACGATAAAAGTAGATGCCCGCTGCAACCGGAATCTCCTGCTCGTTGGTGCTGTGCCAGGTCAACGCATGCACGCCCGCATTGGCTTTGCCGTCGTGCAGAACCCGCACCTGCCGCCCCAAAATATCGTAAATGATCAACCGCACCCGTTTCTCATAGGGCAACTCGAAACGAATGGTGGTCGAGGGGTTGAACGGATTGGGATAGTTGGGCAGCAGTGCCACGCTGACCGGCCGCAAGGCGCTCTGTTCCTTCAACTCCTCCAGCTGTCCGTGCGACAACGTGCGGGCGAACGCGGGCTCCTGCAGCAAGACCACATACATGCATTTGGCGCCGCGCGCCCCCGTCGCGTTGTTCCCTCCCAGTACCACCTCTCCCGCCGTAAAATACCCCGCCCACAACGTCATTTTTTCACTGCTCTCCGACACGCCGATTTTCAGGTCCGTTTTGGTGAACCGCGTCGACAACCACGTCGGGGCCGCAGAGGCGTTGGCATCATAGCCCACATACACCACTGTGGCCTGACTCACCGTGACCACCATGAAGCGTGACTCGCTGCGGCCCTTGTCGCTGTTGGCGGTCATGATGAGTTTGGTGCGAATCAAATCCTCGGGCGCCGCGGTGACGACATAATTGCGATCCACATAGTAGGGCTTGCCGATTTCCAGGAATGCCATGTTGCTTTCCGCAACGCCCCCCAGGGTGACCTGCAGAGAAGGCATGAAGGTATAGGCCATGATCACACCGGAAAGCGCCGCGCTGCTCTCCGCACCGCGAACACCGCTGATGCTCACGGTATACGCCAGTCCCGCCTTGTGGCGCGAGGTGACCAGGGTGACCTTGTTGCTGGCCTCGTCCAGCTCGGCGCTGAGGACGGCGATATCGTTGGAGATTTGATAATTTCTGCGGTTTTCGGCACTCCATTGTTCGAGCTTTTGATTGAAATAGACCTCCACCAGCATCTCCCCGGCCGCGGTCACGCGCTGCACGCCCGGCGCCGTGCCCGCCGATTTTTGCAGCATGTAAAAGAAGGGCGAATTCGCGGCCACTGTCAAATCGGGTCGATCGGCACGTCCCACACGGCTGACCAGCAGTACATAGAGACGGTTCGCGGCATGCGCCGTCGTCGTCAACCATACCACATTCTGCGCCGCATCCAGCCGCGCTGTTTTCACCGTGACGCCGTCCTGAATGACATAGTTATCCACCCGGGTGGCCGAAGTCTTGTCCAGCAGCATGCTGAACGCCACCTGCAGTTCGGTCTCGTTGATCACATTCACGGAGGTCACGGCCGGCAGCGGCTCCGCCGCGATCTGTCCGTAACTGAACGTGTAGGCGCTGTTGGCGGCGATGGTGTTGCCCGCCAGATCCTTGATGTTGTTGACCATCAGGACGTAAATTTGCCCCGACTGCAGCGCGGAGATTTCCAGTACGACCTGATGCGCGGCCGTTCCCGGCGTCACCGCCAGGACCTGGCCTTTATTGAGCGCATAGTTGCTGGCCAGCCCGGCCGAAGCCGATGTCACCGCTTCGTTGAAGGAAACCTCGAGATGCTGGATATCACGCACCCGCACCATGGCGATGGCCGGCGCCACCGCGTCCGCCGGTTCGTAGAGATAGGCATAGCTGGTGTTGGGCGCCACCAGATTGCCTTCGACGCTGGCATCCTTGAGACCATTGACCCGCAGCACATAGAGTTTTTGTGCGGCGTGGGCCGAAGTGGTGAGATGCACGATGCGCTGCGATCCGTCCAGTTTCGCCGCTTTGACATTGATCGTACCGCTGATGACATAGTTGGACACCGTTTCCGCTTCGTTTTTGGCGATACGCTCGTTGAACATCACATCGAGATGCTCGGCATCGATGACGCTGACCAGGCTGATGACCGGGCCGACCGTATCGGCGCCTTCATAGAGATAACTGTAGGAGCTGTTGTTGAGAATGGCGCGGCGATACACCGTGGCATCGCGCACGCTGTTGATCGTGAGGATATAGACCTTGCCGGCTTCATGGGCGCTGGTGGTGAGAGTCACCGAGGTCGCCGCTTCATCGAGGAGGGCCGTTTGCACGGTGCCGCCGCGGTTGATCTGGTAATTCTCGGCTTTCTGGGCGCTGAGGCGTTCCAGCGGTTTGCTGAATTCCACCACCAGCTGCGTGGCGCTTTTAATCTGCACCCTGACGATGGTCGGACCGCTGCCGAAATCATCGCTGCCATAGACGTAGGCGTAAGAGCTGTTGGGCAGAATTTCATTGCCCACCGAAGTGGCATCCAGCACTTCATTGACGCGCAGGATATACAACTGACCGGCGGTGTGGGGCGTTGTCTCGATATCCACTTTTTGCCCCGCCACATCCAGCACCGCCGCGAGTACGGCGACACCGTCGCTGATCTGATAGTGAGAGGCATTCTCCGCCGTTCGGCGATCGACCGTCTCGTTAAAATGCACGGTGATGTGCGTGGCATCCTTGACGACGACCTGCGTGATGGTGGGGCCCGTATGATCAACGGGCACAAAGACATACCCGAACGCCGTGCCGCCGGCGATGACGTTTTTGCGCGCGCTGTTGTCGCAGACATTGCGGACATTGAGGACGTAAAGCTGATTGGGGAGATGCGCGCTGGTGTGCAGGCGCACAATCTGACCCGAAGCATCCAGAGACGCCGCAAGCACCGTGATGCCGCCCTGAATGGTATAGTTGGCGATGGTTTCGGCGCTGTTCTTGTCGAGCGGCTCGTTGAAGAGCACCTCGACCTGATCCGCATCGCTGGCGTTAACCAGGGTGATCATCGGGCCCAGGGTATCGCCGGGATCGTAAGAATAGGCATAATAACTGTTGGGCAGGATTGAATTGCGCTGCGCCGAACGGTCACGCACATTGTTGACGGTCAGGACATAGTTCACGCCGGCGTTGTGTTCCGATGTGGTGAGATGGACCACATTCCCTTCACTGCTCAGGGTGGCGGCCAGGACGGTGATGCCGTTATTGATGTGATAATTGCCCGGCTGAATCGCCGAGGTGGCATCCAAAGGTTCGCTGAAATGGACGGAGAGACCGGCCGCTGCCGTGAGCCGCGCCAGCGTGATGGTGGGCGGGGTGTTGTCGCTGTCCACGACCGCAGCGGTGGTGTAGCTTTTGGCGCTGTTGGCGGCAATGGTGTTGCGCGGAATGCCGATATCGCGCACGCCGGAGACGGCGATCTGGTAGGTCACGCCGGGCGTATGTGCGGCGGTGGTGAGAACAACCGTCTTGCGATCACTCTGCAGAAACGCCTTGTTCACCATCACCGCGGGTGTGATGGAATAATTTCCGATGGTTTCGGCAGCGAATGGCTCAAGGGTCTCGCTGAATCCCAGGCGCAGCTCACTCTGACCGACAGCGACGACGGCCAGCAAGGCGGGTTTTTGCGTATCGCCCGGCACACCGCTGATTTCAGCCGAGCGCGTGCTCTCGTTTTTAAGGGCATCGTAGGCCGAGAGGGCGAAAAAGTATTCCTTGTTGGCTTCAAGGCCAGTGAGCGTCCAGGCGCTTACATTTCCGGCATCGGCTTTTTGGGTATAGGTTTTCGAGGCTGTTCCATAATGGATATAATAACCGGCCAGATCGGCATCGCTGTTGGGTTGCCATTTCAGCTTGACATCAGCCGTCCATGCTGTTGAATATATAAGACTTGAAAAAAGTCCGAGAATCATCATCCACCCGTACACCGCACGCTTCATGGTGCTCATCTCCTTGGTTGCGTTATCAATCGTTGATCGTTTTGCACGGGAGAGAGATACAAACCGCATGCCAAAGAAAGCATCGTTATTTTACAACAAGATACAGGGTAATAACCATGTGAGAGGGGGTTCCATCATTTCAAGAGTGAAGGCGGGAATTACGAGAAGGGAATCGAATGTGAAGGTCGCGGGATTGCAAAAACGCGCCGGGGCGGGTATCTTCAGGGGAGTCCTGTGCGCCGGGGTTGGAACCCCGGCGCGATCAGCATTAGCCCATGACCAAATCGACCGCGGGCAGAATCCCGCCAAAACAGGCGCCATTGCAGGAATCCCGGCGCGATCGTGTGAATGCCATCATTCACGGTGATATCGCGTCATCTTTTCGCGCAGGGTCTTGCGGGCGATGCCCGGCTGCCGGGCGGCGGCTTGTGAATGCCATTACTCGAGGTGATATCGCGCGATCTTTTCGCGCAGGGTCTTGCGGGCGATACCCAGCTGCCGGGCGGCAGCGCTCTTGTTGTGCCCGGTCTCTTCCAGAATAATGCGGATGTGGCGCCGTTCCAGCTCATCCAGACTGGCCGAAGTGCCGCTCGCAGCGCCGGAACGCATGCGGGCAAAGGTGGTCAACAGGGCGGGATCATTCCCCATGATGACAACGCGTTCGACCAGATTTTTCAACTCGCGAATATTCCCCGGGAACGCGTAGTTGCGCATCCACGCCAGAATTTCGGGATGAATCTGCGCATACCCGTATTGATATTTCTCGGCAAAAGTGGCAAAATAGTGATCGATCAGCAGGGGAATATCCTCCCGCCGCTCCCGCAGCGGCGGCATCTCGATCTGCACCACATTGATGCGGAAAAACAGGTCCTCGCGAAAGGCTCCCCTGGCGATGGCGGACGTCAGATCCTTGTTGGTCGCGGCGATGAGGCGCACATCGCTCTGTAGCGGTTGATGGCCGCCGATGCGCTGAAAGGTGCCATCCTGGAGTACGCGCAGCAATTTGGCCTGGATGCCGGGACTGAGATCGCCGATCTCATCGAGAAACAGCGTCGACTGGTGGGCGAATTCGAATTTGCCTTTTTTTTGCGTCAGCGCGCCGGTGAAGGCGCCGCGTTCATGGCCGAAGAGCTCGCTCTCCACCAGGTTTTCCGGCAAGGCGGCACAATTGACGATCACCATGGGCCGCGACCGCCGCGCGCTGGCTTGATGGATGGCGCGGGCGACCAGTTCCTTGCCGGTGCCGCTTTCGCCTGTGATCAGCACTGCGGCATCGGTGGGCGCTATTTGCGCGATCACAGCGTGCAACGCCTGGATTTTGAGGGAATGGCCGAGAATTTGCGAGTAAGCGCCGGCGCGCTGGTACGGTTCGACCTCCGCCAGGGGCGGCAGCGCATTCTCATTTCCCGCCTGGCGGCTGCAGCAGCGATTCAGCAGACTTACCAGAACCCGCAAGGCATTGATCTCATCGGCGCTGTAATCGATACCGGATTCCTTTTTACCGAGGGTGAGGACGCAGAGACAATGGGGTTCGACGAAAAAGGGGATGCGCAATTCACAGCTATCCGCCACGAATCCGGCTTCGGGTTCATAGATGACGAAATATTCATCCGCTTTGTCATCCGCCACGGTGACAATTTCGCCGCCCGCGTTGAGGCTGGCCGACAAATCGCGGCTGCGTTCGAGACGGGGCCGATGGGGAGCGGAGGCGGAAAATCCACAGTGTTCATCAAGAATGGGTTGGAAGGTGAGCAGATCAAAGGCGGAAAAGGAGACCGAGCTGCACATAAACAGGCGCGCCACCGCCCGCACCGTGGCCGTGGCGATCGCCCCGAGATCACGCGTGGCGCAAATTTGCTCAGCAACCTCAGCCAGATCTGCCAGCAGGGCGCTGTTATGTCGAAGCCTGCTCTCCACGTCTTTTATATACCCGAAAAGACGCAAAAAGTTACATGGTTTGTCAGACCAGATGGAGCAACGTCTCCAGGCCGCGCTGCAGGATACCGTCCTCCACGGCGAACGAGATACGGAAATGGCTGTTGCGCGCGGAAAAATCCTTGCCCGGAATGATCAGCACCCCGGCCTCCCGGGCGCGCTCGAAGAAGGCGCTGGCGTCCTGTTGCGGCGCTTCCGGAAAGATATAAAAACTGCCCTGGGGTTCCTCTACCCTGAATCCATCCTTCAGGATCGAATAGGCGAGATCGCGCTTGCGTTGATAATTGCGGCGCTGAACCTCATAGTCCACTTCAAAGGCTTTGAGCGCCGTCCGCTGCGCCACCGAATTGGTACTCGCATAGCCGTACTGCTGCAACATGGCCATTTCGTCGATGAGATCGGCAGGACCCGAGACATACCCCAGCCGCCATCCGGTCATGGCGGCACTCTTGGAGAAACTGTTGATGACAATCGCATCCGGGCTCAATGCGCCCAGGCTGACAAAATCGTCGCTGTAGAGAAACGGTTCGTAAACCTC
>DCUM01000113.1:0-32831 GCA_002327255.1 bacterium UBA2214 | reverse complement strand
ATGGCACTGGCGCGCAGTTGAAAATCGGGATAGGTATCGACGCTGACGGGCCGGGCGCCGGCCATGAAGACGATATTGCGATAGGCGACGAAATAGGGGTCCGGCACCAGCACTTCGTCGCCCACATCGGCGATGGCGAAGAGGCTGATGAGCAGGCCTCCCGTGGCTCCGGCGGTGATGAGGAGATCGCCATATTGCACGCCCATGGCATCGAGGTGTTCCGCCACCACCCGGCGCAGCTCGGGGATGCCCCGTGTGGGCGTATAGCGGTTGTGTCCCTCGAGAATGGCGCGAATGCCCTCCTCCTTGAGGAACATGGGCATGTCGAAATCGGGTTCGCCGATGGACAAATTGATGTATTCCGGATGCCGGTTGGCAATTTCAAAAACCTTGCGAATGCCCGATGGCTCGAGGTTGTGAATCCGTTCCGCCATGGGACGTTTGGCAGCCTTCATGCCGGTCTCCTCTTCAATTCCAATCCGCCAAACTGGTCTCTTCCTCGATCCAGTCGAGATATTCCTGTGAGCCCGCTACGATCGGCAAGGCGATGATTTCGGGCACCTCATAGGAATGATGCGCCTGAATCCATTCGGTCAAATCTTTAAAATATTTCTTGCGGCTCTTCATCAACACCAACACTTCTTCTGCACGGTCGAGTTTGCCTTTCCAGTGAAACAGTGAAGAGACGGCCGGCACAATATTGGCGCAGGCGATGAGCCGCGCCTTGAGCAGTCTCTCTGCCAGCTGTTCCGCTTCCTCTCTGGAAGGCAACGTGGTCATGACGAGTATGAAAGATTCCATATTATTTCTCACGCTTTAAACCATAAATTCTTATATTACCCTGAACGAGTCTCCGGCGAGCGATGTGAAAAAAACCCAAAACAGTTTTATTCTCGTATTGTTTGAATGAGTCACCGCCGAGAGGCGCAGGGAAAACCATAACCAGGCAATAGCCTGATTTGACACCCTGACCCGGATAAACCGGAATCGTTGCAATGCGAGCAGACTGCTCGACCTGCAATTATTTGTCTGCGCACCCTGCCTGTTCCGTTCTGAGCGCATAGGCCGGATGAAAAGGTACCATTTTTTGCCGTAAAAACCAAGGGAATAACCCGTTCAGGAACTTGTTCGCTTCTGAAACGTATTAATTACAATCATGTACCCGGAAAACGTATGAATCATCATCCCCTGCGGCTGGCGTTCCTGACATCCCTGGTGTTTCATGGCGCGCTGCTGCTCTTTTTTCTCCTCTACCATTTTCGCGCTGCGGTGATTGCAGAGAGCGAAGCGGTCAGCATCGCTTTTCAATCGCTGCCAGCCATGACAGCAGCGCCGGCTCCGCGCCACTCCGGGTCCGTTGTGCAGCCATCAGCAGCGGCGCTCAGGCTTCCTGAAACGACATCCGGCGAAGCGGGACTGGTTCTTGCGGCACCGCAGCGCCAAGAGGCGCTGATGGGAAGTGAAGAGCCTGCAGACAGTGTCGCGAAGCCATTTTTCCCGGTTCCGATCCCATGGATGGCGTACACGCCGTCCGGCACACCGCAGCCCACGTTGCCCTCCCTGGCGCCCTTGCGCGGTAACGCCGGTGCGTTCCCGGATCGCGGCGCTGCGGCCATGTCGCCAAACGCCGGCACGGGGCCCCTGTTTGATGTCAACAGTTTGCTGGTGCAGGGCCTCTCGAAACTGGCCGAGCGCATCCATGCGCCTGAGGAGGCACCGGTGCGTCTGAAAACCATCCCGTCCGTGGTCGCGATGGCCGCCTTGTGCGCCATCTGGGAAAAAGGCATCCCCACGGAAAGTGAGATATACAGCGCCTTGCCCGGAGAAATCCCCATCACCGCAGAAGGATTGCATGCGGTGCTCGCGCAGATGACGGCTGAAGGTATTTTGGTCCGTGAGATCATTTCCCCGAGATTTGAATTTTCATTCATGACGCCGATCGGTGCGGTGCCGGTCGAAATGAGCGCCAAAAACCGCCGCAACCGGGTCTATCGCTATGCCAGCCGCATCGCTGCCGGCGAGATGATGCGCTTCCTTCAGGCCGCCTCGTACCAGTGTCTGGAAAGAGCCCCCGAGGATACGGTTTCACAAAAAATGATCAACGATCACATCCAGCGGCTCCTGCAAACCAGCCTCCCATAACATCTTCACAACCAGCCCTGATCGCGGTACCATTGCGCGGTTTCAGCGATGCCCTGTTGCAGCGAAACCTCCGGCTTGTAGCCCAATTCCCGCTGCGCCAGCGCGCTGCTGCACAGCCAGGCGGGTTGTTTCATTTCCCGCAACTTGTCGCGGTTGAGGAGCGCCGGTTTGGCGCGCAGATGCGCGGATGCGACGCTGAAAAAAGCGGCCACGTTCAGCATCCACACCGGCACCTTGACGATGAGCGGCCGCTTGTCCAGTGCCGCGGCGACGCTTTGTCCGATGGTGATCCAGTCGTAGTCCTCAGCGCCGGTGATAAAGTATGTTTTGCCGCGGGCGATCTCCTGCTGGGCTGCCAGCATCATGCCGTTGACCAGATCGCGCACATGCACCAGACTGATCTTTTGCGTGCCGGATCCGAGGAGCAGCAAAAAACCCTTTTGCACCGACTGAAAGTAAACATGGATATCGCGGTCACGAGCCCCATAGACCGACGGCGGACGGATGATGGTGGCAAAACGGTCGCGGCTGTAGGCCCGGACCGCCTGTTCGGCGCGCCATTTGGCCTCACCGTAGAGGGAAATCGGCTGTGCGGGGTCCTGTTCGGTGAGGGGTACCCCCTGCAGACTCGGACCTGCGGCCGCCTGACTGGAGACGTAGATGAAACGCTGTCCGGACGGAGCATGCCGGGCGCAGGCATCGAGGAGATTCACCGTGGTCTGATAATTCCCCTGCAGGTAGCCCTGTTCATCGCGGGCTTTGGTGACGCCGGCCAGGTGAAAAACCATCTCCGCATCCGCCACCGCCCCGGCCAGCGATGCGACATCGCGCAGATCGGCATAGGAGCAGGTGACGGGCAAATCGCGCAGCCAGGTGAGATCACTTGTTTTGCGCACCAGACAGCGTACCGCATGACCGCCGGCGAGCAGTTTTTCCACCAGGGCGCTGCCGATGAATCCATTGGCGCCCGTGACCAGAACTGGCATAGGCTTCTATCCTCTCGTTGGTGATGAGCAACGCAGCAAAATTAGCGCTTCTGCGCCACAGATGCAAGCTGTAATTTCGCATATTCAAGAAAGGACAAATAACGAAACCGTATTTCGACTTGACATTCATGGGATGAATCAGTATATTTGATGAAATTGAGGAGTATATGGCAATCGCAAAACTCATCCTAACTCATTATTTTTCAATCCTAGAAAAGCTGGAGGCCTGAATTGGCGGATCTTTTCGATAAATGCAAGTCTGGAACCTCTGAGCGCGCCCGAGAGGCGATGCGTCAGGGATGGTATCCCTATTTCAAAGCCATTGATTCCGGAGCCGATACCGAAGTGTACATCAAGGGCAAAAAAATGATCATGATCGGCTCCAACAACTATCTGGGCTTGACGCAGGACGAGCGGGTCAAAAAAGCCGCCATCGCCGCCATCGAGAAATACGGATCGGGCTGTACCGGTTCACGCTTCCTCAACGGCACCCTCGATATTCATGAGGAACTGGAGCGCCGTCTCGCCGAATTCATGCAAACCGAAACGGCGTTGATTTTTTCCACCGGATTCACCACCAACCAGGGTACCATTGCCGCATTGGTTGGACGCAAGGACCTGATTGTCGGCGACAATGAAAACCACGCCAGCATTGTGGATGGTGCGCGCCTCGCCTTTGGCCGCTACCTGAAATATCGCCATAACGACATGGCCGACCTCGACCGCGTCCTCACCAATAATAAAAAAAGTCACGGCGTACTGATTGTCAGCGATGGTGTTTTCAGCATGGGGGGTGATATCGTCGACCTCCCCAATCTCGTGCAAGTCGCCAAGAAACACGGCGCCCGCATCATGATCGATGACGCCCATTCCATCGGCGTGCTCGGCGCCCACGGCCGCGGCACCGCTGAGCACTTTGGTCTGCAGAAGGAAGTGGACCTGGTCATGGGCACCTTCAGCAAGTCATTCGCCTCCATCGGCGGATTCATCGCCGGCGCCGAGGATGTGATCCATTACATCAAGCACGTCTCCCGCGCCCTGATCTTTCAGGCCAGCCCCCCGCCGGCAGCCGTCGCCACGGTCATCACAGCGCTCGATATTTTACAGAAAGAACCGGAACGCCGCGAGCGCTTGTGGCATAATGTCCGCAAAATGCAAAAAGGCTTCACCGAACTCGGCTTCAACATCGGCGTCAGTGAAACGCCGATCATCCCGCTGCTGATCGGTGATGACGAAAAGACGTTCGGATTCTGGAGGCTCCTGTTTGAAAACGGCATCTTTTCAAACCCGGTCATCAGTCCGGCGGTGCCGCCGGGCAAATCGCTGATCCGCACCAGCTATATGGCGACGCATACGGATGAAGAGCTGGATCAGGTTCTGGACTTGTGCGGAAAAGTGGGTAAAAAAGTGGGGATTATCTGATTGCAGCAAGCATGAATCCTGATAAAAAAGGCTGTTCGATCAAACGAACAGCCTTTTTTGTTATCTGCAAAGTCCTGAACGGGCGAACCGTAAGCACAAATAATCCGTCCACACCCAGGCAAGCCGAATCAAAGAACCATTATGGATGGTCTGGCACCTGATGGAATAAAAGATATGATCCGGCCCGCTGGCGTTGTCAGGTCCGGCACATCACCGTCCCGGGACAGCGCCCGCCCCTCAGCCTGAATGCCGGCTGGAGGCCCGGTTTCCGGATCGTTACCGGCTGCCTCCTGATAAAAACGGCAACTTCAATCCAGCCAGTACAACATCCGGCCACAATTTTCGCAGGTGAATATCTCCTCATCCTCGCGCCCCTTGACGCCGATGGAGGTGGGCTGACGCAAAAAACATCCCAGGCAGATGTCATTTTTCACCGGCACAATGGCGCGTTTCAATTTCGCCCGCAGACGTTCATAGCGGAACACCAGGGGTTTGCTGATACTCGCGGCCAGCTCTTCACGCGCCTTTTTCAGCTCACCATATCCGGAAACGGAAAATCCCAATTTTTCCATCTCGCCGACCTCTTCGGCCATCAGATCAATATCCTGCAGAGACACCAGCAATTCCAGATCTTTTTTGATCATTGCTCACTCTCCTTTGACAAGAGCTATAAAATCCGCATAATTTTCCACTTTGAGCAAGCGGTCGCGATTGCTCTTTTCATTGAGGATGGTAACCAGCGAGCCCAGGATGGGCAGATAGACGTTACCTTCATCGTTGGGCGGCGCAATGACCATAAAAAACAGATGGACGGGCTTGTCATCGATGGCATCAAATTCGATGCCGGTTTCGGTCTTTCCGAAGGCGATGAGCACCTCGGAAGCGGCCGTCGTGCGGCCATGGGGGATGGCCACGCCCTTGCCGATGCCCGTACTGCCGAGGGTTTCGCGCTGATGGAGCATCTCGAGAACGATATCGCGGTTACGGATGTACTTCTCGGCGACGAACAAATCCAGTAATTCTGCAATCGCTGCATCTTTACGCCTGGCTTTGAGATTGGCGATGAAAAGATTTTCCTTGAAAAACTTGGCGAGTTCAGTTCTATGCATAGTCTCCCTCCTGAGAGAAAATTAGGGATAGGGCCGCTTTTTCCAGCCTGTCAGGTGGTCAGAGTATAAAATTGGAGACCATCAGAGGCAATCGTGCCCTCAAAACGCGGGGGGCGGTGCTGCGCTCCGGGTGCGGCGTTTGCCTTCGGCGGTCTCGGTTTCGATCAGCGTGCGCAAGGCTGGTAATACGTAGACATTTTCCAGGTCGAAGGCGCCCAGTTCCCGCGCCAGAGTTTGAATCTTGCGGCCAGGTGGCTCGTTTTTCTGTACCATAATGAGGTTTTGCCCCTCGACGCAACACAGACCGCCGAGAAAATCGCCCTTCTCATAACGCACTTCGATGTCGAGCGCTTTCGCCAGCGTCTCCAGGGCGAGGAGCACCTCCTCCTCGCTCATGTCTAGAGCAATTTTTGTAATCCGCTGTGCTTGAGCTTTTCCACGACCCATTTGACTTCCTGAGATTGGTCCCGCCGGCAGATCAGCAGGGCATCCGGTGTATCGACGACGATCAAATCCTCCACACCCACCACCGCCATGACGCGTCCGCTGCCTTCGATATAACAATTCCTGACATTTTTGACAATCGGATCCTGGATGAGGATATTACCGTCTTCATCCTTGGGCGATATTTTATACACTTCCTCCCAGCTGCCGACGTCGCTCCAGCCGAAATTCGCTTCGAGCACAATGACATTGCTGGCGTGCTCCATGATGCCGTAATCGATGGAATCGCTGTGAATTTGTTTGTAAACCTTTTCGGTGACCGCGGCGAGACGCCTGCTGCCCAGGGCCTGGCGGATTTCGCGCAGCCCGGTCGAGAGATCGGGTATCAGTTCGTCGATGTACTGCAAAATGGTGCCGGCGCGCCAGACGAAAATACCGCTGTTCCAGAGAAACTCACCGGTTGAAAAAAACTGCCCGGCAACTTCCACGGTCGGTTTTTCGGCAAAGGCGCGTACGGTGAAGGCCTTGCCATGCACCCCATCGATCCGCTCACCGCGCTGGATATAACCATAACCCGTCGCCGGATAGGTCGGTTCTATCCCGATGGTCACCAGCGCATGCGGGTCTTGGGTAACCAGCTCGACCGCGGCATTCAATATTTCCGTAAATTTTTCCGTATCCGCGATGAGATGATCCGAAGGCAATGCGACCATAATGGCATCCGGATCAATGTGCTGCAGATGCACCGCCGCCAGGCCGATGCAAGGCGCCGTATTTTTTCCAAAGGGTTCGATGATCAGATGCGATGCCTTGAACCATGGCAGCTGCGCCTTGATCAGCGGCAGTTGAGAACGGGTGGAAACAATAAATATGAATTCCTTGGGAAGAAAATCTTGCAGACGATGACACACTGCCTGGATCATGGTCTCTTTCCCCAACAACGGCAGATATTGTTTGGGGAGCGCTTTGCGACTCCTGGGCCAGAAGCGGCTGCCAATCCCTCCGGCCATGATGAGTGCATAGGTTTTTTCCATGAATACTTCTTTATGATAGATGGGGTTCGATCTTGCTCAACAGACTGGCCTTGGAAACAGCGCCGACGATTTGTTCGACCACGCGTCCACCCTTGAACAACAGCAGGGTGGGGATGCTGCGAATGCCAAACTGCGTCGCAACCTGCTGATTCTTGTCGACATCCATTTTGGCTGCCTTCAATTTTCCGGCTTTTTCCACCGCTATCTCTTCGACTACGGGCGCGATCATCTTGCACGGCCCGCACCAGATTGCCCAAAAATCGACCAGCACCGGTATATCCGATTGCAGCACTTCCTGCGCAAAAGTGGCGTCTGTGATCTCAATCGCTTTTCCCATGCTCTCTCCCTATTATATGCACAAATTCCCGGTTTCGTGATAAAAGTAGCGAGTTTTGGCTTTAATTGCAACAGAAAAGTAAGGTGCTTTTGTTTTGCACCTCATGCCAGGTTCACCGCAACGATCCACCGCCCCTGACGCCGATGCGCATCCCGGCAACCTCGTGCCTGCAGCTGTCTATCGTAAAGGCAGTATGCGTTGCTGCCGTAAATCCCGTTTTTGGGCATGCTCCAAGGCTAGATCCATTTCTTGCGTCGCAAAAGATAAAGCATCAAGCCGGCGAGAATCAGCAAGACGACCCAGAAGATAAAATAGGCGTAACGCCAGGTGAATTCGGGCACATAGCTGAAATTCGTGCCGTAAATCGCCGCTACCAGCGACAACGGCATCATGATGGTGGTGATGATCGTCAACATGCGCACCGAATGGTTGGTCTGCTGGGAAACCAGCGAATTATAGCCCTCCATGGTGGTGTGACTGCGCTCCTGCAGAACATCGAGCATGTTGACGAGACGATCGCTATCATCATAAAAACCTTGCAGATACTTGACCGACTCCTCGCTGATCAGGTCAAGTTTGCTGTTGACCAGATGCCGGAATATGCGCTGCACGGGCGTGATGTGCTGCTTGACCTGGCGTATCATGCGTTTGCACTGGATGATCTGCTCAAACACGGTATGATCACTGCGGCCGAATAAATACTGCTCCTCCAGGTCATCGAGACGGCCATCGAGCGCAGCGAACAACGGCAAATAGGAATCGATCATCTGATCCCAGAGCAGAAAGTAGATGAAGCCGGGCGTCTTGCCGACGGAATGGAAGGATTCCTCGCACAGCGCATGCGTCTGCTGCAGAGGCGCCAGATCGGTGTCGTGCGCTGTGACGATGAATGAACTGGTCATGAGGATACAAAGCGGCGCCGTATAAATGTGCCCCTTTTCGATCCTGAAACAATGCACCCAGTTCAAAAGCATCTTCTGGCGGTGAATATAGCCCTGCGCCTCGCGATGGCGCACCCATTCGGCAATATCCGCATCACCGAACCCCGCCTTTTTCAGCCACGGGTCCAAGGCAGCAGGCGCTAGCGCCGGCAGATCGATCCAGGCAAACCGCTGGGGAGAGAAGGTTGGGGGTTGCTGAGATACTTCCTCGAACCGTTGCACCACTTTGTCATGCGTGTCAAATACATACATGAAATATTTTTGCATCTCTAATCCCATTTGTTGAGGTGAATACCCTGCTGCACGCGCGGTTCGGCCGCGTTGTCTGCATACATTCTGATATGCGTCTGCACGATGCGCCAGCCGCGCGCCACGAGTCCAGTTATCATCTCGCGATCGTGGGCGGGCACGCGCAGCATCAAATAGTCCGAATGAGCCTCTTCTGCAATGGCGCGCAAAAAAGAGAGCAAATCGTCCAGCACGATCTCGGCGCAAGCCGCGAGCGCCAGGACGCGCGAGACGCTGCGCATTTCGCAGGAAGAGATCATGGCGTGCTGCACGCTGGCAAAGAGTTCGACCTCCGCATGCAGATACGATTCTCCGAAAGACCACGCCTGAAGATGGCGGCAAACATGCAGATAATCCGCCGGCACAGCGAGCCGGGTGAGCAGGTTTGGCACCCGCGCGCTGAAATGGCCGGGGGTTTGTGAAAACCGGGAGAGCGGCACCTCGTTTTTTGCGGAGCGGCGTTCCTGGCGCGTCCAGGCCATATCGCACATCAGGGGACCTGCCACGAGTCCCAGACGGGAATAAAAGGCAATATTGCGATGGCTGCGGGGACTGGTCTCCAGGCCGATGCAGACGCAGCCCGCTGTGTGCAGGGAGTGCAGCGCAGCCGCCATCAACGCCTGACCTTGGCCGCGATGCTGGCATTCAGGTGAAACCGCCAGAGGGCCGATCCAGCCGGTGCCGCCCCAGGCATGTCCAAATACAGCGCCGACAAGGCGCTGATCTTCTTCCGCCACCCAGCAGGCCGACGGCGTGTCTTCACCATAGAAACGCAGGAATTCCATCCGGCACAACGGCATTTCCGGTCTGGCATACCCCTCCTCCCGGCGCGCCTGCGTGAAAGCACGCACCAGGAGCGGATTGATACCCGTCAAGTCGGCAGAAACCATTGGGCGTAGGGCCGTCACGCGTCCGCTCTCCTCGATTGATGATTCGCATGGCATGGATGCGCTAAAATAGGGATTGTTATCAAAAGCAGCAAGGAGAAAATGGAACGCGTACGATGTTGCGCTTGACAGAGATATCAGGAATTGTTATCTTAGAGGTGCAAATGAATATCACCTGTTGCGCGGATTCTCATGTAATCCCAGAAGGGAGAAGCTATGCTGACCTATTCCAAACGGTCCGACCGATTCAGTGGCGAAGAATATGTTGAAGTGCCTTTCACAGGCATGTCACTGACCGAGCACCCCATTTACAATAAAGGAACGGCCTTTCCCGAAGAGGAACGGCACGCACTGGACTTGTGTGGCTTGCTGCCCGAAGGCGTCTCCACCCTGGCCCTGCAAAAAAAGCGCACCTATGAGAGCTTTGCCAACAAAAGCGATGACCTCGAGAAATACATCTATATGCTCTCTCTGCAGGATCGCAACGAAACGCTCTACTATGCCCTGATGCTCGACCATCTCGAGGAGATGCTGCCCATCGTCTACACCCCGACAGTCGGCAGGGCGTGTCAAAGATTCAGTCATCTCTTCCGCCGCCGCCGTGGACTCTATGTCACTGCCAATAACATTCACCACATTGACGCCATTCTCCAAAACGCCCCCTTTTCCAACGTCTCCCTCATCGTCGTCACCGACGGTGAACGCATCCTCGGATTGGGCGATCTCGGCAGCAACGGCATGGGCATTCCCATCGGCAAGATCAGTCTGTATGTGGCCGCAGCAGGCCTCCATCCCGCCTACTGTCTCCCGATACAGATCGATGTCGGCACCAACAACGAAGAGCTGCTGGCGGATCCGCTCTATATCGGTCTGCGCCAGAAACGCCTCTCCGGAGAGGCCTACGACCTCATCATCGAGCAGTTCGTCACCGCTGTGCGGCGCCACTTTCCCGGTGCCCTGCTGCAGTGGGAGGATTTCGGCAAGAACAACGCCTTCCGCATGCTGGAACGCTATCGCGAGCGGGTGTGTTCATTCAACGATGATATTCAGGGAACCGGTTCGGTGGGAACCGCGGTATTTTTGTCGGCCATGAAAATCAAAAAGCAAAAACTCAGCGACCAGCGCTTTGTGATGTTCGGCCAGGGACAAGCCGGACTCGGCATCGCCATGCAGATCAAGACCGGCCTGATGAAGGAAGGGTTGAGCGAACGCGAAGCCTGCGAACGCATCTACGGCGTCGACAAGGACGGCCTCAACCTTACCGGTATGACGCTGACCAATGAACAGAAAATCTTTGCCAAGGATCCGGCCACGGTGGCCAACTGGAAAGTCGCGGACCGCAATCACATCACCCTGCTGGAAACGGTGCAGAATGCCAGGGCGACCATCCTCATCGGTGTCACCGGGCAGGCGGGCGCTTTCAATGAAGAGGTTCTCAAGGCCATGGCCGCCAACGGCGATCTGCCACTCATCATGCCGCTCTCCAATCCCAACACGAAAGCGGAGTGTACCCCCGAACAGGTTGTACAAGCCACCAATGGCAACTGCCTCGTTGCCACAGGCAGCCCGTTCAAACCGATTATGCTGAACAATGAAGAGAAAATCGTTTCCCAGTGTAATAATCTTTACATATTCCCCGGCGTCGGACTGGGCGCCCTGGTCGCCGGCACGCCCAAGGTGACGGATCGCATGTTCATGGCGGCCTCGGAAGCCCTCAGCGATCTCGTCCCGGCGGAGGAGCTCAAGAAGGGACGCATGCTGCCCAGGATCGATAAAATCCGTTACGTCTCCGCCCAGGTGGCTCTGGCCGTGGCCAGGGAAGCACGCGAAAGCGGTCTGGGCGTGCGCGCCGACGACGAGAAACTCCTGCAGATGATCCTCAGCGCCATGTGGGAACCGAAATACCTGCCGTACCGCGGCGCCTGATCAGACTCCTTTACACGCACGGTAATTAACCTGGCGGCGTGCACAAATGCACGCCGCTTTTATTAATCATACGGGATCGTTACATGGAAGACTGGAGAGACAAAATAGCTGCCTTGCAGACATCGGGCTTGTCGCTGCATGTGGAAAAAGAGGGCCGGGTCATCTTCTCCTCCCCCGAGTCCATGCTCAAACCCCTGTTCACCTGCCTGAATCAACATCCTGAAGAGATGGTTGGCTGTACCGTCGTCGACAAGATCGTCGGCCGGGCGGCAGCCATGCTCTGCGCCCGGTCGGGCGTCGCCCGGGTCATCACCCCGCTCATCAGCCGTTCCGCCATCGATATACTCAACCGTTATGGCATTGCCTACCACGCCCTGCGCGTCATTCCGCAGATCATGAATCGCGACCAGAGTGCTCCCTGCCCCATGGAGCAACTGGCCGGACAGTATGAACAACCGGCGGATTTTTTCGCCGAGCTGAGCCGGCGCATGGCTTCCCATCCGTGAACTCCTCAGACTGATCCATCCCGGTGCTGAAAATCAACACGTGCGCGGCCTGCACCCCGTCAGGGCAGTATCATCCGGATCAACACATCATCCCAATACCCGGTGCTGGTCTGCGTGCCCGCGCCGCTGTGCAGTCGCAGTGCCGCGGTGGCGGCGCCGGCCGGCGACCCGGCCTCCACCTGCACCAGATGCCAGCGGCCGGTTTGCAGCGGCGCCGCGCTCTCCTTCTCCAGCAGCAGCTTGCCGCCTGCATCATAAAACTGCAGCGCCAGCGACTGCGCCACACCGGAGACCGCCCAATGCCACGCCTGTGCCTGGTACTTTTGCAGCGGTGCGCAGGTCATTTTCTGCTCCATCCAGCATCCCGCCCCGAAAGCCGCATTTTCATCTTTCATCAACATCGCGTAATGGCCCAGTTTGGCCTTTTGCTTCTGGCGGGTGACGCTGCATTTTTCCGCCGTTCGGCTGCTCCACTGCGCGGCCGTCGCCGCAGACGCCTTTTCCCCGGGCACCTCGAAAGAGAGATTTTGCAACGGTAACAGGCGCAGCAGCGTCTGGTCATCCCCGGCATACCACACACCGGCATCGAGTCCATTCAGCATAAAGGCATCATACGAGCCGATCCTGACGGTCTGTGACCGGGCGTCCGGATTCATGACCACATAAAAACGGCTGCTGTTATTTTTGACTTTTCCTTTGAAGAGCCGGTAATGAAGTTTGGCACCGTACTCTTTTTCCGTGGCGGTGAAATCCTGAAAAACAGACCTGAACAGCTGCATCTCTTTCACCAGATCGAACATACGATCGAGAAACATCATGGCGCTGTCACTCTTTGCGATCGCGCCCTGGTCGTTATAGAAAAAGAGCCCGGAGGCGCCATGGATGATGGCGGCGTAGGCCTGCGGCCGGATGCGCTGCATCATATCATGCGTCGAGGTATAGCGGAAAGGCTCTCCCGAGACCCAGGGCCACACGGGCTTGCCTCCTGTGCTCTCTTGCAGCCAGGTCACGGCATCGCCGAGCAGCACCGGGCGGCGATTGGTAGCGGCATAGGAATTGATGCCGATGATGTCCGTGGCGGGGCTGTAGGCGCTGGCGGTGCGTTTGACATTGTTCTCATATTCGCCGTGACTGAAATGCAATCCGGTGTAAAATTTCCCCGGGCCCTGATCGGGTGCGCGAAAGGGGAACTGTTTTTCATAGAGCCATTTGCTGCCCGTGACCGGACCCAAATCGATATAGGTGAGGATGCCTTGCTGGCGATTATCATAAAAACGCCGCAACAGCGCCTCGGAAAACGCCCAGTGATGCTCGGTGGCGTTGCCGGTATCGGGTTCATCCATGAGGAAATAGATCATCTCCCTTCTCGGACCGTGCGGCGGATTGACGAGTTGATAGATGGTTTGCATCACCGCGCGTGCCCCGGCGCTGGTGATCCTGGCAGGCGCGGATCGCTGCTCGCTGGCCTGAAAAATGCCGTCGCGGTTGCTGTCGATGAGGACCCCACTTGCCGTCTTGAGGCGATAGGGCAGGTCACCGGCGAGGAAAACCCCTTCATCATGCCAGACATAGTCCAGGCTGGTGAAGATGCCATTGGGATAGAGATGGGAGCGGCTGTCGATATCGCGGATTTGCAGCCACAGCGCGTTGAACATCTCTTTCAGGCTGGTGAAAGCCGTCTCATCCACCACTTTGGGATTGAGGCCGTTGATGGGGGCGCCAATGGCGAAAAAGCGTTGGCCATCCTTCAAGACATAGCCCATGGGCGGGCCGTTCTCCACCGTGAAGGTCTGCGATCTGATTTGAGGTGTTACGCACAGGCAAAGGATCGCACCCGCCAGCACCACGGCCACTCCGGTCTGCATTTTGCGTCGTGTGGCAGAGAGCTTATGCATACAAACATCCCTCGTAATCAGGAAGATGTGCCTGCTCTGACCGGCTTTTATTTGTTACCATCGACAGGTTCCACCTTCCAGGTGAAAGAACGCTCATTGAAATAGAGGTTGCCGCCGTCCCACTCGACCTCGCCGCGTTGAAAATCAACCCGATCCGAACGAAAATGCGTTTTCTGCGGATAGAGTGGGGCGCCAAAATCGGCATTGGCGGCCATGCGCCAGGCCGTCATGTTGCCGAAATAGAAATCGCGCAGGAACGTTCTCTCCGTTTGCGGCAGAGAGGTGATCTCGTGCACCGCCCAGCCCCCTTCGTAGGGGTCCACCGGCAGCCAGCCGTAGGGTTCCACATAAATCTCCGCCCAATCGTGAATGGTTTTTTCACCCGGGAAAAACATCCAGCAGCCCTGCCAGCGCGCCGGCACACCGGCGATGCGGCAAAGGGTGATGAAGAGGAATCCCTGCACCCCGCAGTCGCCGTAACGGTTTTTATACGCAAACATGCTGAGATTATCGATGAGGGAATATTCGATCATGTAGCTGTAGACCAGGTTGGCCGTGACCCAGTCATAAATTTTGCGCGCCTTCAGGTAGGGATTTTTCTCGCCGGCGGTGATTTCACCCGCCAGTTTGCGCAGTTCGGGCGTGAACAGAACATGGGGCGCCTTTTCGGCGGTGTAGTGGCGATAGAGTCCGGACGATTCATCACAGGGCTTGACCTCCCGCGGATCGACATCGCTGCAGGTGGCCCAGGAGGTGTACTCGAACTGGACGCTGAAATCGACGGGTTGGCCGCTCCGCGCCTGCTGCTCGAGATAGAGCGCGCGGCTGTCGCTCAACGGTTGGGCGATCCAGGCCACGGCCGGTGCCGCTTCGATGAGTTCGATGTCGGTTTGGAAGGGATAGGCGCGGGGATAGGGCAGCCAGCAGCGCACGGTCTCCCCGGCGGGCACGGCATCGGGCGGCACCTGAAGATGCAGGGTGGCGCGAAATCGCGTCGGCAAGACGTAGAGGTCTCTGGTTTTCTCTCCGGCCGCCTTCACCTGACGGCAATAGGCGAGGATGTTGCGTTCGAATTCGGAATCATCTTCCGGGTGCAGACGCCGCGCCTTGAGGTCGGGATAGCGGAAGAAGAGGTTGCTGCGGCTGGAAGCGTGATAGTATTTGGCCCCTTCGATGAGCCTGAAATCGAGGCGGCCGGATTTTTCCCAGGCATCGATTTCGGAAATGTCAAAATCCTCAATGCCCGCGGTGAGTTGTGCCGCCAGTTTTTCGCGCGTCAGGGCATAATCCAGAGGCAGGCGTCTGAGTCGCTCCACAGCAAACAGCCATTGTGATTTTTCGCTTTCAGCGATCCCGGGCCTGGCCGCGGCCTGGCCGAGCAGCTCCTGCGCCTGCATCAGGTTTCCGGCTTGTTCCAGCCGCGCCGCCTGCTCCAGGGCGGATTGGGCGTGCAGCCAACTCACGAGCAGGCACATCCAAACCAGCGCGCGTTTTGCCATAGGTTGCCTCCGTTTCGGTTTTTTTTCGAACGTGACCAGGGGCGTCGCCATCGGCGGCTGGTCTTGCAGTCAATTTACCCAAATCCGGGGTTCCATGCAACCTGTTTTACAAATTGGCGCGGAACCGTCCGATCAATTTATACAAATTCTTCAACTTTTACTTGTTTTTATCAAGAATAAAAATTATACTTGTAGAAGCGCAAACAGCGCATTTTGATGCCGGGCACTTGTGAGGTGTCCACCATCGGATCATCACATCTCAAGAACCATCATTCTCAAAGACGAGGCCTTATTAACTACGTGGCGCGCTAAACAACCACAAAATCCTCAATCTATAATGCATTGGAGGCAGTGAATGGTTAAAAGGTGCTTTTTAATCATTTGTTCCCTTGCGTGGATCGGCGTTGGCTATGCGGGTGTCACCGGCAAGATCGCCGGCAAGCTGATTGACACCCAGACCAGACAACCCATCCCGGGCGTCAACATCATGCTCGAAGGGACAACCATGGGGACCGTTTCCGACGTCGATGGCAATTATACCATTCTCAATATCGATGTTGGAACCTATACCGTGCGGGCATCGATCGTCGGCTATACGGTAATGCGCATTGAAAACGTCCGCGTCTCCATGGACCTGACAACCAGGGCCGATTTTGCCTTGCGTTCCCAGTTGCTGGAGGTTTCGGATGCCATCACCGTGATTGCCAAGCGGCCCATGATCCAGAAAGATGAAGTAGCCACCAAGCATTTCATCTCCAGTGAGGAAATCGAACTCCAGCCCGTTGATTCCTTTCAGGAAATCGCCCGCAACCAGGCCGGTGTGGTTGGCAATCACTTCCGCGGTGGCCGCGGCGGCGACGTCCTGGTTCTCATCGACGGCATTCCGGTGCGCGATCCCGCGGGCGAGTATGCCGGCAGCATGGGCGGTTTCACCAGCGACGTGCCCAAGTACGGCATCGAAGAACTCGAAGTCTCCCTCGGCGGCTTTAGCGCCGAATACGGGAATGTCCAGTCCGGCGTCCTCAACCTCGCCATGCGCGAAGGGGCGCAAAAATACAGTGGCAAAATACGCGCCACGACCACCGATTTTGGCAGCCCCAGTCTGAATACCAAACTGAACCGCAAGATTTATGAATTTATGTTATCCGGGCCGGAACTGATCAACAATTTTTTCCTGCCCGTTCTCGGTCTCAAGGCTCCTGGCACAGTCTCCTTTTCGCTTTCGGGCGAATTGACGGACCAGGATCATGGCTGGTACCCCAATCAGTACGTCTACGACCGCACCCTGCAGGGCAAGCTGACCTGGCGCATCTCCCCCAATTACAAGATCACCTACGGCACCCTCTACAATCAGAACGATTGGGACAGCTACTCCTTCTGGGCCTCCAAGTATGGGCCCGGGGCGGAGTATCAGGCCAACGAGTACAAATACGTCGAGAACGCCAATCTCTACCATTATCTCTATGTCCCGGATCCGGCCCAATACCGCAACCAGCAGGGCCTCACCAGCGCGGCGTCCGGCATCTTCAACGACAAATCCTACGACAGCACCACGGTCTTTTATGTGGGTGGCATGCTCGACTACCTGACCGATAATGAAAAACGCAGCAATGTCAACTATCTGATCTGGACCCACGCCATCAATCCGCGCACCTATTATGAAGTGCGCGCACAGCACTTCTTCTCCAACTATAGCTATGCCGTTCCCGATAACGAAGACCGCGATAACGACGGCGATACCAAGGAGAAACTGGTCTGGAATACCTCCCAGGCAGGTCCGCATCCGATCTATCGGGAGCGGGAGAACAATCTCTGGTGGGTTCGCGGCGACGATCCCTATTACCTCTACCAGGCCTCCTGGACCCGTTCGCTCAAGGCGGACCTCGTCAGCCAGATCACCCATAACCATCTCCTCAAGGGCGGTGTCGAATTCTATCACCACCGCACCAAAGTGGAGAATATCAGCTGGACCCTGAACCTGCTCACACAACGCAAGGACATCTGGGATCGGGACGCCTTCGATTTTGGCGCCTATCTCCAGGACAAAGTGGAATTCGAAGGCATCATCGCCCTGGTCGGTCTGCGCTACGACGCCTTCAATCCGAATGGCCTCGGTGATCCCATCTATTTTCCCGGTAATTTTGCCGAACCCTTTTCAGAACTCATCGGCGATGTGCCCGTGCTCATCGACCCGCAACAACCGAGCATCAAACACCAACTCAGTCCGCGCATCGGCATCTCACATCCCATCACCGAACGCGATGTCATTCACTACACCTATGGTCACTATTTTCAACGCCCCGACCTCTACTGGCTCTTCCGCAACAACAAATACCAGGCTCTGACCAAAGTGGGCAACAATATCGGCAATCCGGATTTGAAACCGGAAAAAACCGTGGCCTATGAAATCGGCCTGGAACATCAATTCAACGAGGATCTCAAAGGCACGGTGACAGGCTATTACAAGGACATCTCCAATCTGGTCGACTGGATGAAATATGTCGGCCGCACCATTCAGGGCATCGAGCTGAACGTGTTCACCAATGCGGATTATGGCAATGCCAAGGGTCTGGAATTCACCCTGAGCAAACGCGTCGGCCGCTACTGGGGGGGACACGTCAATTACACCTATTCAGTGGCCAAAGGCCGCAGTTCAGACCCGTGGGGCGGCTATGGCAGTTTTACCGACGCCAAGCGCATGAACATCCTCAACTATGACCAGACCCACACCGTCAACGCCAATGTGACGCTGCGGACGCCCAAGGAATTTGGCCCGACCATGATCGGCATGAAACCACTGGCCAACTGGCAAAGCAACATCCAGTTCTTTTATGGCAGCGGCCTGCCCTACTCCAGCTATGGCACCGGCAAGGTCAACGACATGCGCCTGCCATGGACCAGCGCCACGGATCTCAAGCTGCTGCGCCAGGTGCGATGGGCCAATCTCGGTTTCGATCTCTTTGTCGACATCTTTAATGTCTTTAACCGGAAAAATGTCGGCTACATCGGCAGCGCACAATACTATGAACTCACCGGCGATCCTTCCATCCTCATGAAGGATGTGTCGGGTGAAGACTATATCCGCAATCCGGCAGTCTGGAGTCCGGGGCGTCATGTTCGCGCCGGTTTCGCCATTCAATTCTAAAGGAGGCCTTACATGGATAAAGCAAATCGATCTTGGACCATGGGAGCGCTCCTCCTGCTGGTTGTGCTGGCCATAGCCCTTGTCGCAGTCGCTGCGGACAGCCCGGAGCGCGCCCGCCTGGCCAAAAACAGTGACGTTGAAATCACCAGTCCCATTGTGCCGAACAACTGGAAATTTCATAAAATCGGCAATCTGTGGAATCGCGTCACCAATTTCAGCTATATGGGCGACGACGCCTATGAAAACCGCACCCCTTCCTGTGATTACCCCGGCGGGTCGGGCAACTCTTATCTCTATCGCAGTACCCTCTGGCTCACCGCCCTGGTCGACGGCGTGCCACGCTCGACACAGGGAGATGACAAGGAATTTTCACCGCTTGATTCGGTCCATCTGTATATCGGCCCGGGCACCCGCTCCGACCAGGACACCTACACCCGCTATTATGACGTCAAGGCGCCTCTGGCCAGCGCCCATTTCCCGCTGGGCGTCGAAGTGGTCGAGCGCACCTATGCCTGGAGCGCCAGTTGGGCGGGCGATTTCATCATCTATGAATATACGGTGAAAAACGTCGGCATCGATACCAACAACGACGGTCTGCCTGACACGCCGCGCGATCTCGATAAATTCTATTTCACCTTCCGCTTCGACGCCGATGTCTCCAAACTGCCATCGTGGGGCGCCGAATCGCGGTTTTGCAACATCGACGACCATGTGCTCAGCAATGCCCAACCCTGGGACAGCTGGCTCAAGGATTTCCCGAACATGGCCAACCGCCCCCACACCCTCACCGACGCCGACATCGACAGCTGCATGATCTTTATGTGGGATGGCGATAATCCCAACTATCCCGCCGACAACGGCGTGCCGAATGATTTCGGCAATCCCGGACCCGACGGCAAACTGCAGACGCCCGGTTTTATCGGCATCAAGGTGCTCAAAACCGAACCCTATCTCAAGCCCAGCTCCTTCCACCAGTGCCAGATCTATAACGATCCCGCCACCGATCTGGAAACCTGGAACAAGATGATCAACGTGCATTCCTATGACGGCTTGCTCTACAGCAAAAATTTGCCCTATCCGTATGATTATCGCGGCATCCTCAGCTTCGGGCCCATCGAAAAGTTTCTCGCCGGGGATTCCTTCAAGGTCACAGCCGCGCTCAGTGTCGGCAGCGATCCGGACTCCGGCGGTGTCTACAGCCTGATGAAACTGGTGCAGAACATGAACGTCGCCCAATTCATCGTCGACAACGACTTCAATGTCTCCTCCGAAGCCCTCGCACCCGGTGCGCCGGCACTCCGGCTGGAACCCATCATCGTCAACAGCCAGGTCATCGGCGTCAAAGTCATCTGGGATGATGCGGCCACGGCCCACAAATTTTTCGAAGGATACAAACTCTGGAAAGCCTCCGGGAAAAATGCACAGGGCGATTATGACTGGAAGCCCCTGGGCGCCGGAACCTATTCGCTGCTGCCCGGTGGCAACTGGCCGCCTCCTCCAGGCGATCAGGCCGGCACTTTCGCCTACAGCGACTATGACATCATCAACGGCTTTGACTACATCTATTCGGTGCAAGCCTACACGCCCGACATCTCGGATCCCATCCCCCTGGGCGTGATCCAGAGCAATATCCTCGCCAGCGCGAAAACCATCTCTCCCGCAAATCCGGTGGCGAGCACGCTGGATCATGTCAAGGTGGTGCCCAATCCCTACAGCGGCAGCGCACGCTGGAACAATTCCATGCCCAGCGACAACAATCCCTGGCAGCACCGGCTGCAATTCACCAATCTGCCCGCCGATGCCACCGTGAAAATTTTCACCCTCGATGGCGATTTCATCGATGAAGTGCGCGCCAGCCAGACCGTGCGCCGAACCCTCGATGAGACCTTCAAAGGGGCGGACAGCGTGGCGGAATGGGATCTCATCACCCGTCACAATCAGGAAGCGGCGCCAGGGCTCTATATCTACGTCGTGGATTCCCCATCACTGGGAACAAAAATAGGCAAATTCGTGATTATCCAATGATCTTTTCACGCCAGGCGCGGAAAAGATGCGATCAACAACCTCTTGACGAATACACCAAAAAATGTAAAAAGAGGACAGACAATGAAAAAAATTATGATCCTGATGATATGCCTGTTTTTTGTGGCCCTGAGCGGCAGCGCAAACAGTCAGGAATTCGCGCCCGTCGGCACTGCCGTGGCGCAATTCCTCGAAATCGGCGCCGGCGCCCGGGCCACTGCCATGGGCCAGGCCTATACCGCCATGGCCTCCCATGCAGAAGCCGTGTTCTGGAATCCCGCCGGATTGGCAGACTCGAAAGGCCAGGATTTCTTCACCAGCTATATCAAATGGCCAGCCGATATCTCACTCGTCGGCCTCTCCTATGGTCTCAATCTGGGTTCCTTCGGCAACGTCGCCATCAGCGGACAGTACCTCATGACCGATGACATGGAGATCACCACCCTGGAAAAACCGGGCGGCACGGGCGAGTTCTTCAGCCTCACCAATTTCGCCATGGGACTCTCCTATGCCCGCTATCTCACCGATCGCTTCTCGGTCGGCGTGACCGGCAAAGTGGTCCATGAAAAGTATTATTCCCACGGCTATACCACGTGGGCCCTGGACCTCGGCACACAATACCATACCTCTTTCCATGGCCTGGTGCTCGGCATGTCGATTATGCACTTTGCCCCGGAAGTGCACTTCAGCGGCGACTATATCGATTACAGCGATTCGAAATCCTATGGCGTCAACAAGTCAAAAACATTCAATAACTATTCCCTGCCGATCAATTTCCGCTTCGGTGCCGCCATCAACCTGATGAACAGCGGCTCGCATCATCTCACCGGTGCCGCGGATATGGTACACCCCAACAACAACCTCGAGCAATACAACCTCGGCCTCGAGTATGGTTTCGATCAACTCTTCTTCCTGCGCGGCGGTTACCAACTGCAAGCGGATGAGGGCGGCATGGCCCTGGGCCTGGGTGTGCAAAGCCCGATGAGCGGCAAACTGAAGGTGCTCTTTGATTATTCCTTTGCCGATCTCGGTATATTGACTTCGGCGCACCGCTTCAGCCTGTCGCTGAGGTACTAGACGAGCGTCATGCGCTCAAAATCCTTCACTTTACCAGCAAAATAATCGACCCCGGAGTCGCGGCAGGCGCGACCCCGGGGTCTTTTTTTTACCCCCGCAGAGGCGCAGCGACACGCGAAAGGCCGCACGGCGTATCAGGGTCTCTCCGCCATCATCCTTTCCACGCCTTTCCGCCTGGAATACAAGTTCCATTCGCCGCTTACCGAAAAAGATCGATCGCCAGATCCGACGCAGAGGGATGCCGCAGGTGCAAAAAAAATCCCCGCCCGGAAAAACCGGACGGGGATTTTTGAAACCTATGGCGCAGCTGCTATTTTACCAGCAGCATGCGGCGATGCGCCTGTCCATCACTGACTTTGAGCTGGTAGATATAGATGCCGCTGGCGACTCTGTGGCCCAGCGTGTTGGTAGCATCCCAGACATAGTTGTGATTGCCGGAGGAAACCATGCCGTCCACCAGGACCTTGATCTCTTCGCCCTTAAGGTTGAAAATCTTGAGGGAGACATATTCCGGTTTGACGACATCGAAGGCAATCGTCGTGGTCGGGTTGAAGGGGTTGGGATAGTTCTGATGCAGCTGGAACGAAGCCGGCATTTTTTCATCCGGACGCACCGCCACACCGGTGAGTTGATTTTTGAAGCGCAGCACAATGCCGCCTTCTCCAAAGACATAGCCAAAATTTTTGTTCAAAAAGACACCCGCGTAGTAATATTTGCCAGCGGTTTCTTCAGGAACATTGATCTGGCCCCAGGAAGTGCCCAAATCGGTCGTGTAGAAGACGCCCAAATCATCCAGACCAAGGATGATATCGGAATTGGGCACAGCCACAACGCCATTGACCCAGCTGTCGGCTGAATCAACCGGTTTGCTGACCTTGAACCAGGTGGCGCCGCCATCGGTGCTCGCCACGGGGTTGCCGCGGCGATCTGCGATCATGCCGTTGTTCTCACTCGCGAAAGCGATGGCGCGCGGATAGCTGGCGATGATCTCGGAAGGAATCGAGAAGCTGTCCCAATTCTCCCCACCATCTTTGCTGCGGAAAACAAACGAGCCGACATAGGTGGTTGGCGTCGCCGAGACCCAGATCGTCTGGCCGACGGTGCAACCGGCCAATCCCCAGGTATAATAGGCGTAGGCGGCTTGCATGTAATCGATGGTGATGATCTCATCCCAGGTCAAGCCTTTATCTGTCGTACGGACAAAATGCATGAAGCCGTCCGGTTCAAAGTCGCCGAATGCAACCGCGACATTCTCGTCGACAGCGCGAAGGCCATCGAACCATCCTGGCGCGATGACGCTGATATTGTAAGAATAGACTTCATTCCATGTCACGCCGCCATCATCGGTGCGATGAATCTTTCCATCCGCCATGGCGATGAGGGCCACATTGGCATCGAATGCATCCATTTGTGCAGCACGATCGGGCAATGCCACGGCGTTATGGGTGAAGGTAGCGCCGCCGTCATTGGATCTGAAGACCCAGGTTTCGCGCGTCGATGTATTTACGCCGCAGAACCAGATGGTTTTGCCATTGTCCAGAATCCGGCCCGGCTTGAAGGAGATGCCTGCAGGCGCCGCGCCGTTGAGCAGCACTTCGGGTGCAATCACCAGATCATCGAACTGGACGCCGCCACTGCCGCCCTGATAGTCGAGCACGACGATTGGCTTGGTGCCCAGATCCGGAAAGGCGCCCGCATCGGTGCTGGAGGTATAGAGGACTTCCAGCTGCGGATCGTCATCCACATTGGCGAGATCGACGACCGTCCAGATGCCGCCGGCGGCATAGAGCGAATCGATGATGTCGAAGGTATAGTTGGCCGGATTCGTGATATCGCCGCCTTTATAGGCCAGATGGAAAATGCCGGCATTGGGCGTCGAGGCGCGCGAGCCGTAGATGAAATCAAGATGGCCATCGCCGTCGATATCACCGGAGACGCCGCCCCAGGGGCCGCGGACGCCGGAGGGCCAATACTTGCTCACATTGACCAGTTCGGTATGCTTCAGCGAATCGCCCTCTTCCTGGAGCAGGTAGATGCTCTTGAAAGCATCATTGCCCCAATCATAGACCGGAGCGATGATCTCCTTGACGCCATCCTTGTCGAGATCCACCACCTGCGCGGACTGAACCGGAGCGCCGCCGGCCATCGGCATCAGCGAATAATAGCCCCAGATGCCGCTCTCGCAAGAAAGTTTGCTGATTTCCGCTTCGCAAAAGGCGTAGACATTGGGGCCGATGACGGCGACATCCCATTTGTTCTGCGCCCTGGTTCCCTTGAGGCCAAAATCCAGCCCGCTGACCTCCATTGTCCAGGTCTCGGAACCATCGCCATTATCCGGAACATCGCTGACCGAGACCACGCCGACGAGATAGCCGGCACCGGTTTTGCCAGCACGGTCGGCGAAAATGATCTCGTCGACACCATCGTCATCGGGATCGGCGATCACCGCCTGAATCGGCCGGATGTTGGCCAGATCCACATCGGCAATCGTCCACATGGCATTGGGGAGATAATTGCCCGTGCCATCGGGCACACCCATCTCATCGCTGCCGTCGCCTTTGGCTTCATAAACCAGGATGCGGGCGGGATTGGGATTATCAGCACCGGTAAAGTTGACGACGCCCCAGATGATTTCACCCTTGCCATCCTTGTCCAGATCCGCCGTCACCAAAAAGGGCCAGGTGTTCTGTTTGGGGATCGGCGCAACGGCCTTCCAGACCACCACCCACTCATTACCCTGTTTTTCCAGCTTGTAAATTCTCGGGATCAACTCGGTGGGGGTGTCATTCCAGTTGTCATTGACCAGGTAGATTTCCGTTTTGCCGTCCTTGTCCAGATCGACATTGGCGACGATCTTGCCCGTGCCGCCGTTGTTGAGATCGGTTTCAGGTACCGGAATCTCGCCAACGCGGACAAACTGCCCCTGCGCGGAATTGCTCCCCGCAAAGAAACAAAGCGCAACCAACATCATGAAGAAAACTGTAACGCTCCTACGACTCATGGTAACCTCCTCGGGTTTGGTGTGCATGTAAGGAAACGGCATGTTTCCCCATTTATTTGATAGCCTGTTAACGGTGGGTTTGACAATCATGGACGCTCTGGTTTATTTATGCACCTGTGCAAGTTGCAAAGCTGGGGATAGAGCAATATAATCTTGAATAAGCATAAAATCAAGGAAAAAGTCAAAAAAAAGCGCTACCCACTGATGGGGGGGCTCTTGTAAAAGGCGGAGCAGACTGTCTGTCCTCCCCTGCGTGAGGCATAAAAAAAAGCGTCTCCCTGAATCCGGGAGACGCTTCCGTGTGCCAAAAGAGTCTTTGCACCGAGTCCATGAATCATTCGCATCAGTCCCAATCACCCTCAAAAAACCGGCGCAGAAATTCGGAGAACGACAGGGAACGATCTTTTTTCTTTTCGTATTCAAGCACCGCTTTGCGCGTCGTGATGCCGACCGCGCCTTCATAAATCCCGCCATCACGCCACACATCCCTGACGCGGACGGCGATGACGTTCTCGCCGTTCCAGCGCACCAGATCCCGGGGAATGGTATAGAGCCGTTCCTGGCGGTACCAGTCGGAGTGCGTCGCATGGCCCTGTTCCAGGTCGAAATCGCCGGTAGATCCAATACGCTCGCCATTGAAATAGGCCTCATCCACATCATCGATGCGGCCGAGGGAGAGGATGAGGCGTTCATCCTCCAGATCGCGCCCGATGATGGTTTTCTTGCGATACCAGGCAAAGCCATCGTAATCGGCATACCCCTGATAGTCCCAGCGCATGGGCACGATCAATTCTTCCCAGCCCCTGTCGTCCCAGGTGACCTCCCGCCACTTCAAGTCGTCGCCCAAGGAAAACTTCCAGGCGCCCGCCAGGTTGACCGCAAGCCTGAGCGCGGTGGTGTGTGCCTGAATACTGACCTCGCTGCCGAGGATGCCACCCTCCAGTCCGCTGTCGTAAACCTGCACCGCGATGAGATTTTTACCGCCAAAGTTCAGCACATCCGGTGGCAGAAAGTAGCTGCGGTGGTGAGACCAGGCGGTCACATAATGCGGCGGCATGCCCCCGGAGCCGTTCACCAGATGTCCATTGATGAAGACGCGGTCGCAGTCGTCGATGCGGCCGAGATGCAGGAACAGATTCTTGTCTTTGAGATCACCGGAAAGTTTGAAGGTTTTGCGGTACCAGGCAAAGCCGTCATAGCCCGGAAAGCCCTGATCCTCCCAGCGTCCGGGCACGCGGATGGTTTCCCAATGCGTGTCATCATAGTCTGTCTGACTATATACTGCGCGGTCGCCGATCTCAAATTTCCATTTGCCGCGCAGATCAACCGCCGTGACGCCCGCCAGGCCGAGGGCGGGGAAGAGTATGCCCAAAAGCAGCCATTTTTTTGGTTTCATGATCGATTCCTCCATTTGACACCCTAATATACGGTGATAAAAAATGCAAGGTGTCAAGATGGGGTAAAGAGATGTAAAAAATTGTCATCGACCGAAAAACAGCTCCAGCTCTTTAAAAACATCCTCTTTGTTGCCGGTCACCACCCGGCAGGGCGGCAGGGAATTGAGGAAACGTTTGCCATAGTTCTTGCGCACGACGCGGTTGTCAAAGATGATCACCGAACCGCGGTCGGTCTTGCGGCGGATGAGACGGCCAAAACCCTGTTTGAACTTCAGCACCGCCAGCGGCACGGCGTACTCCATGAAGGCATTGCCGCCACCGCGCTCGATGGCCTCGTAGCGCGCCTGAATGATCGGTTCATCCGGCACCTTGAAGGGCAGTTTGCTGATGATGACGTTCTCCAGGGCATCGCCTTCCACATCCACGCCTTCCCAGAACGAATCGGTGCCAAACAGCACCGAGGTCTTGTCGCGGCGGAAGCGGTTCAGCAGCGCATCGCGGTTCTCCTCTCCCTGCTTCAGCGCCCGGATGCCGGTCATTTTCAGGGACTCGGCCAGTTGCCGGTAAATGATGTTGAGGAGGCCATAGGAAGTGAAGAGGATGAACGCGCGGCCCTGCGAGATGGAAACCGCGCGGAAGATCAATTTGGCCAGTTCATCGGCGAAGGTTCGCGCGCCCGGGTCGGGGATGTCCAGGGGAACACAGAGGATGACCTGTTTCTGATAATCAAAGGGCGCAGGCAGCAGCAACGTGGTACGGCGGTGCTCTTCTTCCTGGTTCAAGCCGATGCGCTGACCGAGGAAATCGAAGGCGCCCTCCACGGCCAGGGTGGCGGAAGTCATCACCACGGTGTCAAAGACGTCATAGACCGCCTGCTTCATCATGTGACTGATATCCAGCGGAGAGGATTGAAAACGGACGATGTTGCGGCTGCGATACCCGGGTTTGACTTCCAGCCAGCGGATATTCTCCTCATCCTGTTTGAAAATGACCTCTTCGATGACCGCGGCCGCTTCATCGAGCCGGTCCGCCACCGCCTTGATCTCCACGATCACCGAAGTCCACTCTTCCTGGGCTTGTTCCTGCGCCTGTTTGAGCAACGCGGTTAAAACGCCCAATCCACTGGCGAGATCGTGCAGACTGCCGCTGTACTCCTTGATGAGCCGGCTCAGTCCCGAGTCCACCAGCAGGGCCTGCACCACCTCGGGAAGCAGGCGCAGCTTGATTTCGCTGCTCTGGCTCTCCTGCGCGAACGCCCTGACCGCCTCATAGAGATGATCCATGAGCTCATGGGTGGATTCGTTGACCGCGATGACCTCGGGCACCAGCCGCATCGATATGGCCGTGTCGATTTTTTTGCACAATCCGGCATCCACCGTGCCGTGTTTGCGATTGAGCTTGTTGAGCGCGGTATGCAGATGACCCTTAAACGCCTGTTTGTGCTCGCGGTGCAAGCGGGCGAGGATGCGCAGGATGCCGGCGCGGGTGACGCGATCGCCGAAATAGCTGGTCGCCACATCCTCGATATGGTGCGCTTCATCAAAAATGATGCGTTCATAGGGGGGCAGCACCGCGGCCTCGCTTCTGGAGCCGATTTGATAGCGAATCGCCAGATCGGAAAACAACAGGTGATGATTGACCACCAGCAGATGCGCCCGCGCCGCCTGGCGCCGTGCCCGGTTGACAAAGCAGTCGCGGAAATGCGGACAGCGGCTGCGGGTGCAGGTATCGCCCTCGGCGGCGATCTTCTCCCAGACCATATCGCGCGGCAAGAAACCGAGATCGGCTTTGGAACCATCCTGCGATTTCTGCGCCCAGGCGATCAATTGCTGCAGTTCGCTGCGGTCGTCCTCGTCGCTGTGCAGATCGAGTTCGCCGTTCACGTCATATACCTTGCGCAGGCAGGCGTAGTTGCTGCGGCCTTTGACCAGCACGGCGGTAAAGCTGTCGGGAAGCACCTTTTGCAAAAAGGGGAGGTCTTTTTTGATCAGCTGCTCCTGCAGGTTGATGGTGTTGGTCGAAACGACGACCCGCTCCCTGTTTTGCAGCGCCCAGCGGATGGCGGGCAGCAGATAGGCGAGGGTCTTGCCGGTGCCTGTGCCCGCCTCGATGACGGCAATCTTCCCGTCGTTAAAGGCCGTGGCGACGGCGCGGATCATCTCTTCCTGCTGCGGCCGCGCCTCATAACCCTGCAGTTTTTGCGAAACCGGCCCACCCGGATGGATGACCTGCACCAGAGACGCGATGTCAAGCGGTTCTTTGTCGCGTTTGACAAAGGGCTCGACAACCACATAGATATCATCGACCCGGTTGTTGACGATATAAAAGGCGACGCGAAAGGGGTCCAGAGCCGCCGCAATGGAGAGATCCGCTTCAGAGGGGGTGAGATGACCGGAAGGATGATTGTGGATGACCACATCGGCATCCGCGGCGAGATTCATGATGGCGGGCACGGCGGTGCGGTGTCCGCGCGCCGCCACCGAAGCCTGATGACAGACGAGGTCTTCTTCCGTGAAGCCGATGAAAAATACCTCATTGCCATGGGCCTCATCAATGGCCTGCCGGATGGAGTCGACGGCGGCGGCGGAGAGATATTTTTCGAGTTGGGACAAAATGTTAGTCCAGTGGATGTGAAAAATCGGACAGGATGCCCGAAGTGGGCTCCACCTGTCTTTGGTGGCCCCCCCTGCAGCAAGTTCTGTCAGTTGAGCCCCATCTCCGCAAAGGTATCGCCCTGGTTGGGGTCGCCGGTTTGAAACCCCTTGCTGAACCAGTATTGGCGCTGTCTGGAAGAACCATGGGTGAAAGCATCGGGGACCACATAACCCTGCGTGCGTCTCTGAATACGGTCGTCCCCGACAGCGCTGGCGGCATTGAGCGCCTCCTCGATATCGCCCGCTTCAAGAATCTTGTTCATGCGTTCGGCATGATGCGCCCAGACGCCGGCGAAAAAATCAGCCTGGAGTTCAAGGGCTACGCTGTACTGGTTATATTTTGCCTGGCTCACCCGGCCACGCATCCTGTCGATCTGGCCGGTGATGCCCAGCAGATTCTGCACGTGATGCCCGATCTCATGGGCGATGACATAGGCGATGGCGAAATCGCCGGACGCCCCGAATTCAGTCCTTAATTCCTGAAAAAAGGAGAGATCGATGTAAACCTTTTGGTCCGGGGGACAGTAAAAAGGTCCGGTTGCCGCGCTGCCATAACCACACGCCGACTGGATGGCATCGGTGTAGAGCACCAGTTTGGGCTCCCGATAGGTCTGTCCAGCCTTTTGAAAGAGCGTGTTCCAGACATCTTCCGTGTCTCCCAGGACGACCCCCACAAACTGCGCCATCTGGTTCTCTTCAGCGCTGCGCGGTTGCGTCTGAACCGTGGCGGTATTGGATTGGGGCATACTCTCCAGGAGCTGCTGCGGATCTCCGCCCAGAAGCCAGACCAGCAATACCAGAATCAGGGTGCCGATGCCGCCGCCCACGACTCTCCTCGACGTGGTGCCGCGCACATCTTCGACATTATCGCTTTGACGCCGTCCCATCCAACGCATGGCTCATCCTCCTGACATCCGGCGGCCTCGTGGCTCTGATGACATGGCTCAGCCGGGCCATAAGACGCCGGATCTTTATGTTAATCGTCGTTACCGCAAAGGCCCTGCGCAGGCTGTTCGACAATCAAGACAGAGCCTCCTGGCTGTTGACAAAAACGGTATAAAAATATAGCTGTTTGAACTTACCAGATCAAGTGAAAATTGGCCCGCCGGCAAACACACAAAAAGCGTCCGGATTCAGAATCTGATCAAAAGCACTTCAAGAGGCCTGCCCCGGCGAAGAAATCGGGAATGGTTGCGGCAGCGAGAGCGATAGTTGTTCAATCCACCGCCACCAGCATCTCTGCATCCCATCCCAGGTCGCGAAGATGATCCGGAAAGTTGGCGAAGCCGTGGGTCGTGTAGACTTTTTGCGGCGCAACGCGGCGCACGAATTCTATAAGTTCATAAAAATCGGCGTGATCGCTGAGCGGGATGGTGTGATCGGTGCGCCAGCCCGGTCCGTGCCCTCTCCTCACCCAGCCGGACAAAAAGACCGTGCGACGGCGGCCTACAAACTGCAAGGCGCGCGTAAACGTCACATGCGGCGGCACGATGAGCACCTGACGCGGGCCGATTTGTGCGCCTGCCCAGGGCTCGCAATTGGAAAAAGCAACACCAAATCGCTCATAAACCTGCGCCATCTGCCAGATCGAGGGATGCACCGCAACGCTGTGGCCGCGATCGCCAAGGATTTTCATGGCCTCCTGCGACTTGCCCAGCGTGTACGCCATGACGACCGGCACATAGCCGTCCGCAAAACAATCTTCAATAAAACCGGTCAGTTCCTCGATCAACATCTCGCGATCCTGATCGACCACATACTGCGGATGCCCATAGGTGGACTCGGTGATCAGGATGTCCGCGTGGGGAATTTCAATGGCTTCACACGTGGCGCTGGGCCGCAGCTTGAAATCACCACTGTATAATAACGAAAGGTCATCCCGCTCGACATGAATCATGGCCGAACCCAGCACATGCCCGGCCGGGAAAAGCCGCACCCGCGCGCCGTCCAGTTCGTACACCTGGCCGAATTCCAGCGTCTGCACCGCGCCCTGGCGGCTGCGCAGCGCATGAAAGCAAACCGTCGGCGGTGTGGCCAAAATTTTCAGATGATTTTTGAGATGATCGCTGTGACCGTGGGAAACAAATGAGTAACTCACCTTGCGCAAGGCGTCGAGCCACAACTCTGCGCCTTTGATTTTTATGCCTTTGACATCGTAGTGAAACATAGCGGTCCGGAATTGATTGATTCTGATCTGCCTGAATTATTTGCCCCTGCAGACGCCGAGAGACCCACAGTAATGATAAACTTAACTTGAATCGTTGATTGTGATTCTAAGACGAAAACAGGATGAACACGCGACCTGTCACACCTGTGGATGCAATCTGGCGCCCTCCGCCGCCACCGGCGATCAAGGAACAGATGAAATCAAAATTCAAGATACGCACTTTACGGTGATTTTCCAACAAAAAGTAACCGGGGAATCCACAAGTGACGACACGAGCATATGTTATCTTCATGCTTCGGCGGGCGTTCGTCCCGCAAAAACATGACAATTATTTACATCTGTTGACGTCACCATGACAACCTTTACATTTAATTTGGGTATACTAAGGTGGAAACAGAAATCAAGCTTTTCTTCACTCATACAAGGAGGTTGATCATGAAACGCTTCGCGATGTTCGTCCTGATGACTTTGACGGCTGGATGCCTGATGGCGTCGCCCGATATGGAAAGAGCCAAAATGAAAGCGATCGCAGGATACAAGATGGCGCTGGCTTCGGATAACTGCGGCTTGCGCAATGATGCGCTGCACAAAATTGCCCGGCTGAAATCCGAATACCCCGGCACCGATCTGAGCTGCTTTGAACCGATTCTGAAAAAAATGGCTGCGAAAGACGCAGACACTATGGTGCGGTTAAATGCCCAACTGACCCTCACCTATCTGAGTGATGAAGCCATGGCTGCCTGGGTGCGGACGGATAAAACCGAAACAGCCTTCGATTTCTTCAACCGGCTCTATCAGGAAATGACACATGTTTTTGCCGCCGCCAAATAACCACATTTGATCAGGCTGCGGAGCGGCGCCGGGGCTCATCCTCCCCGGCGCCGTTTTTTTACACGGTTATGCCCCGCAGCCATTCTGCATTTTTCTGTTTTCCCTGACGAAAAAAATTCCGATATTTACAAAACGGTTACCCTGTTCTATTCATAAACCACCGGGTGTGCAAAGGTCGCCGAGTTGGTTCTATCGGTCTCAGGGCTTTTCTCTTGAGCCATTTTACCACTCTTGGCGTCAGATCGGCAAAGCAAGCTTTGGCTCTGTTTGCTACTCCTCCGTTTCCCGGCGTTCGCGGCGGTGAATAGCTCAGATGACATGCCTTCATTCATCAGGATTGGAATACCATGGATTATCGTCCCTACGGCAACACCGCTGTGAAACTCTCGGCGATCGGCTTTGGCGGCATGCGCTTCCCCGATCAGAACGATGTCGANNTATGGCCGCTCCGAGGAACTCTACGGCGTCGCGTTCAAAGAGATGAGCAGGCGCAGATCCGCGCAGCCTTTTTACGTCGCCACCAAAACCTCCGGCAGCAGCGCCTCAGAAATTCGCCGCGATCTCGAGACCTCGCTGCAGCGCATGGGCCTGGATCAGATCGACTTTTATCACGTCTGGTGCGTGATGACAAAGGAGGATTTTCTCACGCGCAAACGAAAAGGCGTCCTTAAAACCTTTGAACGGCTGCAACAGGAAGGCCTCATCAAACACATCTGCGTCTCCAGCCACATGACGGGCGCGGAGATCGAATGGATGCTGCAGGAGTACCCTTTTGCCGGCATTCTCCTCGGTTATTCGGCGATGAATTTCGCCTACCGCGACCACGGCATCAGCGCCGCAGCGCGCCTGCAGCGCGGCGTCGTCATCATGAATCCCCTGGGCGGCGGCATTATCCCGCAGCACCCGCAGCGCTTCGATTTTGTCCGCACCAGGCCGGAGGAAAGCGTGGTGCAGGGTGCCCTGCGCTTCCTGCTCAACGACCCGCGCATCACCACGGCCCTGGTGGGATTCAGCACGGTCGAGCAGATCGAGGAAGCGGCCACTGCGGTGCAGGGTTTTCAGCCCCTGACGCCATCCGCTGTTGAGGGAATCCGCAGCCATCTTCAGGATGCCTTCGACCA
>DCUM01000221.1 GCA_002327255.1 bacterium UBA2214 | reverse complement strand
GTGTGGTGCATATATCCTGCTGGTATCAATAAACGACCATCGCTTGAAATGCGTATATAGCTGTTCCAGGTATTGACCATATGCGGTCCGTCCTGCCCCGTAGTAGCTATGGCTACAACGCCATCCTGCTTCAAAATTTCCAGTAACTTTTCCGGGATAAGAATATTCAGGCGCGCCCGCACCGCGGCCTGAAACAATTGCTCGATGGCCGGCGTGACGGTTTCCATGCGCAGCAAATCATCCATGTTGAAACGGCGAGTGCCAAACTTGCGGATCGAGAGAATGGGACCATCAATGGCCAGGGGGGGAATGATGGCGTTGACACGCGAGCCGTCCTGAAGCCGCGCATCTACCATGGGACTCGACTCATCGATGCGCCGGCCCACCTGCGAGACGATGCGGTCAATGATATTCAGGAGATGGGCATCGTCCTTGAAAACCGTTTGGGTGAGCTCCAGTTTCCCGAAGCGCTCGACATAGGCCTGCCGGTAGGTATTGATGAGGATATCGGATATGGTGGGGTCGTTGAGGAGCGGCTCCAGGGGCCCCAGTCCAAAGGTCTCATTGAGGATTTCCTCCACCAGACGTTCACGATTGAGGTCCAGACCCAGATCGGTCTCCTCCCTGAGCAGGGCCTCGACGACCTCCCGCACCTGGTTGCGCAGGGCTTCCCTGGGGATGGTGTCCAGTTTGGCCAGATCGAGCTTGTCGATCAGGCGGCGATGAATTTTTTCCTTTAACTCATGATAGATACTGCCCGGCTGAAAAGCCGTCGCATCGGAAGCCTCGCGCGCCGGCACCCGCCTGGAGAGCGGGATGCTGCTCTCGGCAGCGGCGGGAAGCGTATCCTGTATCTTTAGACGATCTTTTAATCCCATACACCCATCTCATTTTTTCCACAAACCCAAAAAACCACTCCTGCCGGGACCCGGACGCTCTTTGCCCGCCCCCTGCCCCGTGAGCAGGTCCCTCAATTCCACGATCGCCTGACTCATTTTCGCATTCGGCATCTTCAGGGTGATCGGAATACCCTGATTGATGCAGCCGACGGTGCTGTTAAAATCCTGATTGGGGATGCGTGCGTAAACCGGATATTGCAGCAGCTGCTCCATCTCCGGCAAATCGGCGCCTTCATAGGAGAGATAGCGGTTGAGGACGAGCAAGACTTTTTCCCGGCTGTATCCCATCTTTGCAAAGAGCTCAAGACAGCGTCTGGTGTTGAAAATGGTCGGCAGATCGAGGATGGACAACAACAAAATCCTGTCCGAGTCGTCCAGCGCCTGAATCGAGACCTCGTTGAAATAGGGATGACTGTCGATGAGAATCCAGTCGTAGTGTTCTCTCAGCAGCTGCAGGATGCGGGAAATGTGCGCCGCGTTGATGCTCTCAGCATCTTCGAAACGAAAGGGACTCGGCAGCAGGGTGACGCCGGTGGCATGATGCGGCAAGGTTTTTTTCAACAGCGCCGGATCGAGGTCGCTGATATTTTTTGCCACATCGAAAATCGAATATTTGGATTTCAGATTGAGGAACAGGGCATCGTTGCCGAATTGCAGGTTCAAATCGAGAACGATGACCTCTTCCTGCACTTCCTGGGCCAACGATACGGCGAGATTGGTGGTGAGTGTGGTGGCGCCGACGCCCCCCTTGGCGCCGAAAAGCGTGACAACCTGCCCCGCATGGGTTTGCGTCCTGGGGGAGGAGCGCTGCAAGGCCATCAGGGAGGCGAGCGCAAGCTTGACCTCGTCGCCGTTATAGGGTTGGGGGAAAAACTCCCGCGCCCCCTGCCGCATGGCGCGCCGGATCAGCTCCGGCGTCATATCCGCCGCTGTCACCACCAGCGCACCATCACGCAGCACGCGGTTGAGTTGTCCGGCGAAATCGAGCAGTGATTCCGGATCGGGATCGAGGTTGAGAATCACCACCTGCGGATCCAGTTTCACGATTTCACCGAGCACTGCATCGTCTATCGTCTCAAAGGAATCGAGGCGGACGTCCTCAATACTCTCAATGATTTTCTGCAACACCTCCCGCGTGAAGAGATTGGCATCGACCAATACGATCTGTTTCCGGTTTTCCATGCCGCCCTTTCCATTCATATCAGATGCACACAGCGCAACAGGGAATAACCGCTGCCGGCTGAACCGGGCGAGGTGATTTCCAGAAAGACGCCCTCGACGTCTTTTCCCTGCATCGCTTCCACCAGAAACGCGGCGAAGCCGATGACGGTGATGGTGTTGCGGCCGGAATCGGGTGCTTTGGCGGGATCGTACAGGGGAATTTTGACAATGCGCGGGCTGCTGAATTCGGGATAGCTGGAGTTGGAGATACCACTGCCGTCCCAATAGGCGCCATCGTCCATATCGATGATGGCGCGCACGCCCTGCCCCGTCGGTCCCTGCATGACGCCCGGCTCCACCTGCAGGATATCGCCGATTTCAACGGTTGCCTGGCAGCCGTGCACGATGTTGTATTCGTATTCACTGGCGCCGGTGATGGGATCGCCACGATTAACCGGCGGAAAATCGACGGGATAGAAAAAACTGGGATTGGTGCCGATCTCGCCCAGATGCCCGGCCTTGATGGTCACCCGGTCGCCGGGATTCCAGTTCTCCCTGGGCACGGCCCAGGGCGCGAGTCCATTGGTCGACGTGACATACCCCAATTCCGCGGTGGCCACGGCGGTCACGACATGGCTGTTGATGCCGATAAGCCGGAGGAAAAAGAGCGGCAGGGTGCGACTGGCATTGACGCGGATCTGGTTGCTGGCGGGAAACGCTATATTTTCAGCGCCAATGGCGACCGCCTGCTGAATGCAATCGTTTTGCGCCGCATAGCGCACGGCCATGGCGCTGGCATAATTGCGGCTCACCAGGAGACCCGAACCGCCTGCCAGCGCTGCGGCATCGACCGCATTCTGCAACTGGTTGCGCGCCGTGAAGATATAGCCGAAATCGGTCACCATGGCGGCGAACATAAGCAAAGTGAAAAAAGCCACGGCCGTAAAAGCCAGGACATTGCCGTCTTCATTTCTGAAAAAGGATCTCATAACCCACCTCACCAATCAAATCACCACTTGAGCTGCTTGACTTCAGGCAGGGGCGCTTCCGCCAGGGGATGGACGATCTCCGGACTGACGAGAATGAGCAGATCGGTCTCCTTCTGCAGATAACGCGTGCTCTGAAAGAGTTTGCCCAACACAGGAATGCTGCCGACCAGCGGAATCTGACTCACGGTTTTCGACATTTCACGGGACAGCATGCCGCCGATGACCAGGTGCCGCCCCTGCTCCAATTCAACCGTGGTTTCCGCTTTGCGCGTGCTCAGCGCGGGAATACGGAATCCGCTGAGAATGATGCCGTTGTCGAAATCGAGATTGCTGACTTCGGCGGCAATCTTTAAATTAATGCGTGTGGAATCGATGATGCGCGGCAGAAAGCGCAAGCGCACGCCGAATTCCTTGAACTGAATGGTCACCGTCTGCATGCCGGCCGCACCGGAAACGATGGGAATCGGAAACTCTCCCCCGGCCAGAAAGCTGGCTTCCGCGCCGCTGATGGCCGTGAGGTTGGGTTTGGCCAGAATCGAAAGCAGATTCTTTTCCTCCAGGGCGCGCAACACCGACGAAAAACTCAGCTCCGGAATCGAAAAAAAGATGTCGACGGCATCATTCAACAACAAGGGATCATTGGGGGAACTGACCTTGCCGGAAAAGAGTCCGATGTTGACCGTCTTGTCCTTGACATGGAGCGCCTTTTTCCAGAAATCGATGCCCAGTTCCCTGAGCGCATTTTCATTGACCTCGGCAAAACGCACCTTGAGGAGTATCTGCTGCGGCGTTCCCTCTTCAATGACTTCCAGTCGGGTGATATGGAAGGATTCCTGGTCGTCCCAGATCACCAGACTGGTCACTCCCAGCGCTTTGCCATTCAATAAAAGCTGATAGGGCGTGACCACCGTGGCATCGGCCAGATCGGGATTGGCAATGGAGATGCGCTTGACAGGCGCGTTGAATGTGATGACCTGTGACTGCCCCAGTGGCACGAGAATCCGCCCGGGAGTAGCGGCGGACAAAGAACCAGCGACGATCAACAGGATCATCGTGATCATTCTGATAAACCCAAAGCTGCTGCGATTGACAGGCCTCATGCAGTCCTCATATCGTTAATGGGATGAGTGATTAGGTGCGTATCTGACCGGAGGGTCGATCAATGGCGCCTCCTCGTCATGGCGTTGTCGTGGTGCCGGCTTTTTCCGGCTGGGTGAAGGTGATCTGTTCGCGCTTGTTGGAACGGATCACCTCGACCGTATGCGCGGGCGGCGGGGACGGCGCCGGCTCGACCATTCTCGGACGAACCACATTTCGCGGGGCGCCGCTCCCCGCGTTGCTGATCAGCTCTCGCAGCTGTACACCGCGACTTTCCTGTGAATCACGATCCGCCGAATTGCGCAGCACCAACTGCAACTTGCCCTCACTGGCAGCCAGCGCCAGTTTCTCCGCTTGCTGCGGATTCACCAGCAGCGTGACCGACTGTACCTTGACCGGATTGTCATCTTCCCGCGCAAAGGTCTGATCGACGGCCAGCACCAGGACATCTTCGAGAATGATCTTGGTTTTGGACTCTTCCTTGTTGCTGGGGGAGGTGACGGTGACGAGGACATCGACTCTGGCGTCCGGCAGGATGAAACCGCTGACACCGCTGACCACATTGACCGA